>NZ_JAQREI010000005.1:0-239897 GCF_028599215.1 Pseudoalteromonas sp. Angola-30
AGCTGATAGCTGATAGCTGATAGCTGATAGCTGATAGCTGATAGCTGATAGCTGATAGCTGATAGCTGATAGCTGATAGCTGATAGCTGATAGCTGATAGCTGATAGCTGATAGCTGATAGCTGATAGCTGATATCTATTCCCTTTTATTTTAGCTACAATACGCGCCGAACAAATTTTAGGTAATAGCCCCCTTGAAAAATCCCCAACATAACTCAGTATTAGTTTTGCGAGCTCAGCAAATCAGCGAATCGCGCCGCGAATTTAATGCCCGTGGCGGCAAAATGGATCGCTGTGAGCAGTGTTTAATTGCTAAGCATTACTGTATATGTGAGGGTGTAGAACAGGCGCAGTGCGATGCTGGCGTGTGTTTATTAATGTATCATAATGAAAGCTTTAAACCGTCAAACACAGGGCGTTTAATTGCTGAAATAGTCCCTGACAACTATGCATTTAGATGGGACAGAACAGAGCCAAGCGCTGAGCTATTAGCTTTATTAAACAACGCTGATTATCAACCTATGGTGATATTTCCAGCTGAAGATGTAGAGCCGGGCAGGGCAACTACCGAAGTAAACATTGAACCTGGCAAAAAGCCATTATTTATATTTTTAGATGGCACCTGGCGCGAAGCTAAAAAAATGATCCGCAAAAGCCCGTATCTAGATAATTTACCGGTGTTGTCGATCACCGCTGATAAACTATCAGATTACCGTTTACGCGTTGCACCTCACGCATACCAGTTAGGCACTGCTGAGGTAGGCATTATGGTGTTAGCGCTCGCAGGTGAGCAAGATGCCGCCTTAAAGCTTGAACAGCACTTTATAAAATTTCGTGATGCGTACTTACTTGGTAAGCGAAATAAGGGCAGGCCACAGTAACTTAATTTTAGGCAAAGAAAAGCGCGCTCTATCTCTAGGCGCGCTTGCGGAATCTTCTAATTTTGCATCCTGCAATTGAACTTAATCAACTCCAATTTTTACTTATCCATGTGATTACGATATTACTTTTTAGTTCTATGTAATTTAGGCTATCCGGGCCTATCTCCTTTAAATCCCTGTACATCCTGTAGTGGTAAAAACTATTACCTATTCCTTTTGGCACATCCTAGTGCAGTCCATTAATTTACAATTCCATTGTGTTGCCTCAAGGGCCTGTCCATTTAATTCCTATCACATCCTGTTAAACAACTATCCGCTGTTGTTATCCTTGCTGTATCGTCCTGATACGTTCCTTTGTGCAACAATCCATTGCGATACTCATCCTGAGCCTGTCCTAATTTCCGTGTTGTCCGTAGTAACCTAATCATTGGTTGTTCGAGTAAGCAGTCCATTTCCTTTTACTCGATAAGCATCACTGCTTGGTTGATGTAGTAATTGTAGCGTGCTGGTGCAACTAAAATAGGTTAAAACGGCTATAGATTTACTTATAAAAAATGAGTGTTTATAACAAGTAAAATAAAAACAACAGCTTATGTTGGTTTTTCTGGGTTGTTATAGGTTTTTTTACTCATTAGCTGTCAGCTCTGTAAGAGATGTCTTACGCGGTATTTCCCTTTTGGTCATTAATTACTTATTTACATTTATGTAAAGAGTGTATATTTTCACTTATCACGATAAAATCCCCTGTAAATAATTACTATTTAGGTAAATTGATATGAGAACTGCACTGGCTATACTTACTTGTATTATTAGCGCTTCGCCTGCGTTTGCGAGCGATGTTGTTAATATTTACTCTTTTCGTCAACCGTTTTTAATTCAACCTATTTTAACTGACTTCACTAAGCAAACAGGCATTAAAACGAATGTGGTTTTTGCAAAAAAAGGGTTAATAGAGCGTGTTAAGCGTGAAGGAAAACACAGTAAAGCCGATTTAGTATTAACATCTAATTTTAGTGCGCTTATTCAGCTAGAAGATCTCAATTTAACGCAAAGTATTAAAAGTGATCGCATTAAAAGCAATATTCCTGCGTCGTATAGAGATAGCGACGGGCAGTGGGTGGCATTAACTAAGCGGGTTCGTAATGTGTATTCATCAAAAGAGCGCCTAGGTGCATTACCTGAACTCACCTACGAAGATTTGGCTAACCCACAGTATAAAGGACAAATTTGTACACGCTCTGGCAAGCATCCTTATAACCTTGGCTTAGTTGCTTCGATGATTGCTCATCACGGCGAGGAAAAAACTAAAACATGGTTAGAAGGTGTTAAAGCTAATTTAGCACGTAAGCCACAAGGTAACGATCGCGCGCAAGTAAAAGCGGTAAAAGAAGGTTTGTGTAATCTTGCTTTAGGTAATAGCTACTACCTTGGCAAAATGCTTCAAGACGACGAGCAAAAAGCGTGGGCTGAGTCTGTTTATATTAATTTTCCTAATCAGCAAAATCGCGGTTCACACATAAATGTTTCGGGTGCTGTCATTACTAAATATGCAAAAAATCCTGATAATGCCCTTAAGCTTATTGAGTTTATGAGCGAAACCAAAGCACAAAATATGTATGCATCTGTAAATATGGAGTACCCGGTTAAGCAAGGCGTTAAGCTATCAAGTTTAGTGGCCTCTTGGGGGAGCTTTGAAGAAGATGGCCTAGCACTTGATGAGATCAGTAAATATCGTCCGTTAGCCCTTAAGCTAATAGATGAGGTGAAGTTCGACCTTTAATGAATTTTATATTTAAGCTGTCTAAATGGCAGCTCTTTGCTTGGTCGACAGGGCTTTTATTGTCGGCCCCGCTGTTTTTTCTGATTTATGAATCTTTACAAGGCGACTCAGAGGTATTTTCTCATCTGTGGGATACCGTGCTGTGGGATTATATTACTAACACCGTACTGCTTATTTTTGGCGTATGCCTGCTTAGCTGTGCAATTGCGCTACCGCTTGGCTGGCTCAGTGCGTATTGCTCCTTCCCCGGGAAAAAGCAATTTGAATGGGCGCTTATGCTGCCCCTTGCAATGCCTACCTATTTAATAGCTTATGTGTATACCGATTTGCTAGATTACGCTGGCCCTGTGCAAATAGCCCTAAGAGACTGGTTGGATTGGCACTCGCCAACGGATTATTGGTTTTTTGATATTCGCACTTTGCCCGGCGCTATGGTGATGATCGCACTTGTGCTGTATCCGTATTTATTTTTAATTTTTAAAACCGCACTGCGAGAGCAGTCATTTAAGCTCGTGCAAGCTAGTCAATTAATGGGTTTATCGCCTTGGCAAAGCTTTTTTAAGGTAAGTATAGTGCTTTCTCGTGGCTCAATTGTGGCAGCCCTTGCGCTCATAAGCATGGAAACCATGGCCGACTATGCAACGGTAAGTTACTTTGCAGTGAGCACTTTAACCACCGCAGTGTACGATACATGGTTTGGTTATTACTCACTCACGGCTGCAGCGAAAATATCGGGCGTTATGCTGTTACTGCTGTTTTTAGCTTTAATGGCGGAGCGCTTTAGCCGGCGTAACCAAGCCGTGTTTGAGCGTCAATCAGGTGTTAATAGCGAGTCGTTATACAAACTTAAAGGTAAACATGCATGGCTGGCTACGTCATTTTGCAGTGTTATTTTGCTCATTGCTTTTATTATACCTATGTTGGTATTGCTAAATTATGCAATAACTTACTTTGATAAAGCGTGGAACACGGCATTTTTTAGTTACGCGTGGCAAAGTTTAAAAGTAGCTATTATTGTAAGCGTAGCCAGCATAATACTCGCTACACTAATCGTTTTTTATCAGCGAGTGGCAAAGCAAGGCTATTCTTTAATACCTGGTCGTTTAGCGAGCACCGGCTATGCACTGCCAGGTACGGTACTGGCTATTGCTGTGTTATTACCGCTGAGCGTATTAGAAAACTCAATAAATACAGCCCTTGAGAGCTACAACCTAGATATAGGTTTATTACTAACCGGCAGCATTGTCACTATTATAGTGGCTTACTTAGTGCGCTTTTATGCCATTGCGCACGGTGCTATAGAATCGAGCTTTGTACGTATTAGTCCATCACTGGATATGGCTAGCCAATCTATGGGTAAAAGCCAAGGGCAAACACTGCGCTTAGTGCACCTTCCTTTATTACGTCGAGGTCTTTTAACAGCTGCATTGCTTGTATTTATTGAGTGTATGAAAGAGCTGCCTGCCGCATTACTATTAAGGCCTTTTGACTTTGAAAGTTTAGCCACACATGTATTTCAATATGTGAGCGATGAGCAGCTTGAGCTTGCCTCTATTTCCGCTTTATTTATTGTTTTGGTTGGATTGATCCCTTTGTATTTTATTAATCGTTCTATGGAGCAACGCAGTTAAATGAGCCGTTTAAATTTACAAGGTGTGGATTATCACTACAGTGGCACGCACGTGCTACACAATTTAGATTTAACGGTGGGTCAAGACGAAATTGTGTGTTTGCTCGGAGCCAGCGGCTGCGGTAAAACAACCACCTTAAAAGCAATTGCTGGCCTTATTGAAATAAATGAAGGTAGTGTATTTATAGATGGCAAATGTGTAAGCGACAAGCATACATTTGTATCACCAGAGCATCGTAATATAGGGATGATGTTTCAAGATTATGCCCTGTTTCCGCACCTCAGTGTGGCCGATAATATTGCGTTTGGGCTGGGTAAAATAAGCAAAGCGCAAAAACAGCAACGGGTAGAGGAAATGCTAGAGCTAGTGCATTTAACGGGGTGTGCAAAACGCTACCCTCATCAGCTCTCGGGTGGCCAGCAGCAACGCGTGGCTATTGCGCGGGCTTTGGCTTATAAGCCTAGTTTATTGCTTCTTGATGAGCCTTTTTCGAACATAGATACACAAGTACGTTTTGAGTTAATTGCTGATATTAGGCGCATTATTAAAGCGCAGCAGGTTTCAGCGGTATTTGTTAGCCACTCAAAAGAAGAAGCCTTTGCGTTTTCAGACACGCTAGCCATTATGCACCAAGGAAAAATAGCCCAACAAGGTACACCAGAGCAGCTTTTTGCCGTGCCAAAGACAAAGGAGGTTGCAGAGTTTCTGGGTCAGGGCATATACTTAGGCGCAGAAGTGTTAACGGCAACTGAATACACAACGCCTTTTGGTGTCGTGCAATCGCAGCATGAGCATACGCACAGTGCAATAAAAGGGGTGGTGTATATTCGTCCACACCATATTGAGCTTGCGCAAAATACGCAGGCCGATAACCCTCAAGGTGTGAGCATTTTAAGCCGTCGGTTTATAGGCTCGGCTTATGTTTACACTGTTGTAATTGCAGAGCAAGAGATTGAAGTTGCCGCACAATATGGCCAGTCATTTGAAATAAATGAGCAGGTTATAATAAAAATAAAACCTCACACGGTGAATTTTTTCGAATCATAACAAATGTGTTATTCGCTGTGTTTTATAAAGCTAAGGAATAACAATGGCGCAAGCGCAATCTGGGATTTGTGCTGAAGCAAACTTACACGGTTTGCATTTATTTTTTAATGTATTTGATGGTCAAGACGAGTCATTGCGCGCAAAGCTTAAGCGCGTAAGCGCAATTGAAGAAGAGTTTAGTGATCAGTTCTCCGAAGCCATGCTCTCTTGCATGGTGGCTATAGGCGCGCAATATTGGCCGCATATACTACCTGAATATATCCCAAGCGAGCTGCAAAGCTTTCCTAATATAAATCACAGTGATTTTGTTATGCGCGTACAGCCATGTGATTTATTCATACAAATTCGCTCAGACCGAGAAGATGTTAATCACCTTTTTGCATTGCAAATATTAAAGTTGTTTTCGCCCGATGTAGAGCTGGTTGAACAAATTCGCAATTTTAGGTTTTTAGATGGGCGAGACTTTAACGGCTTTATTTATGCAGGCGACACCCCACATGGACGCCAAAAACGAATCACGGCACTGGTTAATAACCCCGACAGCTTTGAACACCAAGGCAGCTATATTCATGTACAGCGTTATAAGCATGACCTGAGCGTATGGCAGCATTTATCACTAAGCGAGCAAGAGCATATTATGGGGCGTACACGTTTAGATAACACCTTAATTGAGCCTAAGGTAGATACGAGCCACGCGACTAGAAGTGAGCTAAAAGATGAAAGCGGCCAAGCAATACTGCTTAACCAAAGCATGCCGTATGGCGATGTTTACGAGCAAGGCATGCTAAGTATTACATGCTCTGCATCGGGAAGTGCGTTTGAAAAGGTACTTAACAGCCGCATAGGAAAAGGGGAGTGTTACGACCACTGGCTTGATTTTACTCAAGCCGATATGGGCTCAGCGTTTTTTGCGCCGTCAGTTAGTTTTTTAAAACAGCTTTAAACCGTATCAAATAAAATGCGTACGCGCTCTAGTGTAATGTCTATTTCAGATATTTTTGCTGGGGCAATAAAAATAGTGTCATCTCCGGCAATTGTGCCCAATACACCATCCGCTTTGCCTAGTGAGTCTAATAAGCGGGCAATTAACTGCGCAGCGCCTGGGCTGGTGGTTATAATAATCATCATTTCGTTATGCATAATATCAATAACAAGCTGACGTAGTGGGCTTTTAGCAGTCGGTACGCCCATTTCTGCGGGTAGGCAATAAACCATTTCTTGTTTAGCATTACGGGTACGCACAGCGCCAAACTTGCTAAGCATGCGCGACACCTTACTTTGGCTTATATTGTCAAAGCCTTGCTCTTTTAATGCTTCGACTATTTCGCCTTGCGAGCCAAAGTTCTCTTCTTTTAAAAGTGCTTTAAACGCTTTTACCAGCGCTTCTTGTTTGTCTTGTGGTTGCATAGTCTTTATTCATTTTTGTTATTTATAATGCAAATTCTACACAAAAATGAATAATTATGCAGCAGTTGTTTAGTTAACTTGCCAGTTTGCTGCGATAAACCAACAAAGTTTACAACTATGGTCGAAAATATACCTGAAATAAGCAGGATAAATTTGTTTTTAGTCGCTAATTTCATTATCTTAAGAGCCACAAATATTTCCTACCTCAAATTACGGAGAATTCCAATGAAAGTTGCTGTATTAGGTGCTGCAGGCGGTATCGGTCAAGCGTTGTCTTTATTATTAAAAACAGGCTTACCAGCTGGTTCTGAATTATCACTTTACGATGTTGCACCAGTTGTACCAGGTGTTGCGGTTGACCTATCTCACATCCCTACAGATGTTAAAGTAGCAGGTTTTGGCGCAGACGATTTAAATAAAGCGCTTGAAGGGTGTGATATCGTACTTATCCCAGCGGGTATGCCACGTAAACCAGGTATGGATCGTGCGGATTTATTTAACGTAAACGCAGGTATCATCAAAACATTAGCAGAAGGCATTGTTGCTAGCTGTCCTAAAGCGTTAGTGGGTGTTATCACTAACCCAGTAAACGGCACTGTGCCAATTGTTGCTGAAGTATTCAAAAAAGCAGGTACTTACGACGCTAAGCGCGTATTCGGTATCACTACGCTTGACGTAATTCGTTCAGAAGCATTTGTTGCTGAGCTTAAAGGCGTAGACGTAGCAACTGTTAAAGTACCAGTAATTGGTGGCCACTCTGGCACAACTATTCTTCCTCTACTTTCTCAAGTTGAAGGCGTAAGCTTCACTGAAGAAGAAGTAGCTACACTTACTCCACGCATCCAAAATGCAGGTACTGAAGTAGTAAATGCTAAAGCGGGCGGTGGTTCAGCTACATTATCTATGGGTGCTGCTGCAGCACGTTTTTGTATGTCTTTAGTTAAAGGCCTACAAGGTGAAGACGTAGTAGATTACGCATACGTTGCTGTTGAAAATGGCGATGCAGAGTACTTTGCTCACCCAGTACGTTTAGGCACAAACGGCGTAGAAGAAATCCTTTCTTACGGCGAGCTAAGCGCATTTGAAGAAAAAGCTAAAAACGACATGCTTGAAACGCTGAAAAAAGACATCAAAGAAGGTGTTGATTTCATGGCGTAATAGCCAAGTTATGCACAAAAAAGCCTGCTTATGCAGGCTTTTTTATTGCTCGAAAATTATGGCCCTTAAATACTAATTAAGGGAGGCTGCAAAGTTAGTGATCTCGCTCTACAGCTATACGCGCTAAGCTGATTAACGCTTGCTTGTACTGCGACTCTGCTAAAAAGTCTAAACAGGCAATGGCCTTGTCTGCTTCTTGCTGCGCCTTTTGCATTGTAAATTCAAGTGCGTTGGTTTGTTTAAGTGCCGTTAAAATAGCCTCAAGGTTATCCATACCATTGCAATGCTCAATGGCATCACGAATAAGGGCTCTTTGCTGATCACTGCCGTGCTTCATCGCATATATTAGCGGCAAGGTTGGCTTACCTTCTGCTAAATCATCACCAATATTTTTACCTAATTGTTCAGCGTCTGCGTTGTAATCAAGCACGTCATCAACTAACTGAAAAGCAGTACCTAAGTGCATACCATATAAATTAAGCGCATCTAACACACTGTTATCTTGCTCGGTAATAATAGCTGCAAGCCCTGTAGCGGCTTCAAATAATTTAGCCGTTTTAGAGTAAATAACCTGCATGTAACTTGCTTCGGTGGTATTAGGGTCGTTGCAATTCATAAGTTGCAATACTTCACCCTCAGCAATCACGTTGGTGGCATCAGCAAGCACTTGCATAATTTGCATTTTGCCAAGCCCCACCATAAGTTGAAACGAGCGGGTGTAAATAAAATCCCCAACCAGCACGCTGGCAGCATTACCAAACTCGGCATTTGCAGTCGGTGTACCACGGCGCAGGTTAGATTCATCAACAACATCATCATGTAATAGTGTTGCAGTATGAATAAATTCAACAATCGTTGCCAAAGTAATGTGATCTTTACCTTGGTAACCCAAAGCTCTTGCTGCCAATATTGCCAGCATCGGGCGTACGCGTTTGCCGCCGCTGTTAACGATGTACAAACCAAGTTGATTGACTAACGCCACATCTGAGCGCATTTGCGCGTGTATAAGTTGATTGACGTCATTCATATCGCTTTCGATTAACGCCTGGATAGCTTTTATATCCATTGATCTCCGAGCCAATTTTTATGTGTGAACGGCGCCGATTGTACAACAAAAAAAGCACTAGCTCGATATTTTGTGACGATTCATTAAAAAAACCGAGTTAAAAACCTTAATTAGCGCTTAATTAGGGTATTTAATTGTATATTTCACACTCAAAGGGCGACTATTTATTGCGCAGTCAATAGGTTCTGGAGTAGGCATAGCGACACGTAAATTTATTTTGTCTTTGCACTAAAAAGCGCTTGGCAACAGGGCAATTTAATATAAAATGGGGGAAATATTGAATTGCTCTCAATGCAGCTACTTTTTATTCATTTTAATTACAAAATAGGCTTGCTAGTTTTTATGCATTAGCGTAAACTTCGCGCCCTATCGAAGAATATTTTAGTTGCGTCGATTTGAGGGCGCACAGACGGAGTTAATTATGTACGCGGTTTTCCAAAGTGGTGGTAAACAGCATCGTGTGACTGAAGGTCAAACGATTCGTCTTGAAAAATTAGACGTTGAAACTGGTGCAGCAGTTGAATTTGATTCAGTACTTTTAGTTGCTGATGGTGAGAAAATCGAGATCGGTGTACCGTTCGTAAACGGTGGTAAAGTAACAGCTGAGGTTGTTTCACATGGTCGCGGTGAGAAGATTAAGGTTGTTAAATTTAGACGCCGTAAGCATTCTCGTAAGCAAATGGGCCATCGTCAATGGTTCACTGAAGTTAAAATCACTGGCATTAGCGCTTAATTAGAGGTACTTAGAAATGGCACATAAAAAAGCAGCTGGTAGTACTCGTAACGGTCGCGATTCAGAAAGCAAACGCCTAGGTGTTAAGCGTTTTGGTGGCGAATCAGTTCTAGCGGGTAGCATCATTGTTCGTCAACGTGGTACTCGTTTCCACGCTGGCGCAAACGTAGGTATCGGTAAAGACCACACTATCTTCGCAAAAGCAGATGGTAAAGTTCAATTTGAACAAAAAGGTCCTTTAAACCGTAAATACGTAACTATCGTAGCTGAGTAATCAGTAAGGTAGTAAAAAACCCCGCCTTTGCGGGGTTTTTTGTTTTCAGAAACGTCAAATATATACCCAAGCCTGCATTTACGTTGGCTTGGGTATATAATAGTTAAATTAAAGCCAATCCCTAAAGTGAGTAATCATGAAGTTTGTAGATGAAGTAGAAATTCGCGCAGAAGCTGGTGACGGCGGCAGCGGTGTCGTGTCTTTCCGTCGAGAAAAATATGTACCAGACGGTGGCCCGGACGGCGGTGACGGTGGAGACGGTGGTAGTGTTTATCTACAAGCTGATGAAAACTTAAATACCCTAATTGATTACCAGTTTGAGCGTTTTCACCGTGCCGAGCGTGGTACTAATGGTCAAAGCCGTAACTGTACAGGTAAAAAGGGCGAAGACTTGGTAGTAAAAGTACCTGTGGGTACACGTATTACCGACGTTGACACTCAAGAGGCGTTAGGCGATTTAACGCAGCATGGTCAAAAAATTGTGGTTGCAAAAGGTGGTTTCCATGGCTTGGGGAATGCACGTTTTAAATCAAGTACTAACCGTGCTCCACGTCAAAAAACGTTAGGTACACCAGGTGAAGTTCGTAACCTTAAATTAGAGCTTATGCTACTTGCCGATGTAGGCCTATTAGGGTTGCCAAATGCAGGTAAATCAACGTTTATTCGCAGTGTATCGGCAGCAAAACCAAAAGTCGCTGATTACCCGTTTACCACGCTAATTCCTAATTTAGGGGTTGTACGCCCAGAGGCTAACAAATCGTTTGTAATAGCCGATATTCCGGGTTTAATTGAAGGTGCCTCAGACGGTGCAGGCCTAGGTATTCGCTTTTTGAAGCATTTAGAGCGTTGTCGTGTATTGTTACACGTGATTGATGTTATGCCTGTTGATGGTTCAAACCCTGTTGATAATGCGTTTGCCATTATTAACGAGTTACACCAATACAGCCCTAAGCTTGCTGAAAAGCCACGCTGGTTAGTGTTTAATAAAATAGACCTATTACCAGAAGATGAAGCGCAAGCTTTGTGTGAGCAAATTGCGCAAGAGCTAGGTGAAGAAGAAAACGTTTACCGTATTTCAGCAGTCAATAAGCTTAATACTCAGCCATTAATTCACGATATTATGGCATTACTTGATAGCATGCCTAAAGAGAAGTTCGTTGAGATTGAAGACGAAGAAGTTGAGTTCAAGTGGGATACCTACCATCAAAAAGCAACCAAAGGCGATGATGATGATTGGGACGACTGGGATGAAGACGACTACGATGTAGAAGTCGTCTACGAGCGTTAATAAAAAACATATTTTAAAAAGGAGCATAAGCTCCTTTTTTATTTTTTAAGAATAAAGTACTAGGTATTTGATGTGATAATTTCAATGATCGCCGCAATGGCAAACAACCGTGTAATTGGTCTTGATAATAAAATGCCGTGGCATTTACCCGCCGATCTACAGCATTTTAAAAAGGTAACAACAGGCAAACCTGTCGTTATGGGGCGTAAAACATTTGAATCGATAGGTCGTCCTTTACCTGGGCGTCGCAACATAATTATTACCCGTAATAGCCAGTATAGCGCTCAAGGTATTGAGACGGTCAGCACCCCAGAGGCTGCGCTAGAGCTGGTTAAAGCCGAAGAAGAGGTGATGATAATTGGCGGTGGTAATATTTATCAGCAGTTTTTACCAAGTGCCGATCGTTTATATTTAACCTTTATAGATTTAGAGGTTGAAGGGGATACGCAGTTTCCAAATTACCAAGCGGTAGCAACGTGGGAAAACGTCGACGAACAGGCAAATAAACCCGACGAAAAGAATCAATATAGTTATAAATTCGTAACTTTATATAAAAAAGATTAACATTATTGCGAAACTTACAGCAGGTTGGTACAATATTAGACAATCAACATAGGTAAAAAGTACCATAAAGGGTGTTTCATGTTTAAATTGTCAAAGCTAATTGTTATTACAGCCGTTGCTGCTGGTTCGTTAATGTATACCGTGCCTGCTAAAGCCAATGATCAATTAGCAGTATCTATTTGTGAATATATCGCAGCTGATGATAAAAACCGTTTACGTAGTAAACTAAAAAGCTCACGTGTAAAAATTCGCAATATTTACGATGCTATTCAATGTAATGGTAATAATTTACTTCGCCATGCTGTAGTTAGTAACGCTGTTGACTCGGGCGAGTACATAGTTAAAAACTTATCAAAAAGCGCACTGTCTGATGGCGCTGATATAGCATGGGCCGAAGGCAATGGCCACGGTGGCTCACCGTTAATTGCTGTAATTAAAGACCGTGCTGGCCTTTAATTAACACAATAAAATAAAAACCGCGCGGGTCGCGGTTTTTTTGTGCCTGGCGTTAGCTAATACGCAGCGCTTTAGTAATGGTGATAGCTGTATTAAGCCTATTTTAATTTACCCACCCAAGTGATGAAACTCTCACCTTGTAATTAACCTGCGTTTCTTATCTTTAATAGCATATAAATTAAGTCGGTTGGTTTAATAAAGGCGCTGTATTCGCTAAGCCTTTACTCGTATATTTGCCGCAAATATACGTGTTTTCCCTGAGTTACATAAAATTGTCATAAATAGTTAATAGTCTACGCGCTTAAACAATAGGGGTTGTTATTTATGCGCGTATCATCTTTTACTCGGCTGTTAGCCATACTGTTAACATTGGCAAGTATTTTATTAGCCATCACACTATTTTGGGCAAGCCAAACTTTACTTAAGCTTGAGCAACAAGACAGCGCATACAGTAAATTAAAAAACACGATTTTAGTGGATTTAGCCGGTGACTTAGGCAGTTATCTAGAACAAGGTGATAGCCAATACTTAAATCAATCATCAGCCCTAATTGAACAAGTAAAAACACAGCAACTCACAGTACTCCCCTCGGTACTTGCCGAGCAATTAAATGAGCAGCTCAGCACGTTAGATACCGATATTAAAGGTAAGTACAGAGCGCTGGGTAAATTGTCGGGCAACGAAACGGCGTTACTTGATAATGCAATTCGCCAAATGGCCGGCTCAGCCTCGTCACTGATTGGTTATGCAAAAAAATCCCCTAATCAAAATAGCGATGCGCAAGCTTATTACACACTTGGCGCTGATTACTATAATGAGGTGATCAACCTCGCCTTATTTACTTATCAACTAATCGTAAGTTACGACAGCAATACTGAACAAAGTTTGCAGCAAAGTATTGCTAATTTAAATGCGTTAGCAGGCAAAATAGATCAACTCCCTAATTTAGGTGTTATGAGCGAGGTTGACGAAGATGCTCTATTTTTTGACGAAGAAGCTGAAGATTTGGCCGATGAAATAAAATCTGAAATTACCAGCTGGCCTAACCGCTACCCTCGCGATTTAACCAGTACATTAGCGCAAGCCCAGCAACGTGAAGCCGGCACCAATGAATTGCGTGAGCAAATTAGCTTGCTCTCTAAAACCGTTATTAATGCAGAGCAGCAACTAAAACACGCACAAGGGGCGCTTAAAGAAAACGTATTTTGGGTATTTTGCTTTGCTATTGGCGCTTTGGTGATGCTAGCCGCAGGGGTTTATATTGTGCAGCGTAACCAAGTGCTCAACCCATTAAGGCAACTCAGAGACGGGTTTGCCTTTTTAATTGAAAGTAACGAGCTTAAAAATATTGAAAGTAAGAACCCAAAAACAGAGGTTGGCGAAATAGCCAGTTACTTTAATTTATTAATTGAGCGACAGCGCAAAGAGGCACAAGAGCGTGCCCAAATGCTAAAAGTGGTAAATGATTTTATGCAGCAAATGAGTGATCATTTGCAAACTATTAGTCAAAAAGCGTCTACAAGTCATGGGCAAGTGGAGCAAAACCAACATTTGCTTGCTGATATTCAACAAATTGGCGAGCAGGTAAATAATATTAATGCCCAAGTGGCTGATAACGCCCAACACACTTTTAGTGCAATGGAGCAAAGTTTAGGCTTTGCACAAAGCATGCTAAGTGCCAGTTCAGATACGCAAACACGGGTTGAGCAAAGTATGCAAAACCTACAAGAGCTGCTCGCGGGGGTTGAAGGCGTTGGGCAAATTATTGAAGTGATCCGCAATATTGCCGATCAAACAAACCTACTAGCGTTAAATGCAGCAATTGAGTCAGCACGTGCTGGCGAGCATGGCCGAGGCTTTGCTGTTGTAGCTGATGAAGTACGCCAGCTTGCCCGCCAAACTCAAGGCTCATTAAGCGATATTAATGAGCAGCTCACACTACTGAGCGAAAAGTCGGGCACAGTATCTACACAAATTGCGGCCTTAGCGGATGGCGCGCAGTCGCAAACACAAAACGCGCAAGAGCTAAAAGTAAACTCAGAGGGCGTGGCCGATAACGCTCAGCAAGCCAACAAAGTGGCCTTTGAGGCCATGGAGCTGGCTAAACAGCAAAGTAATTTGCTAGATAACTTTAGCCAGTCAATGCAAAGTATGAAAGGCCAAGTAAGCGAATCAAGCTTACTTGTTGACGATATTCATAGCCAGTTACAACAGCAAATGCAAACCATAAAAGTAAACCTTGGCTTGTAAATACCTGCTAACACAAAGGTAATTAGCGTTATACTGTAGGCTCATTAATCAAATGCTTTAAGGATTTATCATGATTGAACAAGGTCAAACGTTACCCGCAGTTACATTAACGCAGCTAACAGACGAAGGCATGCAAACTCACACTAACGCTGAGCTTTTTAATGGTAAAAAGGTTGTGCTTTTTGCTGTACCGGGTGCATTTACGCCTACCTGTTCAAATGCGCATTTACCTGAATTTATAACCCTTAGTGATAAAATTAAAGCAAAAGTTATTGCGGCAATTTACTGTGTATCAGTTAACGATGCTTTTGTAATGAAAGCGTGGGGAGAATCTCAAAATGCCCAACAAATCGACATGTTAGCAGATGGCGATGGCAGTTTTACTAAAGCGTTAGGGCTTGATAAAGACACCGGGAGTTTCGGTGGAACACGCTCTAAGCGCTATGCAATGATAGTCGACGATAATGTAGTAACAGGACTGTTTGTTGAAAAAGACAAAGAGTTTTCAGTAAGTCGTGCTGAGTCTGTGTTAGAAAAACTATAATCGCATTATTAAAGCCCTAAGTGCATGCACTTAGGGCCTTTTAATTATGGCTGGTATTGGCCACTTAATGTTAAACCCGAAAAGGTTCTGTAAGCGTTAACGCTTAAATGCCACGTACCCGCTTGCGGATTGCTAAACGTACATGTTTCTGCGTTGCCGTTTTTATAAGGACGACAATCGTAGCTAGATGCGGTAGGTTGGCTGCCAAACTTAACAAATAAGTCAGCATCACCTGTACCACCTGAGGTGGTGACTGTAAATGTACTCATTCCTGCTGGCACATCTAAGGTATAGTGCTTCCAGTTACCTGTTGTAGCCGTTACATCGCTCACCGTGCCGCCACCGGCTTCTGGTGTAGTTGAACCGCCACCTGTAGAACCACCTGTAATATTACCCACTAAACTAACGCCAGAATAAGCCGAGTAGCCACGAAGCATTACATGATATGTACCAGCTGTTGGGTTATCAATAGAACACTCCTCGCTATTACCGCCTTTGTACGGACGACAATCGTAGCTTGAGGTAGTTGGTTGGCTGCCTGCGCGTACGTATAAATCTGCATCGCCGCTACCGCCACTCATTGTGAATGTAACATTCGTTGCACCACTTGGCACAGTCATCGTGTAATACGCTTGTGAACTTGCAGCGCCGCTTAAGCCTGTTTTAGCTTCGCCATCTGTCAGTTCGCTATCGCCACCGGTAGGAGGTGTTGTACCGCCACTTGCTGCGGCTACAGCGGCTGCTGCATCAACAATACCTGTACCACAACTTGTACACGTTGCTGGGAATGAGCGGGTGGTCGATTTTAAAATGCTTTCTATTTCATCTGGGGTAGCATTTGGTTTAGCTTGCTTTATCAGGGCTGCAACACCGGCAACATGAGGCGCCGCCATTGATGTACCTTGAGAGAACGCATAGTTATCGCTTGAAGGTGTAGACGAGCCTGAATTATAGGTTGATAAAACGCCTTCAGAGTCGTTTGCAAAGCTTTGTGCGCCGCCCGGCGCTGCAACATCAATATTGCTACCATAGTTTGAATAATATGCTCGTCCGCCGTTACGTCCAACAGAGGCAACATTAACAACGCCACTACAGTTACCTGGGTTATAGTTTGCTGAGTTATCGTTATCATTACCGGCAGCAATAACCACGACTGCACCGTTGCTGCGTGCCGTGTTAATTGCGTTTTGTGTGGTAGAGCTACACGAGCCGCTGCCACCTAAGCTCATGTTAATTACATCAGCAGGGTTTGAGTTGGCAGGAATGCCCGATACACTTCCGCCAGATGCCCAAATAATGCCATCAGCAATGTCTGACGTTAAACCACCACACTTACCAAGAACACGTACAGGCACAACTTTAGCGCCATAAGCCACACCGGCAACACCTTCACCGTTATTAGTAACAGCCGCAACCGTACCTGCTACGTGCGTACCGTGCCAGCTTGAGCCTTGTGCGCCGTTATTTCCACATTCGCCAGCAGCTACAGCATCGCCCGGATCGCGTGCGTCACTGTCGCGACCGCCGCCATCATTTGCTACCGATAGGTTAGAGATCATATCGTAACCCGGTAAAATGTTAGCATTTAAATCAACATGAGGACGGTAGCCAGTATCAAGTACCGCAACCACTACGCCACTGCCCGTTGCAGTATCCCATGCGGTTGGTAAGTTTAGGCCGCCCGCTTGCTCATAGTAGTGCCATTGGTCGCCGTAACGAGGGTCGTTAGGCGTTGCAAATGGTTTTAACATTTGATCCACTTCAATGTATTCAACATTGCCAGAATCAACCATTTCTTGCATAAATTCTTGTGCTTCTGCAGCGCTTAGTTTTTTATCTGCGCGCATAACGTGGTGGTTATTAAGCGCCATAGCACGGATGTACTTCGCTTTTACTTTACCTTTTTTAGAAGCGAAATTTTTTACAAAGCGTTGAGCACGCTTTTTCATATTTGCAGGGCTTGCGTCAGCAGACGAGGTGCTTAGCATATCGTTCGCGCTATTTTTGTACTTAATAATAAACTGAGTTTCAAAACCCGATTGGCTTTGTAGTTTGGCTGTGGTTTCTGCCATAGAGGTAGACACATCTTGGGCAACACTTGCAGATGCTGCAAATACCGTACTAATAGTGAGCGCGATAGCGCAACGCTTAAATGATTTACTTGTTGTCATAATTATCCCTAGTTGTTATTAGTTAGTTCGTAATATTAAATTACGAAACAGAAACAAAGGTAAATGATCTGTTAATTTCTTTAAAATAATAATTGCTTATGTACCTATTTCTTTTAGTTATAACCTAGGTGTACGGTGCCTTTGTCGTTGTTTAGTATTTATCATATAAAACAAAAATAAGTATAAAGGATTGTTATTTTTACACTGTTTAGAAAAGCCCATAACTAGCCTTGGTTACATTTGTTGCTATAAATTTAATAATAAATTCTATTCAGAGTGTTTAAACAAACTTTGCTATAATCGGGCAAATTTTTGAGTAGGGCGAAGTAATGAATCAAGTAGATGTAATTGTGATTGGCGCAGGTGCAGCCGGATTAATGAGTGCAGCACAAGCAGGTTATCGCGGGCGTAGCGTTACAGTGCTTGATATGGGCAAAAAGCCTGGTCGAAAAATTTTAATAAGTGGTGGTGGGCGTTGTAATTTTACCAATGAAAATGCCAGTCCAGAAAACTACTTATGCAGTAACCCTCACTTTGTTAAGTCGTGCTTAAGCCGCTATACACAACACGATTTTATTGAGCTGGTGGACCGCCACGGCTTGGCATACCATCATAAAACCTTAGGCCAGCTGTTTTGCGATAACAGCGCGCAGGATATAGTCGATATACTACTTACCGAATGCGAGTGGGCTGGTGTTAATATTAAATTGCGCAGCGAAGTGTTAAATGTGGCTAAAACCGACATTGGCTACCGTGTTTCCACTGAGCAAGAAACACTGACTTGTGAATCGCTAGTTATCGCATCGGGCGGTTTAACAATGCCCAAGCTTGGCGCCACTCCTATAGGCTATAAAATTGCAGAGCAGTTTGGCTTAAACGTACTACCTACCATGGCGGCGCTTGTGCCATTTACTTTGCATCAACACGATAAAGAGCGCTTTGAAGGGCTTTCAGGAATTAGTATACCGTGCGAAGTGTCTAGCGAAGACGGCACTGTATTTAAAGAGAATATTTTGTTTACTCACCGAGGTTTATCGGGGCCTGCCATATTGCAAATAAGCTCATTTTGGCGAGCGGGGCAGGCAGTAAGCATAAACTTGCTCCCTGATCTCGATTTAAAACAGCAACTGGCTGATTGGCGAGAAACACAAGCCCAAAAATCATTAAAAAATAGCCTTGCGACTATTTTACCCAAACGCTTTATAGACATACTGCACGACAGCAAAGCGATTCCAGATTGTAATATTAATCAGCTTACCCATGCTCAAATAGATGAGTTAGCAAGCTATATTCACGCATGGCAAATAAAACCTAATGGCACAGAGGGCTATCGTACCGCCGAGGTAACTTTGGGCGGCGTTGATACTGATGAGCTGAGCTCTAAAACTTTTGAAGCTAAAAAAGCCAAAGGCTTATATTTTATAGGCGAAGTAACCGATGTAACAGGCTGGCTTGGGGGCTACAACTTCCAGTATGCGTGGAGTTGTGGGTTTGCATGTGGGCAATATGCATAAGTATTTCAGCGTATTGTGATAGATGAGATAAAAATATTACACTCTTAATTAAGGTGATTTTAAAGAGTGTAATATTGGTGCGTATATTTTTGCTGTTAAGTATTGTCGCTACAAGTTTTAATGCATTAGCATCAGAAAACTACAGCGATCATGAAGCGTTTTGCTTGCAACAGCCCAAAACGCACTGTTTAACTTATATTGAAACGCGCCTTAATGAAGTCAAAGATAACCCTGCACAGTGGTACAAAATAAAAACCTACCAATTTGATTACTACTACGACTACCAACAGTTCGAAAACTTACTCAACGCTATTACTCCTTTTTTAGAGCAAGATAAGCTGCCCGATGTATTTAAGCTACAAATGTATTTTTATTACGCGAAAGCACTTAACTATATTGGCAAAAAAGCTGAAGCTAAAACGTATGCCGCTAAAGCGTTTACCCAGTTAGACGGGATATATAATGCTTTTGGTGACCCTTTAAGATTAGTGGAGTTGGCTAACCTACACTATGTGTTTGGTAGTAAAAAAGCAGCGATGCGATTACTAAGAGATGCCGAGCAGCGCTTTGCAAAAAATAACGATCCTATTTTTCATTTAGAGCTGCACATTAACAAAGCGCATATTTACTTAAAGTGGCAGCAATACGAGCACGCAGTAAAAAGTAATTTAATGGCCTATAACGCCATAAAAAACACCAACCACGCTGCTAAAATAGTGCTTGCTAGCGGTAACTTAGCGTACAGTTATCAGCAAAATAAAGAGCATTTAGAAGCTATAAATTATTATAAAACCGCATTCAAATTTACTGAGCCCTCAAGCATTTACCATGCTATTTATAGCTTACGTTTAGCGCAGGTATATTTACAAATAGGTAAAAAGGTACAAGCGAAAGAATGGCTTAGTTGCATTGATAGAAACGCCACCGAGTTTGGTAAAGGCCATGCTGCATTGTATAGCAAGCTGCAGCACGCCCTTAGCAATAATTAATTTGCAATCGCTGCTTTATATGGGGTGTTAACGCCTGCGTAACGCGGGCCAAATATTTCTAAACCTTTAGGGCCTGTAAATTCCTTTGGCGCTGGTAAAATTACAACGGCTACTTTCATGCCTACCTCGTAATTAGGATTAGTAATTGGCGTGCCTGTTTGGCTGTTAATACAGCATATTAAATCAGGAATGGTTACGTGTACTTCGTCATTTAAAAACGCGGCCATGTTTTCGTTTTTAACCGTTATTTTGTAGTTGTTATTTACAAACTCGCCAAGCCCTTTAAGTGTTACTTCGCCTAACGTAAAACCCTCTACGGTGTTAAATTCAAATGTGCTTACCTCACCTTCAAAGGCAACAAAGCCGCCGCCGTGCTTGGCAATTATGTGTGCGGTGTTAGCGTGCTGCTCGTTGGCTTCACGCATTGCTTTACCAAGTTTAAGGGCTTTACTAATGGTGCCATGAATAACCGCGTTTTTCATTTGTTCAATAGGTAAAATATGATCAATGGCTGCAATGTCGTTACGGCTAATTTTAGCTAGTGCTCGCACGACTGTTTCGGCGCGTAAGTCGTCCATTACATTTTCGCAAATAAAGCACTCACCAAATTCATTCGCGGTAATAATGGGCGCTGCGGGTAAGTTATTTAAATAATAGGTTGAATGGGTGATCTCCGGTACTGCGCGCCCAGCGGGGTCGGCATCAATAATATAGCCGTCAAACATTGCAGCTAAGTAAAACGATACTGCGGTGTTTGAGCCGCCAAGCTCACAACAAATAGTGCCATAAATAGCATCGTTACCTGTGTATTCAAGGGTGCGCTGGTAAGCAGCTAAAATAGCGTGCTTAGTGCTACGGGGCAGGTTTGCATACGCGCGTTCTTCTTGTTCACTTAAAGCAGAAATAGCGCCTAACATGTAAGGCGTACAAACAAGCTCACCCGCGGGGACTTCATCGGCACTAATTAGTTTAAAGGTTTTACCCTGTGCGAGTGCTTCGTCAATATAGGCAATGCCTTCACTTAACTCACCGCCGCCGCCAGTGCCTAAAATGGCGCAGCCGTATAAAATATCAATAAGTTGGTCACGATTAAGAATTTGCATGTGTGTATCGCTATTGGTTAACTCATACCCATCCCCAAAACAGATCACTTAATTAAGCGGATTGGTATAAAAACAGCAGGTATTAAAAAAATACCTGCTGTGAAGGTGAAAAAATTAAAATTGGTAACTGAGCTCTATACCGTAACTACGAGGCTTATTAGGTTGGCGCACTAGGTCTGTAACCCCATCGGCCAGTAGAAAAATATCTTCAATAGCGCGCTCATCCGTAAGGTTGTCTACGTAAACTTGAACGCTCCACTGCTCTGATTTGAGCCCTACACCGGCATTTAGGTAGGTATAACGCGACGACTCAACATCAGGAATATCAATACTAAATGTTTTAGGGCCTTCAATTAATAGCTCAGCGCGCGAGAACAGTGACCATTCTCCGTTGAGTGCTAAGTTATGATTTGCCGACAGCCCGTAGTTATACTCAGGCACCCAAAACTGTGGCCTGCCAGCCAGTTCGGGGCGCAGTGCAAAGCGTTTAATTTCTGAATCAACAATACCTGCACTGAGGTTAATACTTAAATTGCTGGTGGCAGCAAAGGCTGCTTCTAGCTCTAAACCTTTGGTTTGTACTTCGTCAATAGAGAGGTTTTCAAGAGTGAAGGTATCTATATTAAATTGGGTAAATTGCGCATCGTCTTGCTCAATAATAAACGCGGCGCCATTAAGGGTAACTTTGTTATTAAACAAAGCAGTTTTAAAGCCTATTTCGTAGCTGTCAGAAATTTCTTTATCAAAGGTGCGGCTAATACCGTCGGCTGGCTCGTTAAAGCCCCCACTTCTAAAACCACGCGAGTAGCCGGTGTAAAGCAGTAGGTCGTCATTCATTTGGTACGCTAAGGTAACTTTAGGCTGTAATTGGCTAAACGATTTTTTAGCGTAAGTGGCGTCTTTATTGGTTGGGTCGAACGACTCGCGAGTATCGTGATCGTAACGCATCGCACCGGTGAGCTCTAACTGCTCGTTTATATCGTAGTTAAACTGCCCAGCAAGTGCCCATGCATCGCTGCTGTTGTTGTCGATAATTGAAAGGTAGGGCTCGTCGCTGGCAAAATCTGCACGCGTTAAAATTTCGGCATCGGTAAAATCATCGTAAAATAATACCGCAGTATCGCGGTCGCGCTGTTGATAAAACGCCGACACTGACCATCTAAAAGTCTGATCCGACTGGGATATAAACCGCGACTCTAGCGTTAACGATTCAATATCGTATAATCCTTCAGTACCAAATGGGGCTCTAAAAAAGCCATCTTCGTCAATAAAAGTGGCATCGGCAGAGTAGTCGCCATCGTAAAAGTGCTCGTTTTCTGAATTGCTGTACGCAGTTACAAACTCAAATTTACCTAAATCGTAATGTTGGGTTAGCTTGGCGCTTAGCTCATACACATCACGCTCATCTTGGTTAATAATATTTTGTGAGGTATTAATTGAAAAGTCTTCAATGGTGTCATCGCTCACCCCTTGGTAGTAAGCAAACCCAGCTTCGCTTGAGGTGTATTTACCTTTAAGATTTATTGAGGTGTTTTCGCTTAGCTCAAACTCTAACTGTGAAAAAACCGATTGCTCTTTTAACGGGTCGGCGTAATCGCCTGTGTAGGTATTTTTAATCAGCCCGTCGGTATCTTTAATGTAACCACCGGCTCTAAAATAAGCGGTGTTTTCATCGTTAAGCGAACCCGATACAACCGCATTCAAATTATACGTGTTGCCATTACCTACAGAGCCTTTAATTTTACCTTCAAAGTCTTCAATAGGTTTTTTAGTTGTCACAATAACCGCACCACCAATGGCGCCGCGGCCATACAGTGCGCCTTGAGCACCACGCATAACTTCAATACGTTCAATATCAACTAGGTCTTGGTTTATAAACTCTAAATCGGGGGCGGTAACACCATCAACTACAAACGCTAATGGCGGATCGCCCACCTGCGGTGTAATTAAGCCACGAATAGTAATACGGGCAAGGCCGGGCCTAAAATTATCGAGCTGCGATAAGTTGGGAGTTAAATTAGCAACATCACGAAAGTTAGTAATACGTGATTTTTCGATTGTCTCGGCGCTAAATGCGGTAACAGAGTCGGGCACGTTTTGTATCGACTCAACACGCCCGCGCGACATCACCGAAATTTTTTCTATAGTGTCAGTTACTGTTTGTTGTTGTTCTTGCGCATGCACATAGTTTATGCACGACAGGGTAACTGCCGATGCTAATAGTGTTTTACGAAAGCGTATTTTGTTGTATCTGCTCATGTTCTATGTCCTAATGTGACTATCATGGTGATGTTACTTAGTGATAAACATTGTCGCTTTTTCAGACAAAATAATATTTTGTAAACCCTTAATACAGCACACACAAATTGCTGAAAATAACGCTTAAGCGCGTAATTTTATGTATTTGTTGACCTTAAATTTACAAAATTAATTATTATTAAATGTGAAACCGGTTATGAAAAAAACGATAAAAATAGACAGGTATAATCAAAAAATACTGGCAATTCTGCACCTAACTGCCGATTTAACAAACGTTGAATTGGCCGAGCAAGTTAACTTGTCGCCCAGTGCCTGTTTTCAGCGAGTAAAAGCATTAAAAGAGGCGGGATATTTTAGAACCTTTCATGCTGATATAAATTTAGAGCAAATTTGTGAGCACGTGTTTGCCTATATGGAATTTACCCTAGAGGACAATAACCTAGCAGCACGGCGTAAGTTTTTAGCTGACATACACAACATCCCCGAAATAATGGATTGCATGCAACTAAGTGGCGATATTGATTATATTTCTTTTTGTTGCTTTGCCGATATTCAAGCGCTTAATGCAATGTGCGACAGGCTAACCGGCAGCTCACAGTATGCAATAAAAAAGCTGACTACACGCATAGTGCTTGAGCGCGCTAAGTTCTTTTTAGGCTACCCGCTGGAAAAACTTAAATGGCGAGACGAAATGAAAGTAGACGATGAAGAGTAGCCCCCTAATTTAGAGTAATAAAAAGGCGCTTTATGCGCCTTTTTATTGTTTAAAGTTATTGCTGAACAACCGGTTTGGGCGCAATGGCTTTTGCAAACAGGGTATAAATAACGGCCGTTAATATAATGGCGTCAATCACGGTAATACCACTCATTGATACGTTAAATAAAGCGCCATTACACACCGCATATGCCGCGCCTACAAACCATGCGCTAAATGCGGGAAGTGAAAAGTTAGCGTTATTTGCCAAAGCCGCTGCGTTATAAGCATGGGGTTTAATAAACAGTGCATCAACAATAATTACGCCCGCTACCGGTACAAAAATATCAGACAAAAACGCTAAAAAGCTTATAAACATATCTAAAATATTTATAAAGGCTGCGCCAATTCCCACCAAACCTAATAACACAATAACCCACTTTTTATGCCAATGCGGGAAGGTAGCCTCCACGCTAAGTGCGGTACTGTAAAGGTTTAACGAATTTAAAATCCAGCTGCCTGCTATCACAATAAAAAACGCTGAAAACCCTAAATTAAGCGCAAGCATTAAGCTTAATATTTCGGTTTCTTGCATGGCGGCTGCGGCAAATACAGCCACAAAAATAACCAAAAGCTCAATAACCATATACGCAATAAATGAGGTGTACACGCCGCCACGTTTTTGCTTAGAAAAACGGGTTATGTCGGGCAATATTATTGCGCCAATAATAACGCCGCCAACAATGGCAGCTACACCATCTTCAAGAGAAAGCACTGCTGATTTTTCTAAATTAATAAAATCAACCAGTGGCATACTATCGAGCGCGCCAAAAAGCATCATAGCGGTGACCGCAGCCAAAATAGGGATCATGATAGAGGCCAGCACATTAATGGCTTTAAACCCATACAGTGTGGTTATGAGCATGGCGCAACCTGCGACTATATCGATGGGCCATTCGGGCATAATAATATTAAATTCTGCACTGAGTAAGCGCACCACGGCATTAGAAAACAAATCAATATTTACGCCAAACCAGCCAATTAATGATAAAGCAAAGGCAATATTAACAATGCCCGCGCCAGCATTACCAAACGCTATTTTTACCAATAAATAAGAGCTTAAGCGGCTTTTTACACCTATGGTGCCCATAGCCCCACCAATAAGGGTTAATATAAGTGAGCCAATAACTAACGCCCACAGTGTATTACTCACACTTGAACTTTGATGTATTTCTAGGCCGGTGATAAAAGTGGGCAGCGAAAAGCTGAGCATAGCGGCTATGGCTGCAATGCGCGGCCAGGCAACAAGTTCGTTGCTATTAATAGTGTGGGGGTCGTTCCCGTTTGGCATTGCCTGTTTCTCTTTTTTATTATCTTTTATATTACTATACGCCGCTGGCGTGCAAAATTTTTTATTATTAGGTGTTTATTCAAAATATGAGGTTTAAAAAGTAGGGCGCGCACAAAATTATATTTTGTGGTGATTATTTTTAGGGTATTAAAGGCGTAATCATTTAGGCAAAAAAAACCGCCAAAAAGGCGGTTTAAAGGTCTACACAACACAATTAAATGTTTTACCTTATTGGGTTATTTTAATAACGCCAACACATCAAAGCAGGCACCCATAGTATGGTAATCCGTTTTACCAATTGGGCTTTTCATGGTATCTATTTTTTTGTTATCTACGGTTAAAATTCTAAACCACGCACCGTATTGATGATCAACTAAGTGCTGCCACGAGTACTGCCAAATTTTGTCATACCACTGCTGGTATTTTTCATCCCCTGTGGTTTCATAAAGGTAGGCTGCACAGCACAGTGTTTCGGCTTGCACCCAAAAGTACTTGTCGTCATCACATATGCTTTTATCTGGCGCAAATCCGTAACAAATACCGCCGTGTTGTTTATCCCACGCAACGTCTATTGAATTATCAAATAACGCTTGAGCGCGCTCTACAAGCCAAGTTTGTGGCTTATGCTTATTTAAAAACATTAGTAGCTTTGACCACTCAGTTTGGTGACCTGGCTGAAAACCCCACGGGCGAAACAAATTTTTAGGGTCGTCTTTGTTGTACTCTAAATCAACCTGCCAATTTATATCGTAGTGCTCCCAAATAAGCCCACCCATTAAATTAGCTTGGCGATTAACCATGTTATCAGCCAGTGTGAGCGCGCGATTTAAAAATAGCTCATCTTGAGTTGCTTCATAAGCGGCAATAAGAGCTTCACAGGTATGCATATTGGCGTTTTGCCCGCGATACGGATCGCACTTAGTAAAGTCACTGTTGTGCTGATCTTTATATAAACCCGCTTTTGCATCCCAAAAATGTGTTTCCATTGTTTGAAATGTATCGTTTAGGTATTCGCGTGCCTCTGTAACACCTACGCGGTATGCCCAACTGTAGGCTAAAATCACGAACGCAAAGCCATAGCAGTGGTTGGTATCATCAAGTACAGTGGCGTTACCATGCTCAACACTCAATAACCAATTGTAACCGCCTGTTTGCTCAACAAAATGGTGCTTACGAATAAACTCAATACCCGATTTAACACGGTTCAGGTACTTTTCGTCATTAAAGGTTTGATACGCACGTGCATAGTTAAATACAAACCGAGTAGAGCTTACTAAGTGGCGAGTTTGCTTATCAAATACCTCACCATTATCCGAAAAGTTTTGGTAAAAACCGCCGTGTTCGTCGTCTATGTTTGGCTCGTAAAACGCCAGCGTATCGGCAATATGTTCTGTTAAAAATTCGCGGCTTTTAAAGTTATCAGGTGTGTGGCTCATAGTGCGCTCCTAAAATCGTTAAGCGATTTTTCGTTAGGAAGAGACGTAAATGCCCCTTTGTAAGATGCTGCATGAGCACCACATAACGAAGCAAATTCAAAAATAGTTGTTAGTGTTTCGGGGTTGTCGCAAAGCTTACTAAAAGAGCTAGGTGTCAGGTTTTGTAAGCCTAGTTGATACAACAATCCACCTACAAACGCATCTCCTGCGGCGGTAGCATCAACCATAGTAACCTTTTTAGGGTGAAGCGTTTGCTTGGCATTTTTGGTATACCAATGCATCGGGTTGCCTGCATCGGTAACCACAAATAACTCACAGCCATTATTGAGAGTGTCGGCTATAAATTCTTCACCCGTTTGCTCACCCGCTAAGTATTCAAGCTCTTCTTTAGAGGCTTTAATAATAGAGCAGTGTTTTAACAGGGGTAAAATGTGTTCACGCGGGTTAGCATTACTAGGCCATAAGTTGAGGCGTAAGTTAATATCAAAACTGACAATTGAGTTATTTTGCTTGGCAAATTCAACCCCATACGCGGTGGTTTTACGTATGCGCTCGTCGGTTAAGGTATTTGAGCAAATATGAAAGATATCGCATTGCTCAAACCATTCACTGCTAAAGTCACTATTAGTAAAGTGCAGATCGGCGGTGTTATCACGGTAAAACTCAAACGTACGGTCGCCGTCCTTATCAAGTGATACAAACGCAAGGGCGGTTTTTGCTTGGTCGGTAAAGCGCATAAAGTCGGTTTTTACGCCTTGCTCTTTTAAGGCGTTATGTAAAAAATCACCAAAGCTGTCGGTGCTTAGCATGCCAGCAAAGTAGGCGTTACCACCTAGCTTTGCAATAGCTACGCTTACGTTTGCAGGCGCACCGCCTGCAAACTTAGTAAACGCTTCGTGCTCGCTGTTGTTTTGGCTTAATTTATCAGAGAGTAAATCAACCAATACTTCACCAAAACATATTGTGTGTTTCATAATGCTGCCTTAGTTATTAATCAAGTAGCCAATGCAGCGCAATAGCGGCTGTCCATGAGAAATCTTTACCACCACAGCCAGCGCCTGTTTCTGGGTTAAAATATTCGTAGTAACCCGATTTAAGCACTAAATCGCGCGTGTCGTCCTGAATTTTATCTGCCGTGGTTACAAACCCTGCTTCTTTAAGGCCGATGGCTATCATCCAGTTAATGTGTAACCAAATAGGGCCGCGCCAGTAACGCTGTGGCTCGTATTTTTCTTCTTTAGGGTGGGTAGATGCCACACTAAATTGACTCGACTCAATAAAATCTTCTGTCGCGGTATTAATAATACGCGTTTGCTCGTCAGTTGTTAAACCAGCATAAACGGTTAGTAGTGCTGCTGATGTCTTAACTTTAGCTAGGCTGTTGGTTAACACGTTTTTACAGTAAAAGTATTCGCTTTGCTCACACCATAACGTGTTAATTGCTGCTTGAGTTAGTTCTAGACGCTGTGCTAAATAATCGGTACGAGCATCGTTTAAACCGAGCTGTTCACCCATTTTGAGTAAATCTTTTGTCGCACGGTGCAAAATAGCAATAATACCTAGATCGTTCATTTTGTACGGGCAGGTTTCGTAAATTACTTTGCTATCAAAATTGTTACGTTTAAAAAAGTCTACTAGGTATAAGAAACGGTCGTACTCGCTTTTATGCGGGCGCTGCGACGAATCAACATGGCTGGTGTCGCGGCGGGTGTATTCCCAATCAACACCAGGTACAGCTTCAAGGGCATCATCCCACGATGGGCTGTTATCCATACCCGATTCCCACGGGTGATAAGTGACCACTAAGCCTGTGTTTTCAGGATCGCGGTCGTTGTACCACCATAAATGGTAATCAACAACTTGAGAAAATAATGCTTTAACTTTTTGCTTTGCAAGGGCTTTATCTTGTGCGCTGGCAAGCATTTCTTTCATTACTGTTGCCACAACGGGTGGCTGCGAAATAGACGTACTTTTAATTTTTTTATCAGAGCCCCACACATCTGGACCAGGGAAGTAGGTAGTTGAATCCTTATGAAATAAGATATGTGGCACCATGCCATCATCCCACTGGCCTGAAAATAACACATCAATTTCTTGCCACGCACGGCTCTCGTCAGACTTCATCCACCCTAGGGCTGTAATCGCTGAATCCCAGTTCCACTGAAACGGGTAAAGGCCATGCGTAGGGACGGTATAGCCACCTAAATCGTTTGCTATAAGTGTTTTAGTAGCAAGTTCTGTAAGCGATGCCGCTGTGGCTGCATCAAGTTTACCGTTGATTGTAGTAGTCATATTGGGTGCTCTTTGTGTATTATTTTCGATTTGGATAATATTAAAGCACTCATTATGGGTTGTAAATGTTTTTTTTCTGTGCTTAAATCCTGTTCGAAGTAACAAAAAACTAACATGTATACTTGATTATTTCGCACTTACTTAGCCACACTCTGAGTAATTACACAGACAACTAGCACAATTGGAGAATACCCGTGAATAAAACTACGATCGCCTCTATTGTATCTTTATGCCTCACACAAGGCGCGTTTGCCGCAGAAGAGACTGCGCCAGATACAGCAAAAAAAGAAAATAACGTTGAACGTATTATCGTCTCTGGTACCAGCAAAGGACGCGTTATTTCAGATACCCCACAGTCAGTAACCTCTATTAGCGAAGATGAGTTAATAAAGCTTTCATCAAGTAGCCAAGCAGATGTATTACGTTATATCCCTGGTATTAAAGTAGAAGGGGGCGGTGGTGAGGTTGGAACAAACCTACAAGTAAGAGGCTTACCTTCATCGGGTCAGTTTCAGTTTACGCCACTGTCGTACGACGGTTCACCTAGTTTGAGTGTTTTTGGCTTAAACTCATCGGCGTTTGATGTGTACTACCGAAACGACTTAGGTATTGAGCGTGTAGAGTTTGTGCGTGGCGGTGTGTCTAACTTATTTGGTCAAGGTTCTGTAGCGGGTATTATTAACTATATTTCTAAAACGGGCAGCGATGATCCGCAAAGTACTGCGCAAATG
Source organism: Pseudoalteromonas sp. Angola-30 (assembly GCF_028599215.1). Taxonomy (NCBI): domain Bacteria; kingdom Pseudomonadati; phylum Pseudomonadota; class Gammaproteobacteria; order Alteromonadales; family Pseudoalteromonadaceae; genus Pseudoalteromonas; species Pseudoalteromonas sp. Angola-30. Next base: position 29,619 of record NZ_JAQREI010000005.1, read on the forward strand.
GAGCTTTCTGATCAGGGCCGTACCCGTTTAGATTTTGCTACAAGCGGGCCGCTAAACGAAGATGGCCTTTATTATGCGCTGTCAGGCTTTTACCGTTACGATGAAGGCCCGTTAGATACAGGGCTTGAGACTAAAGGCACTCAGCTGCGCGGTAATATTCGTAAAGAATTTGATGACGGCTCTGGCTCATTTACTGTGTATGGCCAATACATTGATGACCAAGCACAGTTTTACCTGCCTATTCCGCTTGATGGCGACAGCCGCGAACGCTTAACTGGTAACGATGGACGCGAAGTGGAGTCATTACAAACTGCTAATGTGTCTAACCTGTCCTACGATACTGCCAATGGTCGTTATGAATCGCCAATTAGTGATGGTGTGGTAACTAAAGGTGGCTCTATTTCAGTGGTGTTTGAAAAAGAGCTCGCTAACGATTTTGCTATTAACATGCGCAGTAAATACGCAAAGTACCAACACGAATTTAATCTATTTTTAGATGGCGACGGTATTATTAATGTACCTGAGAGCCAAGAAGAGTTTTTAGCTAACCGTGGCTTAGGTGATGTAAGCGATGCAGCGTTTACTTACACTGCATCGGGGCAGGCACTGGCAAGCGATGACTTATTATTTGCTAACCGTATTTTAGATAGAGACCGCCCAGCAGAGGATTTCTCTGCCGAATTTAATATTGTTAAAAGTATTTTTGTTGGCGATTTTAGCCACGATATTACCGTAGGTACGTTTTTCTCTCACAGTGAAGCCGATGACGATAACGTTATTACGACCTACTTGGGGGAATTTAACAATAACCCAGAACTGGTTGATTTAACGTACACCAATGCCGATGGTGATGTTGTTCAGTACACACAAAATGGTATTAGTGGCCCAGGTATTTCTTACACCAACCAAACAATTAGCGCTACCCGCCGTGCGCTTTATGTAGCGGACCAAATGGAAAGCGATGATTGGATTATCGACTTTGGTGTTCGTTATGAAGAAATTGACGGCAAAATTAGCCGTGAAGGCAGCCAAGTTGTACAAATTTCTGATGATCCATCACTTGCGCCTAATTTACAGGTAAACACCACAGGCAGTGGTGTAATGACCTACGGCGAAGTAGACACCTCTGAATTTGCGGTATCGGGTGCAGCGTTATATCGCTTAACCGATAACTTAAACGTATATGCGAATGCATCTCGCGGGTTTTTCTTCCCAGAAATTAGAGGGATTCAGTTTAATGATTTAGGTGAGCCTGCCAGCTACGAAGCCGAAATTGTTGAACAAGGCGAGCTTGGTATTAAGTTTTTTGATAACGACTTTAGCGGTAGCATTGCGTTATTTAGAACCGACTTAAAAGACAGACGCAGCGTAGACTTTGTTAACGATGGCAACGGTGGCGTATTAGAGCTGCCTGTTATGCAATCAACCAAAGCAACGGGTGTGGAGCTTACTGGTCGCTACGATATTACCGACGAGTGGGCGGTTGATGCCAACATGACTTACACTGACCACGAATTTACTGAGTTTGACTCAGACCCTTCTATTATTGGTAACGAGTTACGTCGTAAACCAAAAGTATTATTTAACTCTTCTATAAGCTACACCGCAGATAATTGGGATGCTGCTTTGTATCATAACTTTACAGGTAAAAACTTTGCTAACGATGCAAACTCTGTAGAGCTTGATTCATTCCACTTGTTTAGATTTGATGCGGGTTATAACTGGCAAATCGCCCCAGAGCAAACCGTACGTTTAAGCGTAGGGGTATTTAATTTGTTTGACTCTGATGGTGTTACCGAAGGCTCGCCGCGTTTAGGCAACAGCCAAACGTCAGACAATCCTTACTTTGTAGGCCGTCCAATTCTCCCACGACGCGTTACATTTAGAGTCAAATACGACTTTTAAATAAATGCTTTACGCCTATTAACCTGTTTTGGGGTTAATAGGCTTTTTGCATTGTGATGCATTTTTCAGCTAAGTTAGCGATAGGCTTGTTTTTAGGGACTGTTTTAGAAGTAAGCATATAGCTATTTAGTTTTTTATTTTTGAGAAGGCGCTGTGTTTTCTTAATGTGAATACGCGAAATAATTATGAATATATTAGATTTTTCAATAGTTGCTCTTTACCTTGGTGCCTTATTGGTAATGGGGTTTATGCTACGCGAACAAACCAATAAAAGTGATTACTTTTTAGGAGGCAAAAGCTTAGGGTGGAAACCTTTAGCTTTGTCGGTAATGGCCACTCAGCTTTCGGCTATTAGCTTTATTTCGGCTCCTGCATTTGTTGGTTTGCGTGAAGGCGGTGGTATGCAATGGCTCTCGTATGAGTTAGGTGTGCCGCTGGCGATGATTTTAATTTTAGCGACTATTTTACCTAAGCTTTATAAAAGCGGCATTGTAAGTATTTATGATTACTTAGAAATGCGTTTTGGTCGTTCTACCCGTGTGCTTATTAGTGTGGTGTTTCAGTTTAGCCGCGCATTTGCCACCGGCATTATGATTTATGCGGTATCGCTTATTCTCCAAGGCACCATGGGCATAGAAGCATGGCAAGCCATTGTGCTTACCGGCGTGATCACGGTGTTATATTCACTGCAAGGCGGTATGAAAGCCGTGGTGTATGGTGATGCAATTCAAATGATCATCATTGTACTGGGTACTATTGCTTGTATTGGCTTTGGACTTTATCACTTAGGTGGGGTTGATACCTTTATTGCTAATGTTGATTCGAGCCGATTAGAAGCCATAAAATTTGATTCGTTTGGATTTAGTGGTGATGGCTTTGGTTTTTTACCTATGATTTTTGGTGGTGTGGTGCTTTACGCCTCTTACTATGGGTGTGACCAAACACAAGCGCAACGTGCACTTAGTGCAAAAGATCCTAAAAACTTACGCTACATGATTTTAGCCAACGGCGTAGTACGTTTTCCTATTACTATTTTATATTGTGTGTCGGGCTTAATTGTAGGCACACTGGCTATGAGCAATCCTGAGTTTTTAGCCAAAATTCCAGCCGATAACCCAGATTGGATGATGCCAATCTTTATTTTAGATTACTTACCACATGGCTTAATTGGTTTATTAGTGGTGGCTATTTTATCTGCGGCTATGTCATCACTTAGCTCTGCTATTAACTCGCTTTCGGCGGTAAGTATTGAAGACTACAGCCGTATTTCAAATAAAGAGCTAGACCAACCAACCTACTTAAAACTGGCTAAATACTTAGGGCTTATTTGGGGTGCAATTACGTTAATTTTATCGCTCTATGCCGGTGATATAGCACCTACTATTATTGAAGCCATTAACAAAGTAGGCTCGTTATTTTATGGCCCAATACTGGCGGTATTTTTAATTGCCGTAGTTAGTAAGCGCAGTGCTGCGATGCATGCAAACATAGGCTTAATTAGTGGTGTGTTAATTAACTTGTTGGTGTCAGTATTTGCGCCAGACGTATTTTGGTTTTGGTGGAACTTTATTGGCTTTGTGGCCACTGCGGTGATTACCCTTACGACAAGCATTGCGATTCCACGCGAAGTAAACGAGGTTGCTAAAGCGCAAAACGCTGAGACTATCTCAAACTCAATTTTAACCGGTAAAGATATCGTTATGCTGCTTAGCATGTTTGTTGTGATGGTATTAATTTGCCTAGCTATTCCATCAATTTTTTCGTGAGCGTTAACCCATGGATTCTAAAAAGTCATTTTTAATCGATTTATTTACCACGGCGGTAAATGCCTGTAAACCCAGTGCGTGTATGAGTAAGTACTTGGAAAATATAGATGCCAGTAATGGTTTATGTGTGGTGGGCGCCGGTAAGGCCGCCGCCGAAATGGCCGCAGAGGTTAACCGTTTTTATGGTGATAAATGCTTTGGTGCGGTAGTGACACGTTATGGTTACGAAAGTGCCGGCGATACTGGGCGCATTAAAGTGCTTAGTGCTAATCACCCAACGCCAGATGATAACAGCTTAGCAGCAAGTAAAGAGTTATTGGCGCTTGTAAAAAATAATCCGGCCGATATTCCCATTTTGTTTATTATATCGGGTGGCGGCTCGTCGCTTATGTGTTTGCCGGTAGATGATGTACCGTTTGAGCAAAAGCAGGCGCTTAATCAGTTTTTACTTAAAAGTGGTGCAAGCGTTGATGAAATTAACATTGTGCGCAAACAGCTCTCGCTTGTTAAAGGCGGTAAGTTAGCACAAGCGGCTAAGTCGGATTATGTCACGCTGATTATTTCGGATGTAGTAGGGGATAAGCCAAGTGACATTGCATCAGGCCCCACAATTAGTGATAACAGCACTAAAGCCGATGCGCTGGCTATTTTACAAAAGTACAACTGGCCGGTTATTAACGAAATTGAAGCGTATTTATTAAAGCCTGAGCAGCCACGTGCGGCTGATACTCAAGGCAAACACTTTATTGTGGCTAATGCCCAGCACGCGATTGACAGTGCTATTGATGTAGCGCAGCACCAAGGCTGGGATACGCAAGTACTTGGGTACGACATTCAAGGTGAGGCAAAAGAGGTTGCCCGCACACATGCTAAAATTGCCCTTGAGCAAAAAGCGCAAGGTAAGCGCGTTATGTTGTTCTCTGGCGGTGAGCTTACAGTAACGGTAGCCGATGTTTATGGTGATGGCGGCCCTAATCAAGAATACTTAATGGCATTGGCAGAGGCACTTAACGCCGAGGCGGGCATTTATGCCATAGCCTGTGATACCGATGGTGTAGATGGCAGTAAAGATGTTGCCGGTGCGTATATAAATAGCAGCACGATTGCGCGCGCACTTGATGCTGGCGAAAACTTACACGCTCAGTTAGAAGGCCATAATAGCCATCAGTTTTTTAAAGCCATTGATGATTTAATTATTACAGGGCCAACCAATACTAACGTTAACGATTTTAGAGTGATAGTGATTGAGTAGGCGCGCTCGCCTACTTGTTCTTTAAAGTGGTTTAACGTAACCTTGTGCTCCAATTTTATTAGGGTTAATAGCTATGTTTTCGCTAAATAACAGTAACTTATTACGCTCAGGATTTGAGCTTGGAAAAGGCGACAAACTTTTTCAAGACATTGAACGTGATATTATTAAGGTGGTGTTTTGGGAGCAATGCGTAACACAAAGCCATATTGTGAGCGCCACCCGAATTCCGCAGCAAACTGTCTCGCGTTTACTTAAATCGTTAACTCAGCATGGCGTAATAATGCAAACCGATACGCTTATCCCTAATAAAAAGGGTAAGCCTGGGTTTGGTATTGCGCTTAACCCCGAATACGGCTTTACCTTTGGCTTAGCTATTTTGCTTGATGCTATTTCTGTAGCGGTCATGGATTTTACCGGCAAAGTTATTTACACCCATATGCAGCTTATGTCAGACATGAGTATTAATAACGTACTTAAAAGTGCGCAAAAGCTGGTGGACGATATAAGCGCAGAGCATAACATTGCAAGCGAAAAAGTGCTGGGTATGGGCGTGGGTATATCGGGCTTTTTTAGTTCTATGGACGGGAAAATGAATACCCACCATATGCTAGAGGAGTGGTCGCAGGTTGATATTATCGATATTGTCTCTAAGCATTTTCAACTCCCTACGTGGGTGGTGAATGACGCTACAGGCGCCGCCGCTGGCGAAGGGGTTGCAGGTATAGGCCGCGAGTATAAAAACTTTGTGTATATGTTTGTCTCGGCGGCATTTGGAGGCGGAATCGTAAATAACGGCGATGTATTGCGTGGTACTTACGGTAATGCTGGCGAGCTTGGCGATATGTTACCGCCAAAGTTATACGCTCATCCCAATTTAGAGTTACTAAAGCGCATTTTGAAAAAAAATGGTGTAGCGGTTGATTCAATTTACGACTTGCACGATAACTTTGACCCAGAATGGCCAGGCGTTGAAGAGTGGCTATTTAAAGTTCAAGACTCGTTTGATTTAGTAGCAACTTGTTGCTCGGCGCTATTAGATGCAGAAGCCATTATTATTGGCGGCCATATACCTAAAGAGCTGGCCGAAAAAGTAATAGCGCGTACTGAGGTTTACGCACAATTTAGACGCGGTGCTAAACGCCCAATGCCTAAGCTGGTGGTCTCAAACATTAATAACTTTCCGGTCTCGATTGGTGCAGCCACTTTGCCATTTAGAGAGCTGTGTTTGTAGCTTAATAATAGAAACGTTAAAACAAAAAGCCGATATTGATTTATACAATATCGGCTTTTTTAGTATTTAAACCAAATTCTTAACTAAGTGTTATTACGAATGGGTTTTACTCTTCAACGAACGGTTCACCTTCTGTCATCCACTTAGCGGCTGGCTTGCCTTTTAAGTAATGGTCAAAGTACTGCATCATACGCACTGAAAAATCGACCTGATTAGGAAACTTTTTCAAATGATGTGGTTCACCTTCGTATTGTAAAAAGGTGGCGTCTTTACCCGCACGGCGCAGGGCTAAGTAATATTGCACGCCTTCGTGCCAAGGTACTGCGTCGTCTTTGTCTCCAAACATAATTAAAATAGGGGTATTTACTTTATCGGCAAAAAACACTGGTGAGTTTTCGATGTATAGCTCGGGTGCTTCAAATAAATTTTTACCTATGCGGCTTTGCCCTGTTTCGTACTGAAATTGACGCGCAAGGCCCGACTTTAAACGTATGCCGCTGTATGCGCTGGTCATGTTTGATACCGGCGCGCCCGATACAACCGCTTTAAACATATCTGTTTGAGTGATCATAAACGCACTTTGATAACCTGCCCATGAATGCCCTTGTAGGCCTATTTTATCTGGGTCGGCTATGCCTAGGTCTATAAGCTTTTGCGTGGCGTTGATCATGGTTTGCGTTGACGATTTACCTGGGTGGCCTATTTCAAAGCGAATATCAGGTAAAAAGATGGCGTAGCCATTTGAGGTAAACATAGGGAAGTTAGGACGATGATTTAGCTCCATTTTAGGAAAATCATACATGCGCTGGCTCATATAGCGGTAAAAATACACAACAACGGGTACTTTATCGCCTTTTTTGTAACCTGCAGGTTTAATTAATACCCCTTGTAGGTCTTCGCCATCAAAGCCCTTGTAGCTAATTAGCTCTGGCTTTTCGCCCCAGGCAAAATCTGCCATTTGTGGGTTTAAGTTGGTAACTTTTTTAGGTGCTGTAAAGTTAAAGTCGCTTTGGTAGTAATCAGGAAACTGATGATAGGTTTGCTCGGTAAATAGGTATTTATCGGCATGTTTTGCTTTTTTAACTACATCAATACGTTTTTTGCCACTCAATACGTTAGTAACCGTCTGTGAGGCTAAATCAAGCTTGACTACTTCACGTTGCTTTGATTGTAAGTTAACGGCTGATACAAGTAATGTATCGTTTTGGGCAAAGCCTACTTGGTTTTTATCAAGCTTAATAACGCGATATTGCGTATTGCTTGGTTTACCATTAGTTAAACGCTCAGCGCGTTGAGTGTTGACATCAAACGCCCAAATATCGTATTTGCTATAAACCAATACTTGGCTGCTGTTATTTAACCAACCTGCAAATCCATAGCCAGGTTGCGGTGATGGATAGTCGTGTTTGTCATCGGCAAACGTGGCATTAATAGCTTTGCTAAGGGCGGTAACTTTGTTGGTTTTTAAATCTTTAAGTTGTACTTGGCTTTGTGCAAAGTAGGCTGCGTAGCGCCCATTAGGTGCAAGGCTTGGTGTAAACGGTGAATTTTTAATAATGGGAGTTTGCTCACCGGTAATAATGTTTATGCTGTAGTAGTCGGCAAAAAAGCCACCGTACATAATTTTTTCTAGGTGGGCTTGGTTAGAATAGCCTAATACACTTTGGCTACGATTAGTGTTAAGCGCTAAATCTCTGACTTTTTCATTGCTTAGTTGTACTGCTTTTTGGCTTTTTAAATGAAAAACAGCGCTGTAATGGCGGTTTTTATTAACCTTGTTCCACTGTTGTTCTTCTCGTGGTTTTATTTGGGCATCGTTGTTGTGCCACACGTTTAGCGCTTTATGTTCACGAATCGTGTCAAAGTCATACAGTGATGCTTCGTCGGTGTACTCTTTTGCTTTTATTTTAGCGGCCAGCTTTGGGTGGTTTTCAAAATATAAGCGCTCGCCATTTTCAGACCAGCTAATCGATGCTGTTTTACCTATTACCCACTCTTTATTAGGGGAGTCAATAGTGCTAAGGGTGTTATTTTGCCAAAGCTTTAGAGAGTATTGTCTGCGACGCTCATCATCGTTTACGTAGTTACCGAGGTTAAATGCGGCTATTTCTTTATCAGGGTGCCAACTAATTGATTGTGCAACCACGCCTGGCTCATCAATTAATACGCTTTGCGCAAAGTTATTATTAAGTTCAAGCAGTACAAGCTGATTGTTGTTGCCATCACTAAAGCTTTGGTTGGCAAGTAGCTGTGCGCCACTTGGGTTTAGCGCATAACTAAATACATTATTTAAGCTGTGGGTGGTGCTGTTTTTTAAGTTTATTATTACTAGCTCAAAGCTTTTATCTTTTTTATCTGGTGTGATAGCGCTTTTTTCTTCGCTGTTATCTTCAGCAGGTGTGTCTTTTTCTGCTTTTTTATCAACTCGATAAGCAAGCCACTGGCCATTGTTACCTAAAACATAGTCTTTTACGTCGGCAAATTGCTGTTTCTCGCCGGTTTGGGTATTGACTAAAATGAGGTTATTTTTAAGTGATGACTTTTTCTCGCTGGTCTCTTGCTCAAGCAGGGTGGGTACTTGTGTAAATGCCACCCAATTAGCCGCTTTGTTAATAACGGGCTTGGTGCCGCGCTCCACGGTGCTAATAAGGGTATTTGTTGTTAAGTCATAAACCTGCCCATTTGCATTGCCACGGTAGGGTTTAGCGCTAAAGCTGAGGATTTTACCATCATCTGAAAGTTGGGTGTTTTTTGCGTACTTAAAATCGAATACGTCTTTAAATTCTAACGGCTTTTGAGCCCAAGCAGCCGGGCTCGCTAAGCTTGCAAGCAGTGCAGAGCTTAAAAAGGTGAGCGTTGTTTTCATTATTGATTCTCGTTTTTCACAGTACTTTTAATGTAATAAGTATTGTAGCGAGTTTGGTTTATATTTCGAGCGGATCAGATAAGCGGTATAAGAAAAGGGACGAAAGGGTAAACGTTAGCGCGATTAACTAGCGCTAACGGTAAAATAATAAAGTAAGGTTATAACCAAATTTTTTGTAGTTCAGGCCATTGTTTTTCAAATTGCGAACTTGGCTTTACTTTAAAGTCGCTGCGCACAAACTGGTTCATTTTACCTTCAACATAGGCAAGTAAAAAGTTAGCAAGGGTTAGTTCGTCACTTTGAAAGGTTTTACCTTCACGAAGTTTGCGCTCGCGCAGTACTTGTTTAAATTGCGTTTCTAGCTTTTCGAATAGCCCTTGTACACGTTCTCTTAAACGCTCTTGCTCGCCTTGCAGGGCGTCGCCGGTAAGTATGCGTGTAATACCTGGGTTTTTTTCTGCAAACGTTAGTAGCAACAACAAAATATTATAAACGCGTGTTTGGCTTTCTTTTTCGTTTTCTAAAATAAGGTTAATGCGCGATAAAAGCGTGTCTTCGATAAACTCTATTAGGCCTTCAAACATGCGTGCTTTACTTGGAAAGTGACGGTAAAGCGCAGCTTCAGACACGCCCACTTCAGCAGCAAGCTTTGCAGTTGTAATCCGTTGTCCTGGGCTGGTTTCTAACATTTGCGCGAGGGCTTGTAGTATTTGCTCTTTGCGATTACTTCTTTTTGTCGCAGGCATGAACCTTCCTTTTTTATTTGTTATTTTTAGCTGCTAATCATTTTTTGTTCAAATGAGTGGCTTATGTTAATGTTTTATTCAGTTTGTTTCCAGCACTTTATAGTTGCTTGGCAAGTTGTTTAATTACCTCAAGAGCAATGCGTGTTTTACTATTTACCGCAAGTGCTAACTGCTCATTTTGCCAGTAAAGTGTTAAAGCATTGTGATCGGAATTAAACCCTAAACCACTTTGCGATACATCGTTAGCGCAGATCATATCGAGATTTTTATTTTTAAGTTTACCCTTTGCATAGCTCTCCACATTTTGCGTTTCAGCAGCAAAACCCACAGTGTAAGGGCGGTTTTGCGCTAAGTTTGCCACGGCGGCTATTACATCGGGGTTTTTAACAAGGGTGAGGGTAAGCTCATCGCCTTGTTTTTTCATTTTTTGAGTTGCTACATTAGCCGCTCTATAATCGGCTACGGCTGCACAGCCAATAAAAGCATCAGAGAGTGGGGCATAGGTTAATGACTCATTTAATAGCTGCTCAGCGCTTTCAATGTTTATTAAATTAACGCCAACAGGGGCTTTGATAGTGACAGGCCCTGAAATTAAATTGACATGAGCACCAAGCTTTAAAGCGGCCTCGGCCAGGGCAAAGCCCATTTTTCCTGAGCTGTGATTAGAGATAAAACGCACAGGGTCAAGCGGCTCGCGGGTTGGCCCTGCCGTAATTGTAATGGTTTTACCTGCTAATAATTGCGGCTGCTCTGAAGCAGTGCACAAAGCCACAAGCTCATGCGGCTCTAGCATGCGCCCAGCACCTACATCGCCACAGGCTTGCTCACCTTTGCCTGGGCCCCAAATAAGTACGTCACGTGCTTTTAAAGTGGCTAAATTTGCTTGTGTTGCAGGGTGTGCATACATTTGCTGGTTCATTGCTGGGGCTATTGCCACTTTAGCAGGGGTAGCCAGTAATAGTGTGGTAAGTAAATCATCGGCTATGCCTGCGGCCATTTTGGCAATGGTATTACTCGTTGCAGGCGCGACTAAAATTAAATCAGCCCATTTGGCAAATTCTATGTGGCCCATAGCGGCCTCTGCTGAGGGGTCAAGTAATGAATCAGACACCATTTCACCACTCACCGCTTGCATAGTTAATGGGGTTATAAAATGCTTAGCTGACTCGCTCATAACTACTTTTACTTCGCAACCAGCCTCTTTTAAGCGCCTAACGAGCTCGGCACATTTATAGGCTGCGATGCCGCCGGTGATACCAAGTACGATTTTTTTGTTTGTTAAGTTAGTCATGAGTGTTTTTTGCTTGAGTGTATATGCAGGCTAAAATAACAAATCTTTGTGCTTTGAGCTAAGTTTTTAGGATTAAATAATCAGGCTAATTTTAAAAATTGCATTACAGTTATAAGACTGTTTTTTAATCATCAAGGATGAATAATGCAATTAACATCGTTACCTAACTCACTTCGCCCACGCGAAAAACTCATTGAAAAAGGCCCTAAAGCATTGACCGATGCTGAGTTATTAGCGATATTTTTGCGTACGGGCTTACCCGGTATGAATGTGATTGAGCTTGCACAGCACCTGCTTAACGAAAACAAAACATTGCATAATTTATTTAACGCCAGCCAAGATGAGTTTTGCGCACAAAAAGGGTTAGGGATGGCAAAATATGTGCAATTGCAAGCGGTGCTCGAGCTGAGTCAGCGTTACATGCAGGAGCGTTGCCAGCGCGATGCGGTGTTTAATTCGCCAAATGCGGTGTATGAATATTTAACGCTGCAAATGCGCGGGCTACAGCAAGAAGTGTTTATGGTGCTTTATCTCGATAGCCAAAACCGTTTAGTAAAAGACGAAATTTTGTTTTATGGCACGATAAACTCAGCCAGCGTTTACCCCAGAGAAGTTCTAAAAGCGGCCTTAAAAAATAATGCTGCGGCCATTATTTTGGCACACAATCACCCAAGCGGGATTGCCGAACCAAGCCAAGCAGATAAACTTATCACTAATAAATTACAACAAGCACTGCAATTAGTAGACATAAATGTGCTTGATCACATCATTGTGGGAGGAGAAACGTGTGTTTCTTTTGCACAGCGAGGCTTGATTTAAGGTTGCTTGATGAATAAGTGTGTTAAAAATGAGCGGTTTGGACGGTTTTAGCAAATTAGTTTAATTTAAATGCAGTTTTTACTTTCCCTAAGGGCATTCGATCTTTATAATTAGCCGCTATCAAATTTACATATGAGCTGGTTGGATAGATCAGTATTTGATCTTTGCCTGTAAAAGCTGTATAAAGAGCGCCCTTCGATTTATCTAGGGCACAAATACATGGCCTTAGGTTAAATTAAGCTCGAGCGAAGTTATTGGAGATATATAGACATGTCTAAAGTATGTCAAGTTACAGGTAAGCGTCCAACGGTTGGTAATCACCGTTCACACGCGAGAAACGCGACTAGACGTCGTTTCCTACCTAACCTACAAACACACCGTTTTTGGGTTGAAAGTGAAAAACGTTTTGTAACACTACGCACTACTACTAAAGGTATGCGTATTATCGATAAAAAAGGCATCGACGCGGTACTTACAGATATCCGTGCTCGCGGCGAAAAAGTTTAAGGAACTGAATCATGCGCGATAAAATCCGTTTAGTTTCAACTGCTGGTACTGGTTTTTTCTACACTACCGACAAAAACAAGCGTAATATGCCTGAAAAGATGGAAATCAAAAAGTTCGATCCTAAGGCTCGTAAACATGTGATTTTCAAAGAAGCTAAAATCAAGTAATTTAGTTTTCTTTCAGAATTGTAAAAACCCAGCTTATGCTGGGTTTTTTGTTTTTAGCACTTATCAATATTAAACAGCCCCTAAAATATTTTATTAAATCAACAGATATAATTTAGGCATAAAAAAACCTTGCAGGTAAAACCCACAAGGTCATTATTTTTACAGCTTACAGCTTACAGCTTACAGCTTACAGCTTACAGCTTACAGCTTACAGCTTGGCAAACACGTCTTGTAGTGGTGGCACTACTTGCTTTTTACGGCTTAATACACCGTCTAGCCATACTTTATCTTCGCTCGGCTTTTCACCGTAAGCTTGCTCTACAAGGTTTGCATCATCTGAAGCGATCAGCATTTGTGAGCCTTCTTTCATGATGTCGGTAAGCAGTAAAAATACTGAGTGGCGGTTGCCTTCAATTTTTAGCTTAGCAATATCGGCCTCTAAGTCTGCTTTAATTTCGTCAAACACTGCAAGGTCAATAACCTCTAGCTGGCCAATGCCCACTAGGTGACCGTTCATGTTGAAGTCTTTAAAGTCACGCATTACTAAGTCACGCACAGGGGTGTCTTCAACAGCTGACTTAACACGGAACATGTCCATGCCTAGTTCTTTAAAGTCTTCAATGCCGGCAATTTCTGCTAGTGCTTCTACACATTTAATATCAGCCGTTGTACAGGTTGGCGATTTAAAAATAACGGTATCGCTTAAAATTGCACATAGCATGATGCCAGCAATATCTTTAGGGATTTCTACGTTGTAGAAGTCATACATCATTTTAATAATGGTGTTTGAACAGCCTACCGGACGGATCCAACACTCAAGCGGTGTAGATGACGTTAAATCGCCTAGTTTATGGTGATCGACTACGCCAACAACACGTGCTTGGTCGATATCATCTGGTGCTTGTGTTTTTTCTGTGTGGTCAACAATATATACATCTTCGCCAGCGTAGCTTAATTTAAGCTCAGGTGCTTCGAAGCCAAATTTATCTAGGATAAATTGAGTTTCTGGTGACACTTCACCAAGGCGTGTTGGAATTGCTGGCTCATCGATTTGGTTTTTTAAATAAGCAAGTGCAATTGCACCACAAATTGAATCTGAATCTGGGATTTTATGGCCCACTACATACATAGACATTGACGGAACTCCTTTAAATTTGCCGATATTCTACCAAAGTCTGTGGCCTTTAACATATAGACAGTGCAATTAAGTTTTAGTTACACTTTAAAATCTTGAATTTACTGGGTGTATAAATATGCGACTGGGCCGCAAAGGTTGGAACAACGTTATTATTTTTTCGATGTTGATTATGATCTTCTTTTTAAATGGCTGGCATAAGCAGTTTTTAGGGGGCGAAGACGAGCCTACATTACAACCGGTACTGCCATTACAAAGTTTTGTGTTAACACTGAGCTTTGTTGATCAGAAAATTGAACGTATTGGTACAAGTTGGCGTACAACCGCATTAAAAGAAAATACGCCCGTGAGGTGGGATGCATCACAGCAGCAATTAGCTGAGCTAATTAACCATTGGCAAACGGCTGCGTTGATGCAGGTAAATGAGTCTGTTGTATTTAATCCAAACTCACCATTGTACGTGGCCACCTTTGAGTTGGCTGGCGAGCGCTTACCTTGGGTTTATTTACTGTACAAAGGTAACGGTAAGTATTATTTGTTGGAAAAAAATAGCCAGCGCGTGATGGGGCTTGATTTAGCGACTGCAAAGCAGTTATTTCCAAGTGTTGATTTTTCAAAAAGTGAGTTGCATTAATGCCTGAATTACCAGAGGTAGAAGTAAGTAGACTGGGGATCACCCCGCATGTAGAAAACCAGGTGGTGACGAAGGTAAATATTTATAATGCCAGCATGCGATGGCCTGTGCCCGATGATGTTTATCAGTTAGAAGGGTTGAAGGTAGAGCGAATTGAGCGCCGTGCAAAGTATTTATTGCTGCACTGTGACTTAGGGAGTGCTATTTTACATTTGGGAATGTCGGGTAATTTGCGCGTTGTGGATAAACGCGAGCCGCTTAAAAAGCATGATCATGTTGAGTTTGTTCTTAGTAATGACAAGGCATTGCGATTAAACGACCCACGCCGGTTTGGTTGCTGTTTATGGCAAGCACCGGGGGATGTTCATAAGTTACTCTCAAAACTTGGCCCTGAGCCGCTTACGGATGATTTTTTTGCAAAGCGTGTATACGAGCAATCGCGAAATAAAAAAGTCCCCGTGAAGCAATTTATTATGGATAACGCGGTGGTGGTGGGCGTAGGTAATATTTATGCCAATGAGTCGTTATTTAAGGCGGGGATACACCCAAAACGCGAAGCAGGCAAAGTATCGTTAAAGCGATATCAAACCCTGATCCCTATTATTAAAGACACTCTAGCAGCGGCAATAACACAAGGCGGTACAACCCTTAAAGACTTTGCCCAAAGTGATGGCAAACCAGGTTATTTTGCACAGCAGTTGTTAGTGTACGGGCGAAAAGGAGAGCCGTGCGTAACGTGTAAAACGCCACTTGAAGAAATTAGGCTAGGGCAGCGCAGTACGGTGTTTTGTAAGCACTGCCAAAAATAGCCGTGTTATAGCTCAAACGGTGCCACACCGACGGCTTTCATTTTATAGCCCACTTGGGCTATTTCACCAGACCAGGTTTCGGTACTGATAACGCCGGTAACAACAATCGCATCATACAGGCTCTCTATGGGTACGCCGCCTTTTACTGTTACATGAACGATTTGATTTGGCGGCGGGGGCGGTACGTGAATACACGCGCCAAAGTATGGCACAAGCAAAAACTCAGTAATGACTTCACTGTCGCCCTCAAGTGGGACAACAAACCCCGGTAAGCTCACTGATTGGCCATTTAATGCTTCAACCACAGGAGCATCTAGCTCTGGTTGCACCCAGTTTTGTTCACTGCCTTCGTGGTTAGCCTGTGCTTGGGTATCTATTTGTACATGCCCTTGTGGGATTAAATCTTCCCAAAAAATTTCTTTCGGCGGGTTTGCACTACTGACAAAGCTAATAAGTAGGCAGCTTACTAGCGTGCAGTAATAAAGCGCGGATTTAAAAAGTATCATGAAATTCCTAAAGTTAAGTTTTTATACTCATACCATCGCTAAGCGAATAAAAGTAAGCGCGGGTAGCTGGTATTAAGCCAATTATAAACCCAGCGGCCATAATAACGCCTATTAAAGTGAGTTCATAGTAAGAGAGCATGGCAATATTAACGCTTATGCCTGCATGGCTTTGCAAATAGCTGCTACTGATAAGCATAACGCCATAATACAAACCACAGCCAACTAGGCAACCTAATAACGTTGTAAATAACGACTCCATGCTTATTAGTGTAAATAGCTGCCATGGCCGCGCGCCGACTGAGCGCAATATAGCAAGTTCTCTTCGGCGTTGATTTAAATTGGCCAGTAGTGTGGTCAACATGCCCAATAAACTGACTAATATAACAACGCCTGAAAACAGTAAGAGTACTTTTTCGACAATGGCGAGCATTTGCCACAGCTCTTTTAGAGTAACTGTGGGCATAATGGCCAGAAGTGGCTCTTTTTTGTATTGGTTGATATTACGCCTAATTTGCAATGTGTATAAAGGCGAGTCGAATCCCATTAAAAACGCAGTAATTTGACTTGGCTCACCGATTAGGTTGTTATGCTCATCGTGCTCATCGTGCTCATCGTGCTCATCGTGCTCATCGTGCTCATCGTGCTCATCGTGCTCATCGTGCTCATCGTGCTCATCGTGCTCATCGTGCTCATCATTCGCAGAGTGTGAACCACCATGTATTAAATCAATAGCTGCTAGAGGTATGTGTAAGGTTTTATCTACTGGCGTGCCAGTGGCGTTTAAAATACCGACGATAATGAATGGGTTGTCTTTATGATGATGAAAGCTCGTATTACCCATGCCGTGTGAGATCACTATGTTATCACCTAGTTTATACCCTAAACGGCTCGCTACATCGCTGCCAAGTACCACCTGGTTTAAATGCTCAAACGCGTGGCCTTGTTGAAAACTTAACGTTTGCTTTTTACCAAAGCGATAGTGGGTAAAGTAATCACGGCTTGTACCTAGTACAGCTTGGCCTTTGTGGCTGTCGCCTAAACTAATAGGAATACTCCATTTAACACCACGTTGAGCTGCGATGTACTGATAACTTTGCCAGCTCACCCCATTATTTGCATAACCTATTCTAAATACAGAGGAAAGCAGTAATTGAATATCGCCAGTGCGGGCGCCTACAATTAGATCTGTCCCAGAGATGGTATTACTAAAACTGGTTTTTGCATCCACGCGAATTCGCTCAATACTTAGTAAAAGCATTACGCTAATGGCAATGGTAAACAATGTGAGCAGTACACTTGCTCGGCGATTTAGCAAACTTTTATAAGCTAACTTAGTCAGGATCATAACGGCTCCTGTAAGCTAACTAGGCTAATTGCACGATTAAATAGCGGTTTTAATGTTTCGTCATGGCTTACAAAAACTAACGTACTGTTGGCGCGCTTAGCCTGTTCGAATAACAGCTTTATAAAGCTTTCTCTATTTGCGGTATCGAGTGCCGAGGTAGGCTCATCAGCAATTATAAGCTCTGGGCTGCCAATAAATGCGCGAGCGGCGGCAACCCGCTGTTGCTGACCAATGCTGAGCGAGGCAACATCTTTACTATGATAAGACTCACTTAAGCCTAATGCTGTTAATAAGCGTATCGCTTCTTTTTGTAAGCTTGGCTTGGGCTCTGTTGTTTGCTGTAAGGCTTTTTGTTTTCTGCTTTTTGAAAATTCACAGCCAAGCGTGACATTCTCAATGGGTGTTAAATACGGTAATAAATTAAAGTTTTGAAAAATATAGCCAATATTCTCCGCTCTAAATACGTCTCTTTGCGTATTGCTAAGTGTATTTAAATCGCGATTTAAAATACGTATGTTGCCACTACTTGGTGTGTTTATACCTGCCAATAGCGCAAGCAGGGTTGATTTACCGACGCCGCTGGGACCATGTAAAAAAATATGCTCGCCTTTATCAATCCTAAGGGTTGGGATATTTAGCGTAGGCTTGGCATCATTTTTATGCCATTTAAAGGTTACATTATCAAGCTCAATCATACAGTGTGGTGTTACCAACCCCAATAATTTAACATTTTTCTCATTTTAAATTGCCTAATAAGGTTTAGAGGTTTAGGTTTCAAATTATTATCGCTATGCAAAAATTCATTTGTCGCATTAAGTACACGCAGGCTAGATTGCCCATCGGTATAAGGATGAAGCTCTTTAGAGTAGTTGCTAATTGCTGCCATTAGCTCCTGTGGGTATGTAAGGGCGTAATCAATATTTTTTTCTACTTCTGAAGCTTGCGTAACATCTAATAAATGCGGGAAAGGCTGCCTCGTTCTATACGTTACTACCGGTTTATTTTGTAATAAGAACATTTGCAAGACAGAAGAGGTGTCGCACAGCATAACATCTGCAGCTTTAAGTAAAGGCAGTACATTGTCGGTTTCTACAAAAGTTAAGTTTTCATTACTTAAGGCTTTGTATTTATCTACCCACTCCTGTGGCATTTTAGGATGAAATTGCACCAATATTCGCCATTTCCCTTGCTTACTAAAGTGCTTAATTTGCTCATAAAGCCTAGGTGCAAGTGTGAGCCTGTGTGAAAAGGTGGAACAAATAAGTAATGTCGGGCGTGCATCATTGCTTGCATATGGGTTGTCAGCTTGTGCTGTAAATAAGGGATCTAGAGTTGGCCAGCCAGTTTCAGCTACTTTGAAGTGACCATGCTTTATGGCTGATTTTGCAAACCGCCTGGTGGTATTTGGACCTTGCGTACAATACAGGTCAAAGCATCCTCTGATTGCAAAATGCCCTTTTTCACCATTTGTATCTCTTTTATGAGCATCAAAACCATGAAATACAGCTACTTTTATCCCAGGGATGAATGTAGGTATTAGGTTAGCTGGGGCGAAAGTTGCGTCGGGTTTCCAAGTATGTACATCTTTTATAGAGTGAAGTTGCTGCTCATCATCATCTAAAAAGTCGGGGTTTACTTCATTACCCGCTAAAAACCACCGAACTTCTCCACCATGGGCTAAAATTTGCGCCTGAAGCGGCCTTAAAATAGCGTATGAATAATTTTGCGAAATATACATTAGGTATTTTTTATTTGCGGTCGCAGTTAGGTAGTCCAAGCGTTACTCCTCTAGTTAGCACGTCAAGTTTACCGCATTATTACAGCCATATAAATATTGCGTGGCTATTTAACCTGAGCTCTGGGTGATAAACCTATTTCTAGCAGCTATTTTCAGCGCTAACTGCGTTGAGTTTACTTGCAATAGGCCAGCTATTGACGCGTAAATTCGCCTTGCTTTCATTGAAAATCTTTGGCTAGAGAAAATAAATTTAAATATCAGCATATTACAACACGCCCTAGTAAGTCACTTAACCAGATTCAGGTTATTTAGTTTTCAGTGCTGATTGAGCTTTAGGGTAGGCTGATTTATTATATAGCGCTTATAACCCCATACCATACTTTGCTCTATGAGCATCCCTAACCCCGGAGATAGCATGACTAGCTATAAAGTTTTAGACGTAAACGATGACTTACCCATTCGCACTAAAGGTGGCGTACATAGCGGTAAAGTTCGTTCGGTTTATTGGCTAACAGATGAAGACAGCGCACGCCTCATTAAAGAAAAAAACTATAAAGTTCCGCAAGGAACTGAGCTGGCAATTATGGTTATTTCAGACCGTATTTCTGCTTTTGATTGTATTTGGCAAGGCGAAAATGGCTTAAACGGCGTGCCGGGAAAAGGTATTGCGCTTAACTCTGTTGCATCTCATTGGTTTAAGTTATTTGATAAAGCTGGCCTTGCGGGTAACCACATTGTTGATATTCCACATCCTTATGTATGGATTGTACGCAAAGCAAGTACCGTAAAAGTAGAAGCGATTGCGCGCCAATATATAACCGGCAGCATGTGGCGTGATTACAGTAAAGGGGTTCGCAACTTTTGTGGCATAGATTTACCTGAGGGCTTAAGAGCAAACCAAAAGCTTGAAAACGTACTAATAACCCCTTCTACAAAAGGTATTATCGAAGGCGTGGCTGATATTCCACCTGTTGATGATGTGAATATTACGCGCGCTAATATCACTGATAATTTAGACGTATTTAATTTTAAATCGGCAGAGGATGTGACTAAATACGAAAAGCTATTGGTTGAGGGCTTTAAGCTAATTAGTGAAGAGCTGGCAAAGCTTGATCAAATATTTGTAGATACAAAATTTGAGTTTGGTTATGTAGAGGATTTAGACGGTAACCAACAGCTTATTTATATTGATGAAGTAGGCACCCCAGACTCTTCGCGCATATGGGATGGCGCGGCTTACCGAGATGGTAAAATAATCGAAAACTCTAAAGAAGGGTTCCGCCAGTTATTAATTTCTACTGTGCCAGAAAGTGACGTGCTGTTAAATAAAGACCGCATGGATGAGCGAGAGCAGCTTGCTAAAGACTTTATTTTACCAGAATCGGTCATGCTTGAGGTGTCTAACACTTATGTAGGCATTGCCAGTAAAATCATTGGTAAAGAGATTGTAATTCCAGAAGATCCTCGCCAAGAAGTAATTAATATTTTAGATACTGATTACGACCTTATTGTAAAATAGTACAACTAAAGTATTAAAATAAACAAAGCCCAGTCTTTATTTTTAGTTACTGGGCTATATTCCTTGCAATTAGTGCTGGTCTCTAATTAACTTAACCTAAGATTAACTTTTAGGTATTGATATGTTTAGGCAAGTGCAGCAAGTTTTTAATAAAAGAGGTTATTTACTCGCCGCTACTTTATTTTTTAGCCAAGGCGTACTGGGTGAAAATATTGATTTAGTAATTCAAGACCAGCATGGTCAGCCACTAAAAGACGCAATCGTTGAGCTTTATAAGGCGACAAAGTCAGAGCGCACTACGTTACCCGTTGCGGTAATGGACCAAGTACATAAAGCGTTTTTACCTGATTTACTGGTGGTGCAAAAAGGCCAGCAGGTTAACTTTCCTAACAGCGATAATATTCGCCATCATGTTTACTCTTTTTCTCAGGCTAAGCCCTTTCAGCTAAAACTCTATTCAGGCCAACCTAAAGAGCCTGTAATTTTTGATCAACAAGGTGTTGTTGTACTAGGCTGTAATATTCATGACTCTATGGTTGGCTATATTTATGTAGCCAATAGTGAACACGTTTATAAAACGAATAATACGGGTAAGTTATCCTTAGACATAACGCCGTTACCGACTACGCTGAGTGTGTGGCATGCGCTACAAACTGCACCGTTGGAAAATAAAAAAATGATAACAATAAACAATAACAATGAGTTACTAATTAAGGTTAATACCTCCACCCCAGCACCGCGAAATACTTTTGGTAGTAAGTTTAAGGGCGGTAATGACTAACAGTTTAAAAAACCGCATTATTGTTTTATGTGTAGGCTTAGTGTTACTGACCACTATGGTGAGCATTGTTAGCTTTTGGTGGTCTACAAGTAAATTTCAAGAAGAAAAAGTAAATCAAGATATTAGCGTAGCGCAAAATGTATATAAGCAATATCTGAGCGCAAAAGAAAGCCTACTGCTTACTGCTGCTAAAGTACTCACTGCCGACTTTGGCTTTAAGCAAGCGGTTGCCACTCGCGATGCAGGCACCATAAGTAGTGTGTTGTTTAATCACAGCCAGCGTATTGATGCAGAGCTTATGCTACTGATTGATTTATCAGGTAAATTAATTTCAGCCAATACTAATGCAGATTTGTACCCTCAAAATTTAAAGCCGTTACTGGATGAGTTATTAACTTCGCCAGAGCAATCGAGCTTTGTTGTTCTTAATAATCAGTTATATCAAGTTATTTTACTACCTGTAAGGGCGCCTAGAACCGTTGCATACAGCTTAGTGGGTTTTAAAATTGATGACGAAGTCGCCCTAGAACTTAAAAACCTAACAGGAATGGATGTCAGCTTTATTGCTGAGCAGGACAACCTCGTAAGAAGCTCGTTGCTTAATCGCCCAGAGTTTTTTTCACCTAAAAACTACTTTAACACCACCACAACAACGCGTTTGTTTGGTGATTATCCTGTATATAAAAACCAAGATATTATGTTGCCCTCCCTACAAGGGGATGCGGTAACAATTTTGCTCAGTGCTGATTTAACGCAAAGCTATAACGATTTTGAAAACTTATTGTTTACGCTAATTATTATGGCCATTTTAACGATGCTGGTGGGGGTTATTACCAGTAGTTTACTGGCAAATAACTTAACAACCCCACTCTCACAGCTTGCAGTTATTGCCAGGCAATTTGCACAAGGTAATTACGCATTTGAATTTAATGCATCTAAACAAAGTACCGAAATAACAACCCTTGCTAACGCCTTTGATAACATGGGTAACGATATTAACGAGCGTGAACAAAAAATTAGTTTTCAGGCACGCCATGATTCGCTTACAGGCTTTTATAACCGCTCGGCTATGCTTGAAGTGCTCGATGATGAGCTGACTCCCTCTACACAATACACCCTGGTTGCTATTGATATAAAAGGTTTACGACATATAAACGATAAGCTTGGTCCACGCGTCGGCGATGAATGTTTAAAAGCGGTTGCCAATCGAATTAGTGGCTTTTCGGACGAACTTGGCGGCTTTCATGCGCGTATTGGTGGCGATGAGTTTTTAACTGTGTTTCCAAGTGCCGCTGCCAGAGAGAAAAAAAGCGGTATAGTTGGTTTAATGGCACAGCTATTAGCGTGTTATACCATTAAGACGTTAAAAATTAACTTACGCTTTAGCGCTGGGGTTGTCGAGTATCCTATGCAAGGCCTTGCCAGCGATGATTTAATGCGACGCGTACTTATTGCCGTAGACAATGCAACAGATAGCCAAGACAGTATTCATTATTACCAAAATGGTGAAGACGAAGCGCATTTAGATCGTCTTAAAATGTTAGATGAGCTTAAACAAGCCATTAGCGATGATGATGGGCAATTATTTATGACCTATCAGCCTAAACTGCATTTACACACACAAAAAATAAATAAAGTCGAATCACTGATCCGCTGGCAACGTAAAGATGGCAGCTGGGTAAACCCAGAACTGTTTATTGATTTAGCCGAGCAATCGGGGCTTATTGTTGAGCTTACATCATGGGTTGTTAACACTGTGGTTTCTCAGGTGGCTGATTGGCAGGCTAAAGGGATTGAAATGCAGGCAGCAATTAATGTATCAGCACAAGATATTGCCTCACCGAGCTTTCATTCAGCGTTAGTGCGTACTCTAAAAAAATACAATGTTGATCCAACCCTCATTACTGTTGAATTAACTGAGCGCGACATGATTGAAAATGAAGAAAAAGGCATAAAAGCATTACAAAACTTAAAAGCCATCGGTGTAAAAATTTCATTGGATGATTATGGCGTAGGGCAAACATCACTGGGGAGATTAAAAATGCTGCCTATTGATGAGCTAAAGTTAGATAAGTGCTTTATTTTAAAGTTAGATGAGTCGCGCAAGGATCAACACATAGTGCAGTCGTCTATTACCTTAGGGCATCAACTAGGCTTTAGCGTTGTTGCAGAGGGCGTTGAAAACAGAGATTCGTTAGACTTACTTAAACTTATGCATTGTGACCATGCTCAGGGTTATTATCTAAGTAGGCCTTTAAAAGCAGAATTATTAGAACAGTGGCTAAAGGAATATTATGAAAAAAGTTAAGTGTTTATTACTTGGGTTATTACTTAGCTCGAGCTTTTCTGGTTTAGCAAGCGATGGTAAATTATTAGCGACCCCCGGGGTTTCGCAAATAGAAGGCGGCGGGGGCGGCGGTATTGTGCCTTGGGCACAGCTTGCAGGTTACGCCAGCGAAGACGAGTTCTCTGTGAATGGCTTTTGTAGCCGTGCAGATGTAACAGACTACACTTTAGATGTATGTGGAGTACAAGTTAACCTATTTAATCGTGTAGAACTTAGCTACGCTCAACAACGTTTTGACGTGCCTGCACTTGATACCGAAATAGAGCAATCTATCACGGGCGCTAAAATTCGTTTATACGGCGACATAGTTTACAGTGACTGGCCGCAATTGAGTGTGGGTATACAGCATAAATCCCTTGATGATGGCGCTGTTGCGACCCTCGTAGGTGCACAAGATACTAGTGGCACTGATTACTACCTAGCAGCTAGTAAACTCCACTTAGGCGCTGTAGGGGGGCTTAACTGGTTTTGGAACGTCACAACTCGCTACAGTGAGGCTAATCAACTCGGTTTGCTTGGTTATGGTGGGGCAAATGATGATGCAAAAATTTTATTTGAAGGCAGCACGGCTGTGTTTTTGAGCCGAAGTGTTGCCGTAGGTATAGAGTATAGGCAAAAGTCTAATAACCTTAATTTGGGTGAACAAGACTGGAAAGATTTATTTGTTGCTTGGATGCCAAATAAACACGTGAGTGTCACCGCTGCATACTTAGATTTAGGTAGCATTGCAGGTGCGAGCGATCAAACAGGGTGGTACTTATCGGTAACAGGGTATTGGTAATGAAAAACGTTGTCATTTTATGGTTGTGTTTAAGTGCCCTGGCAGGGTGCGCAAGCTCAACAAATTTATCGCTTTATCAACAGCTTGATGGCCGAGCGGGGCTTACGCGTATTGTAGACAGTTTTATTTACCAAATAGGTAATGATGAACAAGTACTGCATTATTTTGAACACAGCGACATAAGCCACTTTAGAGAAGGCTTTATTATGCATATGTGTATGCTAGTTGATGGCCCATGCAAGTACAAAGGTGACTCTATGGTAGATATTCATACTGGGATGCACATAACTGAGAAAGATTTTAACCATGTGGTGGACTTACTTGTAAATGCGATGGAAGAGCAAAATATTAGCCATAGCATACAAAATGAGATTCTATCTAGGATGGCACCGCTGCGTAGTAAAATAATAAGAATTTAGGTAACATCTGTAAATTATTTACTCGTAGCAGTGAACCTTACTTTTGTAATAGTGTCCACTTAGTATTATTTCCTATAAACAATAATTGGCGCGCACAGCTTGTATGTCTTACCTATTTATATCCCGCAAAAATGTACACGCAAAGTACTATAAAAAAATAATCAAAAAGCTGAGTATGGATTGCCAACTGTATGTTATGGGGGCGCCAAAGCTTTCAGCAATACACTATTTAAGTAAAGCGTTTAAAGTTGATTTTAACGATGTTATTAATGCACAACTAAAACGTAAGCGTGCCCGTAATAACCTTTGGAACAATGCTTTAGTATCGGCGGTTTACAAAGTGGGGCTGCGCTTTTTTGAGCGTTTGCGTTACGCAAAATATTTAGCTTTATTAACGGAAGTTAACCCTGATGTAATGGTGATATGGAATGGTAATAAACTGCCTAATACTACCGTTGCTATGGCTGCCAAGGCACTGGGTATTAAGCAATTTTATTATGAAAATGGTTTGCTTCCGGGTACCACCAGTTTAGACCCTCAAGGGATTAACTTTAATGCGTCGCTAAGTCGAGATCCTGATTTTTATTTAAATTTTAATGCTAATAATGCCTTAAACTTTGATGCACCGGCGCTTGTCCCACGAGAAAACCATAAAAAACGCTGTGATTTTGCAGCTGAAAATATACCTGAACGCTACATATTTGTGCCTTTTCAAGTGCCTCACGATACGCAATTAGCGAGCTTTTCGCCATGGATTGACTCAATGGAAATGCTATACGATGAAGTTGTAAGCGCAGTGAAAGCATTGAACGACCCTAGTTTAAAGATCGTTTTTAAAGAACACCCGTCGTGGCACAAGCATTACACCCATTTATACGATAAAGACCCAATTGCACTATTTGCAAACGGCAATAAAACCTGTGAACTTATTGAATGCGCAGAAGCGGTGATCACTATCAACTCTACGGTCGGTTTAGAAGCACTGTTACTAAATAAGCGCGTAATTACTGTAGGGCAGGCTTGTTACAATATAGAAGGCTTAGTTAAGCATGCTGATACTCGTGAGGGCTTAGCTGCCCAAGTAGCAGATGTAGCTCAAGGGTGGCAGTTTAATCCGCAACTACGCGATAAATTTTTTTGCTATTTAAAGCATGTGTATAGTGTGCCGGGCGTTTGGAAACACGCCGAAGAAGAGCATATCAAAGCAATTGAGTTACGTTTTAAAGGGGCGGATAAATTTGCACAATACAGCAACAATGTGCCCAACGAACTTATTTAACCGCGTATTGTATATCAACATGTTGTGATTTAGCTGTAAGGACAATTTTTACAGCCATTTTTACAGCATGTACCTCGCTTTAAAAAAAACCATTTACTAAACACCATGTAGCCATTTTGCATGGTGTAGTCTAGCCCTTCAATTAAATTGTCATTACCTCTAAATTTTTTAGCAAACTCAATTTGTGCTTTGATTGGCTGAGTATAAATATGCGCTAAATAAGCGTTTATTTTATTAAGCGTACATTGCGGGCATAAACAGCTTGTTGCTGACTCTTCAAGCGGTAAAATAGCAGGTAATTGGTTACACCAGCATGCATTTATATCGTTTACATTACAACTAAGCGCAGTGTGGCATTGTGAGCAGTTTAATCTCGTCATTTTAAGTCTTATCAGCAGTAGAACAGCAAGAATAACAAATATTATGAATATACAAAAAGCATTGGCCGAATTTATTACCTTTGGTGAGCAAAGAGATGATGCTATTAGCGTTATTATTTCTACCCCAGCAGAGGAAAGTGCTCCCGGTTATACACTCACAAAGCCGGTATTGATTGACGTGCTAACACGTTGTGTAAACCACGAAATAGAGATAGATGATTTAGAGTTATGGGCAAATGTGGTTGAATCGCGAGATGATATAAATTGCGCCGAACACGAAGGGGTTATTTTTGCGCTCAGTAATAGTGAGCAAATGGGAGAGCTTGATAGCCAAAAGCTTGAACAATTACTGGCATTATTGAAGGACTAGATATTTAGGCTGACTCTTATTTTAGATGCCAACTTACTGCGGTTATATGTAACGAATAAATAAAAAAGCCGTATTTAAATTAAATGCGGCTTAGTATTTTTTACAACAGACAACTTATTTACTTATGGTATCCCAAGCACGTTTCTACTTCGTTTTTAGAGCCTAATATTACCGCCACACGTTGGTGGATTGCATCGGGTTGAATATCCATAATACGCTCCGTACCCGTAGATGCGATGCCACCTGCTTGCTCAACTAGCATAGCCATGGGGTTGGCTTCGTACAGTAAACGTAGCTTATTAGGTTTATTTGCATCTTTGGTGTCGGTTGGGTAGGTAAATAAACCACCACGGCTAAGTACACGGTGCACATCGCCAACCATAGCGGCAATCCAGCGCATGTTAAAGTTTTTAGCACGTGGGCCGGTATCGCCAGCGAGTAAGTCATTAATATAGTTTTGCATTGCTGGCTGCCAATGACGCTGGTTTGACGCATTAATGGCAAATTCGTTTGTATCAGCAGGGATAGTGGCAAAGTCTTGTGTTAGTAAAAAGCTACCTTGGGTTTTATCTAGCGTAAACATGCGCGTGCCTTTACCTGTAGTAAGTGCAAGCATAGTTGATGGGCCGTAAAGCACGTAACCTGCAGCAACTTGTTTGTGGCCTGGCTGCATAAAAATACTTTGATCGGCGGCATCTGAGCCTTCTGGGGCTTCCATAATTGAAAATATAGTACCCACTAGCGAGTTAATATCGGTATTTGATGAGCCATCAAGCGGGTCAAACGCCACAATGTATTTAGCGTCTTGGTTGCCAGCTACTGTGTAGTCTTCCTCTTCTGAGGCGATGGCTTTAACTGACCCAGACTCCAGTAAAATATCTTTTAAAAGCTGATTAGATAATACATCGAGCTTTTTTTGGGTTTCACCTTGAATGTTTTCATCAAGCGTTGAGCCTAATACGCCAGAAAGCGCACCTTGGCCAACACGAAACGAAATTTCTTTACATGCTGCTAAAATGGTTCTAATTAACGATAAAAGTTCTCTAGGACAACCGTCTTCTAGTAATATTGGTGGGAGTCTACGCATTCTATTTTCCTGATAACGTGTACTAGCTAATCTAAATGTGAGAGAGATTAACTTAGTGCGCTGAATTTCGTCTTAAATACCTGTATTGTTTAAATAGCACTGTAATAATGGTGCCACCTAATCGTACTTAAAACGCCAATAACAAAGATAAGATTATGAAAAAAATACCACTAATAAGTTACATATTCTTTACTGTGCTGTGCTCTATGATAACCCAAGCGCACGCAGCAATTAAGCCTATAGATGAATTTACTGCGCAAATGAATCACTTTCCTGGGTACTTTTCGTTTTATTACGATACTCAAAACGGCAAAGTATTTTTAAAAGTAGATAAATTAGAGCAGCAATTTTTGCTTCAGCAAAGCTTACCCTATGGTGTTGGCTCTAACGATATAGGCTTAGATAGAGGCCAACTTGGTAACACGCATTTAGTTCAGTTTGAGCGTTTTGGCGATAAAGTAATGTTGCGCGCGCTAAATACATATTATCGCGCTAATACCACTAACAAAGCTGAGCAGCAAAGTATTAAAGAGGCCTTTGCATCCAGTATTTTAGCGGGCTTTAAAGTGGTAGCGCAAAGCGAAAAAACGCTCCTGATTGATTACACACCTTATTTATTAAGCGATGTGCACGGGGTAAGCCGTACGCTTGCAGCGCGCAAGCAAGGCAGTTTTAGCCTTGATGAATCACGCAGCGCTGTGTATATGAATCGCTCAAAAGCATTTGTAAAAAATACCGAGCTTGAAGCAGTATTAACGTTTAAGGGCACTAAACCAGGTAAATTTGTGCGCCAAGTAAGCGCCGATGCATACGCACTTACTGTACATATGCACCACTCACTTATTAAATTACCTGATGATAAATACACGCCACGTAAATTTGACCCGCAATCAGGGTATTGGAGCATTGAGCACAAAGACTATGCAGCCCCCCTTGGTGAATCTATGTTTGTGCGCTATATACCGCGTCATCGCTTAGCTAAAAAAGATCCAAGTTTACCGATTAGTGAACCCGTTGAGCCCATTACTTACTACCTAGATCCTGGCGTGCCTGAGCCGGTTAAAAGCGCGTTACTTGAAGGCGGTAAGTGGTGGAATGATGCCTTTAGCGCAGCAGGCTATAAAAACGCATTTATAGTCAAAGTATTGCCAAGCAATGCTGATCCTATGGATATTCGCTATAACGTTATTCAGTGGGTACACCGTGCTACACGTGGATGGTCTTACGGAAGCTCTGTTATAGACCCTCGTACCGGCGAAATACTCAAAGGGCATGTAACACTAGGCTCATTGCGTGTACGCCAAGATATTTTAATTGCAGAAGCCCTCGGTGCGCCTTATTTAAAAGGTAACGAGCCGGCTAAAAACTTACAGGCAATGGCACTTGATAGGATTCGCCAGTTAAGTGCACACGAAATTGGCCATACGCTGGGCATTGCACATAACTTTGCAGCCTCGGTGGGGGATAGAGCGTCGGTTATGGATTACCCGCACCCATTACTTAGCTTTAACGAGCAAGGCGAGCTTGATGTAACCCGCGGCTATGCAAGCGGTATGGGCGTATGGGATACCCAAGTTATTAAATATGGTTACAGCGACTTTACTAATCAAGATGAAAGTGCTGAGCTTGCAGCAATATTAAAAGAGAACAAAACGAAGGGCCTTGAGTTTATATCTGATAGCGACGCACGCGCAAAGGGCGGGGCACACCCTACAGCGCACTTATGGGATAACGGTACTAACCCAGCGCAAGAGTTACTTAGAGTGCTTGATGTACGTAAAAAAGCGCTTTCGCAATTTGGTATTAACAACATTAAAACGGGCGATGCACTCTCGCAGTTAGAAGAAAAACTCGTGCCGCTTTATTTATTTCATCGCTATCAAGTAGAGGCTGCAGTTAAGCTAATTGCGGGGGTTAACTACAAATACGAAACACGTAACGACTCACCTGCTAAGGGCGCACAAGTGGTTGCAAAAGCGCAGCAGCAAGCGGCGCTTAGTGCTATTTTAACAACATTAAAACCGGCTAATTTAATTTTGCCTGAGTCGGTGTTAGCGCTTATTCCGCCAAAAGCGTATGGCGAGTCTAAATCGCGTGAAAGCATAACAGGGCGTACGGGTATAACACTTGATGCGATGGCCTTGCCAGAAGTAGCTGCGCAGCATAGTTTATCGTTATTATTAAACCCACAACGTTTGAATCGTTTAGCTCAACAACAAGTTCGTAATTATAATTTTTACAGCTTAGATGAGTTGCTAGAGCAGCTTTATAGCCAGGTGTTTAATGTGTCATCACCTAATACAATGAAAGGCAAAATCACCCAGCGGGTGCAGTTTTTAACTGCAAAAAATATGGCGGATTTAGTCACTAGTGACAAGGTAAGCCCAGAGGTGCAGGCGCAGTTACGTTACTACTTGGTAAAACTAAGTAAAGAGTACAATCAAAACTCAATGTTAAGTAATACCAGTGTAGGAGAAAGCGCATTTAAACAGTATTTAGCAGAGCAAATAAAACAGTTTTTAAAAGTAGGTAAGTGGCCTGAAAACTTCAGTGGTTTACCAATGCCACCGGGCTCACCAATTTAATTATATGTTTTAGTGTGTAGTGGCTACTTAACCTGAGTTCAGGTTGCTAAATAAGTAGCCACGTTGCGGTGCCTAAAAAGGCAAAAATACCGACAATATCAGTTACTGTTGTAAGTACAACACTACCGGCAAGTGCAGGGTCTATATTCATTTTTTTCAATAAAATAGGAATACATGCGCCAGCAACACCGGCCACTACAAGGTTCATAAACATTGCAAATGCGAGCACGCCGCCAAGCATAAAATCCCATTGCCAAAGCGCAATTACACTGGCTATAAGTATTGACCAAATAACCCCGTTTAATGCGCCTATCGCCAGCTCTTTAGCCATTAAAAATCGTTGGTTCGTTTGGTTAATATGGCCCACGGCAATACCGCGAATAACCAGAGTTAAAGATTGGCTACCTGCTACACCACCCATTGAGGGCACAATGCCATTGAGTACAGCTAAAATAGGTAATATATCTAAGGTGCTTTCAAAAAAGCTGGCCACGAAGGCGGCAGCTAAGGCTGTGAGTAAGTTAACGCCAAGCCATACTGAGCGTTTTTTTGAGCTTTTTAAAACAGGTGCAAAGGTGTCTTCTTCATCATCAAGACCAGCAAGGCTTAATAAGCTGTGCTCCGCATCTTCACGAATAACATCAACAATATCATCAATAGTGACACGCCCAAGCAAGTGGGCGTTATCATCGACTACAGGGGCCGATATCCAGTTATGGCGCTCAAACAACTGAGCAACTTCACTTTCATCCATCGAAATAGGGATAGACTCACAGTCTTCATCCATTAAATCTTGAACAATTTTTTCAGGCGGATTAGTTAACAGTGTACTAAGTGATAATGCACCTAAAAAACAGTTATGTTTATCAACAACGTATAAATCATCGGTGCCCTCTGGCAGCTCACCGCGTAGCCTAATATAACGCAGCACAACATCAAGTGTAACGTCTGGGCGAATGGTCACCGTATCGGTGTTCATTAGCGCGCCTGCAGAGCGCTCTTGGTAAGATAGGGCCTGTGTAGCGCGTTCGCGGTCTTGCGTATCCATAGCGCTAACCACATCTTTGTACACGGTATCAGGTAGGCTACGTAGGACTTCACCTAAATCATCGTGGCCCATATCCTCAGTGGCCGCGGCAATATGCTCAGGTTCCATTTGTGCAATGATACCTAAACGTACATCTTCAGAGAGCTCTTCTAGCACATCCCCTTGCACATCTGGGTCAACCAGTTGCCAAAGCATGCGTCTAATTTTATGCGGAGAGGATTCAAGCAGCAGTGCTGTATCACAAGGTGCTGTTTTTGCTAGCATGCGTCTTACTTGAACAAATTGCCCACTATTAAGTGATTTAGTCACTTGTTTTAGTTGCTGTAGTGGATAGTCTTGTTCAAACGCTTCTGGCATTGGCATCCTAAATATTTTTGTGTAATGGAAAGGTGTTTAGTAAGTGGTGTTGCCCACTGTTATTTTCTTTATTTTTTGTGTTAAACCCAATGCTGGGGCTAAATTAGTGTTTAAAATTAAGTAACCAAATTTAGCAGGGGCATGGCTTTATTACCTTAAATTAAAGCACTAAATTAGGCGAGTCGGAATACCCTAACTTACTAAATCTTTATAGTTCAGCCTGATAAGACTTTAACTTATAAGGCTATGGTGCTTTAAATTATTCTTGCTCGTTAAATCGTTGTGCAATTAATTGCCCAACCGCATGCAAAGCTTGCTCTGAATCAGGGCCTTCACAGACTACTTTAACTTCTTTACCTTTACTGCTTTCAAGTAGCATTAAAGCTAATACGCTGTCGCCTGCGGCTTCTTTATCATCTTGGTGTAAGGTGATTTTAGCATCAAACTGCACAGCTAATTGCGCAAGGACCGTTGCCGCTCTGGCGTGTAAGCCTAATTTATTTTTTATTAAAAATGTGTCTTCACAGCGCATAAATTACTATACCTAAACTGAACAGGTTATTATTTTAAGGTTACTTTTCTTGCTCACGATGACGAATTTTGACATTCGGATGCGTCATAGCAAAGCTCTCACCAATGGCTTGCGCTAAATAAACCGAGCGGTGTTGACCACCAGTGCAGCCTATTGCAATAGTGAGGTAACTACGGTTATTACGCTCTAAGTGTGGCAACCAAGTTTGTACAAAGGTTTGAATTTGCCAAGTGAATTTTTGCACTATGCTGTGATTTGCCAAAAAATCTTTTACTGGTTGATCAAGGCCCGTAAGCGGTTTAAGTTCAGGCTCCCAGTGGGGGTTTGGCAAAAAGCGAGCATCAAAAACATAATCAGCTTCTTTAGGTATGCCGTGTTTAAAGCCAAACGATTCAAACGTTACAATAAGTTGCTTATCTTTTTTACCCAGTATTTTTTCGCGAATTGACTCTGCTAATTGGTGCACACTTAAATCGGTAGTATCAAGCATAAAGTCAGCGCGCGTTACGAGTACATCAAGCAGCTCTTTTTCTTTTTTTATTGCTAAATCAAGCGGCAGCGAATCGATGGATAAAGGGTGTAATCTGCGTGTTTCTGAAAAACGTTTGATCAGTGTTTGATCATCACTATCTAAATAAAACAGTGTGGGTTTAGCAAAGTCAGGAAGGTACTCGAGAATATCGTTAAATTCGTCTTGTTCTTTGGGGATATTACGAACATCTATACTAACGGCTATTTTGTCATAGTTATCTGAAACACTTCGCACTAAAGAGGGCAGTAAGTTGACCGGAATATTATCTACGCAATAATAGCCTAAATCTTCAACCACGCGTAAAGCAACCGACTTACCTGAACCAGAACGGCCGCTTATGATAATTAACTCCATTTATAGCCCTTAGTATTTACTACGATTGATCAACAATTACTTGATACAGCTCTGCATCGGTTTTAGCACTACGCAGCTGTTTACAAAATTCTTTGTTGCTCAGTTTATCAGCTATGGTTGCCAGAGTCTTTAGGTGCTGTTGGTTATCGCCATCTGGTACGATGAGTGCAACAAAAATATCAACAGGGCAGTTATCAATAGCATCAAAGTTAACAGGTGTGTCGCTAACAAGTACTAAAGCCAGCGGCTCTTCTACGCCACCCATTCTGCCATGAGGAATGGCGATCCCCCGGCCAATACCAGTACTGCCTAGCTTTTCTCTGCTTGCCAGCGCATTAAGAATATCTTGTTGTGGTAAGTAGGGGAGCTTTTCATGAGCAAGCTCACTGATAAACTCTAAAATTCTTTTTTTACTACTAAAAAGGACCGCAGCTTTGCTGCAGTCCTGGCATACTAATGTACTTAATTTCATAATATTAGTGTCTAGCAAGCTTCTCTTTATGTTTTATGACTTGACGATCGAGCTTGTCAATCAACGAGTCTATAGCGGCATACATATCTTGGTGCTCTGTTGAGGCAAATAAATCTGCGCCACTTACATGAATAGTCGCTTCTGCTTTTTGGTTGAGTTTTTCTACATCGAGAATGACATGCACATTGCTAATATGATCTGAGTGCCTTTCTAGCTTTGCAAATTTATTATTTACATAGTCTCTAAGTGAATCAGTTACTTCTACGTGACGACCAGTTAGGTTTAGTTGCATAAGCATTTCCTCTTTGTTTTTTACGTCTTATATCAAACTCTTTCTCTGATTTGACGGTGGAATAGCTAGCGATTCACGGTATTTTGCTATTGTGCGTCTAGCTACTTTAATTCCTTGCTCTGCCAATATATCCGCAATTTTACTATCACTCAATGGTTTAGCTGAGTTTTCCGCGGCAATTAGCTTTTTAATTAGGGCACGTATTGCGGTTGATGAACACTCGCCGCCGTTTTCAGTGCTTACGTGGCTTGAGAAAAAATACTTAAGCTCAAAAATACCACGTGGCGTATGCATATATTTTTGCGTAGTAACACGCGAAATTGTCGATTCATGCATTTCTACCATTTCAGCAACATCGTTTAAAACCATTGGCTTCATGGCTTCTGGGCCATGTTCAAAAAATGCCTGTTGCTGTTTTACAATACAGTTTGTTACCTTAAGCAGCGTGTCGTTTCTGCTTTCAAGGCTTTTTATAAACCATTTAGCTTCTTGTAAGTGAGAGCGAATAAACTGGCTATCACCACTTGATTTTACGGTACGTGACATAGCCGCGTACTGACTATTTACGCGTATTTTTGGCATGCTATCTGGGTTTAGCTCTACCACCCAGCGGCCTTTTATTTTTTTAACCGATACATCTGGTATTACATACTCCGACTCTTCCCTTACTATTGTATCTGCAGGTTTTGGGTTGAGGGTATGTATTAGGGTCATGACCTCTTTAAGCTCGTCTTCTTTAAGCTTAGTCTTTTTCATTAATGTACGATAGTCGCGTGCCGCTAATAGATCAATGTGATCGGTTAAGATCATTTTAGTTTGTTCTATAAAAGGGGTGTCTTTATCAAACTGGTTTAGCTGAATACACAAGCACTCTTGTAAACTGCGCGCGGCTATACCTACAGGGTCAAATAACTGAATACGCTTTAAAACGGCTTCTATTTCATCAAGTTCAACTTCAACTTCGTCATCGTTTTCTTGGTTAAAGCTCTCTAAAATTTCTTCGCAACTTAGCGTTAAAATACCCGAGTCATCTACAGCTTCTACAATGGCAATAGCAATGGCTTCGTCAGTTGGGCTAAAAGGAGTAAGCTGAAGCTGCCACATTAAATACTCATGTAGCGTTTCAGTAGAGGCACCTTGATAAATAGACTCATCTTCCGGCATTGGGCCTGAGGATGCCGCAGGGGCTGCGCTCATGTACTCATCCCAGGTTACATCCATTGCCATATCATCGCTAACGGTGTCTTTATTTAAAGCTTCGCCACTGTCTTGCTCGTACTCGCTAGTTGTATCGTCAGCCGATGCGCTTACGGTTACATCATCCGTATCTGCTTTTTGTTCATTTTTTCCAGCCGACTCTTCCGTGTAATCTTGCTCTTCTACTTCTAATAGCGGGTTGCTATCAAGTGCTTCTTGTATTTCTTGCTGGAGATCCAATGTACTGAGCTGCAGCAAGCGAATCGCTTGTTGCAATTGTGGAGTCATTGTAAGTTGCTGGCCCATGCGCAGCTGTAATGATTGCCTCATGTATCTCTAACAATCCTTTTATGTTGTTATAATTAATATTAGCAGATGCTTGTAGGTGTGGCTTAAATGTTACAGCCTAAATTGCTCGCCTAAATAAACATCGCGTACAGTTTTGTCATTTAATACGTGTTCTGGGGTGCCAGATGCAATTAGCTCCCCATGAGAAACAATGTAGGCTTTTTCACAAACATCAAGGGTTTCTCTTACATTGTGATCGGTAATTAATACGCCAATGCCACGGTTTTTAAGATGTTCTATTATTTTCTTTATATCTAACACTGAAATCGGATCAACACCAGCAAAAGGCTCATCCAATAAAATAAATTTAGGGTTTGCTGCCAGTGCTCTGGCAATTTCTACACGGCGGCGTTCACCACCAGAAAGCGCCATACCTTGGCTATCGCGAATATGCTGAATACTAAATTCATCAAGTAAGTTGTTAAGCGTTTCTTCTCGCGCGGCTTTATTGAGCTCTTTACGCGTTTCTAAAATCGCCATTAGGTTTTGATAAACTGTCAGCTTTCTAAATATTGATGACTCTTGCGGCAAATAGCCAATGCCTAAGCGGGCGCGGCTGTGCATAGGTAATAACGTAATGTCGTTATCATCAATAGAAATTTTACCTTTGTCGCTAGGTACTAACCCTACAATCATGTAAAAGGTGGTGGTTTTACCTGCGCCATTAGGGCCCAATAAGCCAACAATGCTGCCGGCTTCTACTTCAAGGCCTACATTTTTTACAACTTGGCGGCCTTTATAGCTTTTTGCTAATAGTTCTGCTTTTAAGGTGCTCATGGTTGACCTTCGTTACCTGTTTTTTCTTTAATTTTTGCTTCAACAGGCACTAAAATTGTGTGGACACGATCCGTAGAGTTTTCGTCTTTTTCTGCGCTAATAAGCTGCTGCTGCATATCGTAGGTAATACTTTTAGCATTAATTTTTTGACCGGCTTGTGCGACTTCAGCATCGCCAACAAGCGTTAAAAAGCGCTTTGCTACGTCGTAACGTACTTCGTTTGCACTGGCGCTCATTACGGTACCATCGTCTTGTTTTTCTTCGAAGTAGGCTGGGCTGCCAGTGGCAATAAGGAGTTGTTTGTTATCCCCTAAGTCTTCACGTTTATGTACTTCGAGTCGGTCGGCTGTAATTTTGCGATTGCCATGCACAATTTCGACGTTCTTTTCAAAAATACCTACGTTTTCTTTAAGTTGGCCTTCTTGACGGTCTGCACTAATAGAAATTTGATTTGCTGGCGGTTGAGCAGCAGGCTCAGCAGCAGAGGCGCTAAATGCAAGCATTAGCGATGGGATAATAAGTATTTTAGTGAGTTTATTGGTCATAATATATTGTTCGCGTATGGTTAATTAGTTTTATTACTTCGGTTTTTAAATCGGCTTCAAGGCCTTTACCGACAATTTTTAAATTAGGCCCAGTGACAACCACTGGCTGCTCAGAGCGCATTGTTAGCGCTTTAATGTCGACTTCGATGTTATCGGCATCGATGTTATCTATCATGGCGTTATCAACTAAATTTTTAGCAACCACATTGCCTTCTAAAATAAGTTGTTTATCTTCGTAAAGCGTTGCTTCGTCTGCATTTATTCGCCATGTTTGCTTTTCGTTATACAAGGTGAAAATAGGTTTTTCAAAAAACGTAAAACCAAGCTGTTGGTACAGCTCCATTTTAGCCGCTGTGACTTTATGGCTTATTTTGCCTTGCTCGTCATAGGCTGTTTGCTTAAGCTCTATAGCGGTGTAATCGGGCTTTGCAATTACTTCAGGTTCTTGCTCTGGCGCTACATTGGTTTGGGTAAAATAAGGGTACCAAAGCCAAACCATACAGCCGATGAATAACGCACTGAGTATAACGCGTGCTGCATTCATGAACTGGTGCCTTGTGTTGTAAGCGCTATGCCATTCTCTAGCATAAGTAAGTCTGTGAGCTCTCTAACGGCGCCAAAGCCGCCAGGCATTTGCGTAGTGTAATGCGATAAGCGCTTAATTAGCGGGTGCGCATCGTTAACTGCAACGGCAAAGCCAACGCGCTCCATTACTGGCATGTCAGGGCCATCGTCGCCAATATAGGCTATTTGTTCATCAGTTAACTTTAAAGTGTTTTTGAGTTCTTGATAAGCAATAAGTTTGTCTTCTTGGCCTTGATAAATGTGCTGCACGGTTAAGCTGCTCATGCGAGTTTGCACTATTTCTGAGTGACGCCCCGTAATAACCGCAACTTCAAAACCGCTATTGATCAGCGCTTTAATGCCAAAACCATCTTTTGTATTAAATGCTTTTAATTCTTCGCCTTGGTTACCGAGGTAAATTCGGCCATCAGAAAATACACCATCAATATCGCATATGAGTAGTTTTACTTTTTTGGCGCGTGCTTTGGCATCATCGCTTAGCGGTTGATAGAGATCTTCAAATTGCATTTATAATACTCCTGCTTTTAAGAGGTCTTGCATATTTAAGGCGCCTATTGGCTGGTTTTTATCATTGACCACAATTAAACCATTAATACGTTTGTTTTCCATTATGTTTAGGGCTTCAGCTGCAAGTATATCGGCCGTGGCGGTTGTGCATGACTTAGTCATAACCTGGCTAATAGCGGTGCTATGTATATCAACTCTTTGCTCTAAAATACGGCGTAAGTCACCGTCGGTAAAAAGGCCTGCAAGCTGTTGATTGTTATCTACAATAGCGGTCATGCCCAGGCCTTTGGCTGACATTTCTATTAACGCGTCTTTAATTGTTTGCGTTACACCTATAATAGGGGTGTTTGTGCCGCTGTGCATTACATCTTTTAAAGTGAGCAACAATCGCTTACCTAAACTGCCGCCAGGGTGAGAGAGTGCAAAGTCATCGGCGGTAAAGCCGCGTGCTTCTAAAAGCGCAACCGCCATTGCATCACCCATCGCTAAAGTAGCAGTGGTACTTGCTGTAGGCGCTAAACCTAATAAACAGGCTTCTTGTTCTACTTTTATACATACGTGCACATCGGCAAGTTTTGCCATAGTAGAGAGCGGGTTACCCGTCATCGATATTATTTTTGCGCCAAGGCGTTTAAGCACCGGAATAATATTAAGTACTTCGCTGGTTTCGCCCGAGTTTGATATAAGCATAACCACGTCATTTTTGGTTATCATGCCTAAATCACCATGGCTTGCTTCGCCTGGGTGAACAAAAAAAGCAGGGCTGCCTGTACTTGCAAGGGTAGCAGCAATTTTATTACCAATATGGCCTGATTTACCCATGCCAATAACAATAATGCGGCCTTGGCAATCAAACATGAGCTGACACGCACTATGAAAGTTTTCGTCAACGTATTGTGTAATATCAGCAAGCGCTTGGCGTTCAATGTTTAATACGCGTAAACCTTGCTCTATAAAATTTAGTTGTGCCATTGTTACCCTACTTGACTAAAAATATAACCTTGGTACGCCAAAAATGCGATGAGTAATAGGCCACCTTCTACTCTATTGATACGCTGAGAACCTCTAAAGTTCAATGACATAATAATAAGCGCAAGCGTAGCACCTAACATAATAAGTATGTCGCGGTTTGCAAGTGACGGGTCAACCACTGATGGGTTAATAATACCTGCAAGCGGTAATACCGCTAAAATATTAAATATATTTGAGCCCACAATATTACCTAGGGCTAAATCATCTTCGTTTTTAAGTACACCCGCTACAGAAGCTGCAAGTTCAGGCAAGCTTGTGCCGATAGCGATAATGGTTAAGCCAATTACTAAGTCGCTTAAACCAAAGTATTTAGCAATATCGACTGCTGAACCAACTAAAAAGTGTGAGCTAACAGGCAATAAAACCATGCCGACAATTAGCCATAAAACGGCTTTTTTAGTTGGTACATCGTTAGGAACCTCATCGCAGGCTTCTGAAACAAAAGG
The DNA here is from genome assembly GCF_028599215.1 of Pseudoalteromonas sp. Angola-30. Classification (NCBI taxonomy): domain Bacteria; kingdom Pseudomonadati; phylum Pseudomonadota; class Gammaproteobacteria; order Alteromonadales; family Pseudoalteromonadaceae; genus Pseudoalteromonas; species Pseudoalteromonas sp. Angola-30. The sequence continues at coordinate 68,908 of NZ_JAQREI010000005.1, forward strand.
GTCATCTTGATTTTTTGCGCGCAAAGAAACCACAATCAAACCGCCAATAAATACAGCAAATGCAACTAGCAACGCCACCCCTTCGGTGAGCGAGAAGTAGTTGTCTGAAAATACATACCACGTAGCCAAGGATACCAGCATAACAAGCGGCATTTCGCGTTTTAAAGTGCTTGATGACACACTCAAAGGGCGTAGCAGCGCAGTAATACCTAACACAAGTAAGATGTTTGTTATATTTGAACCTACCGCGTTACCGACCGCTGTGTCGGTTTTATTTGCCAAAGCAGCCGAGGCCGATACCATCATTTCAGGGGCCGAAGAACCCATAGCAACAACCGTTAAGCCAACAATTAAAGTAGGGACTCCAAAGTTTTTAGCAAGCGCTGCCGCACCGTATACAAATCGGTCGGCGCTCCACACAAGTGCAGCAAAACCAAGAATTAAAATAACAAACGAGGTAACCATTATGTTAAGCCAGATGTTCAAAATACAGATGGCGCGAATAGTAACAAAAGCCAACATGAAAGTATAAGCAAAAGAGCAGGGTCTACTATTGCAGTGCGTGAATTTTATGCGCTTAAGCAAAGGTTAAGGCAATTTACTTCAGCCTTAGAGCGCTTTTTGTAGGCGTATTACAAAATCTTACGAATTGTTTTTTCCATCTTGGCTAAAAAACCCTTAAAATAGGAGCACGAGTGAACATTGTTACGGAGAGCGACTTGTCGCAATCAATAGTAGAAGTCAAGGATGTTAGCTTTTCGCGAGGCGATAGAACCATATATAAAAATATGAGTTTTAGTGTTCCTAAAGGTAAGATAACAGCGATTATGGGGCCAAGCGGAATTGGCAAAACCACAATGCTACGCTTAATTGGTGGGCAGCTTAAGCCTGACGCCGGCGATATTTTATTCGAAGGTGGCAGTATTCCTAGTATGTCGCGCAAAGAGTTATATGCGGCACGAACCAAAATGAGCATGCTGTTTCAAAGCGGTGCGTTATTTACTGATATGTCGGTATTTGACAACATTGCATTTCCTCTGCGAGAGCACACCAAGTTAAGTGAAGCGTTAATTAAACTAGTCGTATTAATGAAACTGCAAGCGGTGGGTTTACGCGGTGCAAAAGATTTAATGCCTTCTGAGCTTTCTGGCGGTATGGCCAGACGAGCAGCACTTGCACGTGCTATTGCACTGGATCCAGAACTTATTATGTATGATGAGCCTTTTGCCGGCCAAGACCCAATATCTATGGGCGTATTGGTAAAGCTTATTAAGTCGTTAAATGAAGTGCTAGGTTTATCATCCCTTATTGTAACCCACGATGTGACGGAGGTAATGAGTATTGCCGATCACGTTATTATTATTGCCGATCAAGGCGTAATAGGGGCAGGGACACCGGATGAAATGCGTAATCATGAATCTCCATTAGTACAGCAGTTTTTAAAAGGGTTATCGGATGGGCCTGTGCCATTTCATTACCCTGCACAAACGTATGCTGATGAGCTGTTAGGAGAAAACGCTTAATGTTGGATTTATTTCAAAAGTTAGGTCATAAAACGCTGGGGCGTTTTGCTGCATTAGGGCGCTCTGCCAACATGCTTTTTAATGCATTGTGGAATGTACCTAACTTTAAAAAAGGCACACCGCTGTTAGTGCGCCAACTTTATATGGTTGGTTCGCAATCATTATTAATTATTATGGTGTCGGGTTTGTTTATTGGTATGGTGCTTGCGCTGCAAGGTTACACTGTACTGGTTGGCTATGGCGCCGAAGACAGCCTAGGCCCATTAGTTGCACTTAGTTTATTACGCGAACTAGGCCCTGTGGTTACAGCGCTATTATTTGCTGGGCGCGCTGGAAGTGCGCTAACGGCAGAAATAGGCTTAATGAAAGCCACCGAGCAACTCTCTTCACTAGAAATGATGGCCATTGATCCTCTCAAGCGCATTATTGCACCGCGTTTTTGGGCAGGTTTTATTAGTATGCCATTGCTTGCACTTATTTTTTCTGCGGTTGCTATTATCGGTGCTCATTTAGTTGGGGTTGATTGGTTAGGCGTAGATACCGGCAGCTTTTGGTCGATAATGCAATCGCAAGTATCGTTTCAAGAAGATGTATTAAACGGCATGATAAAAAGTTTTGTATTTGCCATGGTAGTGACCTGGATTGCGCTTTATAAGGGCTACGACTGTATCCCAACCTCAGAAGGGATCAGTAAAGCAACAACAGAAACAGTCGTTCACTCATCACTGGCAGTATTAGGGTTTGACTTTATTTTGACAGCGGTAATGTTTACCAGCTAATAGGGTATAGATAATGAATTCACGGAAATTAGAGATTTTAGTTGGCTTTTTTGTCGCATTAGGCATTTTAGCGTTTGCAATGTTAGCACTTAAAGTGGCTAATTCGGGTATTAGCGGGTCGGGCGAAACCTACACGCTAAATGCAAAGTTTGAAAATATCGGCTCACTTAAAGCGCGTGCACCGGTAAAAGTTGGCGGTGTAGTGATTGGCCGTGTTGAATCTATTTATGTACACCCACAGGAGTTTTTGCCTGTGGTAAATATGACGATAGATGCACAGTATTTATGTCGTTTTTCAGATACTAGCTCAATCTCAATTTTAACATCGGGTATTTTAGGGGAGCAGTACTTAGGTATTCACCCTGTTATTTCTCCTAATGCAGCAGAGCAGCGCTGTTTAGGTGAGACAGTGACCGAAAACGCACAAGATCAAGCAATCGATGAGTTATTTGGCGTAGAGAGCAAAGCGTTAGGTGATGGTGATTCAATCACAGATACTAAGTCTGCACTTGTTTTAGAAGAGTTAATTGGGCAGTTTTTATTCAACCAAGGTAGTGAGTAATTATTATGTTGAAACAGTTTTTAGCCGTTATTGCACTTAGTGCAACCCTAGCTGTGCAAAGTGTTAGCGCAGCCGAAGTTAAACTGACAGATCCTAACAAGATGGTGCGTCAGGTAGCAGAGCATACATTTGAGCGCATTAAAAAAGATCAACCGCTTATCACTAAAGATAAAGAGCACCTTCGTGTTATTGTAGAAGAAGAGCTGATGCCTTACATAGACTACAAATATGCAGCACTTCGTGTGTTGGGTAGTGAAGTGTCTAAAGTGCGTGCAATTACCGATGAAGCCGAAAAAGCCAAAGCAATTAAAGATATCCAAGAATTTATTGGCGCGTTTAGAAGCTATTTAGTTGCTACTTACGCGGGGGTATTTACTCAATACACTGACCAACATGTAGAATTTGGCGCAGAGCAGCCATTTAAAGGCAAAGATGTAGTTGTAGTAAAAACTAAAATTACAGAAGATGGCAAACCTGACATAAAAATTGATTTTAAAGTACGTGAAGATCGCAGCGGCGAGTGGCGCGCATACGATATGATTGCAGAAGGAATTAGCTTACTCGATGCAAAACAAAGTGAGCTACAAGGTATTTTACGCCAGCAAGGTATTGCACACGTAAGCAAATTACTAGAGCAAAAGAGCCAGTTACCTGTGCAATTTAGAGGCAACAACAGCAATGACTAAATTGGCAATTAGCCAAGTAGATGAGCAGCACTATAGGGTAAGTGGTGAACTTACCCGCAGCTCAATTGGCAATGAACAGCTTCTGAACGCCAAGTCATTAAGTAAGCATAAAACCATCTATTTTGACCTTTGTGAGGTAATGAGGGTTGACACAGCGGGCTTAGCTTGGTTAATTCACTCTTTTGCTGAATTTAAGCAACAGGGCACACGCCTTGAATTGCAAAATCCACCTGAGCAATTGCAAAATTTAATGCAGTTGGGTCAGGTAACAACTTTATTTGAGTGAGAGTTATGGAAACTAGCCAAGTCGAAACATTATTACGCGACGAACTTCAATTATCTGAAGTAAAAGTAAAAGCCAATGGTAGCCATTATGAAGTAATTGCAGTAGGTGAGTGCTTTGACGGTTTAAGCCGCGTTAAAAAGCAACAGCTAGTTTATGGCCCATTAATGAATACTATTTCAGACGGTACAATTCACGCTGTATCAATTCGTGCATTTACGCCAACTGAGTGGAAGCGTGAACAAAAATTTATTTTACCTCAATAGTTAAGGCCTCTTAATGGATCAGTTTGTAATTCAAGGTGGCACTTCACTTGCGGGTGAAGTAACTATTTCTGGCGCTAAAAATGCCGCATTACCAATTTTGTTTGCCGCACTGCTTGCCGATGGTAAAAGTACATTTACGAATGTTCCTCGCCTTCGCGATATTGTGACCACTGAGGCGCTTTTAAGCACCTTAGGCGCAACTGTAAATTGGCAAGGCGATACACTGTATATTGATGGCGCGACCGTTAATAAAACGCTTGCTCCTTATGATTTAGTTAAGCAAATGCGTGCCTCTGTTTTGGCTCTAGGGCCTTTAGTAGCGCGTTTTGGTGAGGCGCAGGTATCGCTACCTGGTGGCTGTGCTATAGGTGCACGTCCGGTTGATATACATATTCAAGGTTTAGAGCGCATGGGCGCACAAATAAACGTTGAAAACGGTTATATCAATGCAAAGGTAGAAGGCCGCCTTAAAGGCGCTGAAATTTTCATGGAAATGGTCAGTGTTGGCGCAACCGAAAACTTACTAATGGCCGCAGCACTTGCCGATGGTAAAACGGTGCTTGAAAACGCAGCACGCGAGCCCGAAATTATTGACCTTGCCAATTGCCTAATTGCTATGGGTGCAAAAATTACTGGTGCAGGTACAAGCCGTATAGAAATTGACGGCGTAGAGCGTTTAGGCGGCTGTGAGCACAGCATTTTACCTGATCGCATTGAAACGGGCACTTTTTTAGTTGCAGCAGCGATGGCTGCAGGTGAAGTACTTTGTAAAAAAACAGATTTTCATTCACTTGAGCCTGTTATTGAAAAATTACGTGCCGCAAATGCATTAGTTGAAGTAAACGATGACAGCATTTATTTAGATATGCGTAATCGTGAGCTCAAAGCCGTTAATATTAAAACCATGCCACACCCTGGTTTTCCAACCGACATGCAAGCGCAGTTCACCGCGTTAAATGTAGTGGCTAATGGTAGTGCAACAATTACCGAAACCATTTTTGAAAACCGCTTTATGCACGTACCAGAGTTACAACGCATGGGCGCTAATATTCGTTTAGAAGGGCACACCGCTATTTGTGGTGAAACGCAAAGTTTAAGTGGCGCACAAGTAATGGCAACCGATTTACGCGCCTCTGCAAGCTTAATTTTAACCGGTATTGTGGCGCAAGGTGAAACGGTAGTCGATCGTATTTACCACGTAGACCGAGGCTATCAACGCATTGAAGATAAACTCAGTGGCTTAGGTGCCAATATTAAGCGCAGAAGTAGCTAATACCCATTCGCAATAATATTTATTCGCTTTGAGGTGAGAGCACACTTGCTCCTAAATTAAGCGCGCTGAGTTAAACACAGTTTACTTTAGACATAAAAAAAGGTCGGATACGCGTATTGCTATCCGACCTTTTTATTGCCATTTTGGTTAGAGTTTAGTTTCGAGCTCTGCAACTCTAACCATTATTTTTTCTACTTTACCGTTTCGGTACAGCTCAAATTCTATTTCTTTACCGGGCTGTGTATTGCCTATTTTTTCGAGTACTTTTTGCGGGTTGGCCACACTTAACCCTGCAATTTTAATAACGATGTCTTGCTCTTCAATGCCAGCTTGCCATGCAGGGCCTAATGGGTCTAAATTGGTGATGCGCATACCAGCAACCTCAGTAAGGCTGTCGTTTACCTCTTTGCCCGTGCTATCTACAGCGGTGCCTTCAAAGCCTAAATAGCCACGTACTACACGGCCATGGCGTATTAGCTTTGCCATTACTTCTTTAGCGAGCGAATAGGGAACAGCAAAAAATATTCCTTGGATATTAAGATTTTCACGAGTTTTAAACTGCGCAGACGTGATCCCCACTAAATCACCATTTGAATTAACCAAAGCACCGCCAGAGTTACCTACATTTATAGCAGCATCCATTTGCAGTAAGTTGTTATACGGGCTATCGGTAATTTTTTGTTTACCGGTGGCACTAATTATACCTTGGGTGATGGTTTGCCCTAAATTGAGTGGGTTACCAATGGCCAGCACTACATCACCTACACTGGTGGTGTAATTATCGTTTACGGGGATCACTGGCAGGTGGTCGGCGTTAATTTTTAATAAGGCTAAATCGGTAATGGTGTCAAAGCCAATTAACTGCACATCAAAAAAGCGTCGGCCATCGGTTAATATAACCAAGATTTGATCTGCATTATTTATAACGTGGTAGTTAGTTAATATGTAGCCATCTTGCGCCATAATTACGCCAGAGCCAAGCTCTTGAACGGTGTTTTGTTGCTTATAGCGAGGCTCTTTAGAAATGCTTTCTGAAAAAATAGTCACTACCGACGGTGCAGCACGCTTAACAGCGTCAGCAAAACTAAGGTGATTCGAGCTCATAGCACTGGGCAAGGGAACATTAGGTAGTAAAGAGGCGCGCATATTAGGGCTGAAAAAAACCACTAAAAAAGCGATACCTAAACCGACAAACAAAGGGGGAAGTACAAATTTTAGTAATTTCAGCACGAGATTCTTATTGTTAGTGAGCAATTCTTTATGATGGCACAAAAAAAATAACAGCGGCAAGTGCTGCTGTTATTTTTATTGCTTATTTATAACGTGTTACTTATTGGATAAGTACAAAGATAGACTCTCTGCCACGTTTAACGCCAAGTACAATATTACCTTGGGTATCTTCGATAATTTTGTTCATTTGACGAATGTTTTCTACGCGTTGGCGGTTAACTTGTACAATCACATCACCTTCTTCAAGGCCAACACGTGCAGAAGGAGAACGCGGATCTACTGTGGCGACTTCAATACCTTTAGTGCCATTTTTTTGCACGTTTTCAAGCGTCGCACCTTGGAATGCAGGATGCAGTTCATCGCCTGCGGCGGTTACACCCGATGCACCATCAAGCGTTACTTTAATGGTTTTTACTTTGCCATCGCGGTAAATACCTAATTTAACTTCGCGTCCTTCACCTAACGTTGCTATTTTACTGCGCAGCTCGTGGAAGCCACTAATATCGCTGCCATTAATACTAATAATAACATCGCCAGCTTTAATACCTGCTTTGCTTGCTGCGGTATCATCCATTACTTGCATAACGTAAGCACCTTGTTTAACGTCAAGTTGCTGTGCTTTTGCAAGGCCTGCATCAAGTGGGCGGCCAGAAATACCCAGTGAGCCACGGCGAACTTCGCCATGTTCGATAATTTGGTCAACTAAGTTTTTCATCATATTTGATGGAATGGCAAAGCCAATACCAACATTTCCACCCGAGGCACCTAAAATAGCAGTATTAATACCAATGAGTTCACCATTTAGGTTAACTAAAGCGCCTCCTGAGTTACCTTGGTTAATAGCTGCATCGGTTTGAATAAAGTCTTCATAGCCTTCAATATTTAAACCACTACGCCCTAATGCACTTACAATGCCCGAGGTTACTGTATGGCTTAAACCAAATGGATTACCAATTGCTACTGCAAAGTCGCCGACACGCAATTTATCTGAATTTGCCAGTTTAACTTCGGTTAAGTCATCTGCATCTATTTGTAATAGCGCAATATCAGACTCTTTATCGGTACCAATTTTGGTGGCTTCAAATTCACGGCCGTCTTCTAGCGTTACCACCATTTTTTCGGCATCTTGAATTACGTGGTTATTTGTTACTACATAGCCTTCGTCGGCATCAATAATAACCCCTGAGCCTAAACCGCTAAATTGGCGCTTTTGACTACGAGGTTGAGGGTTACCAAAAAAGTATTCAAGCGGGTCTGCACGGCGGCGCACTTCTTTTGAGCCAGAAACCTGAATGCTCACAACGCCAGGGGTAATTTGCTCAAGCATAGGCGCAAGTGTGGGTAATTGTTGGCCGTTAACTGCAATAGGCAGTTTTGCATAAGAGGCCATTGGGCTTAGTAATAAGCTTGTAGATAAGATTGCAGCACTAATAAGTGATAATTTCATTTTCATAGTCAGGGTGTACTCCACATCACAGGAAAAGCAAAAAGGCTGCATAAGCAGCCTTTTCGAATTTAAATATAAAGCTGTTACATTTAAAGACTATGGGGTCAAAAAAAAGTTCCTCAAGATAGTACTAACATTTTAGCGTGCTCAGTATGTTAAGAGGCTTTTGCAGGTTTTGTATCGCCATTTTGCCCTGCAAATAAACCAGACTCACCCGAGACGTAATCGGCAGGTTGTGCTTGTGCAGATGAACGGTCAACCTCGCGCTCTTTTAAAGACGCTTGTAATTGCTCTGTTGTTTCTTTAGAGAAAAACGGCTCGCTAGGTGCTTTGTTTTTATCATCAAGTAAGAGTTGATTGGTTTCTTCAACATGGCTGAGTAGTTGGTCGTAGTTTTCTTTCATTTTATTCACAAGCTTACCTGTGCTTGCTAAATGATCGGCCACATCTTGGCGATACTGCTCAAGCGCGTTTTGTGCTTGCTCGGCTTGTTCTTTTAATTCATCTTGCTTAAATTGCTTTTTAGTAACGAATGCACCAACAAAAAATGCCACTACAGCAGTAATAATAATTAAACCTACCCACGTAACTGTGCCCATAACTTTACCCCTTTGGGAAAAAATATCTAATAATGCCTGATTCAAATATAAATCATCCTGTGGGTAATATACCCCGAGTTAAGATGCGTGTTAATATGTTGTGCAAATTAAACTGTGTTTAAAATGTAATTAGATATGACTCCTTGGCAAACTTACCAGCAAGATCTTAAGCGCGATGACTTTGTACATGACCAAGCACAAGAAAATGCAGTGCGCCATTTACAACGTTTATACGATGACCTCACAAGTAAAAAACCACAGCAACAAGGCTTTTTTGCAAAGTTGTTTAATAAAAGCGAACCAGAGCCTATCAAAGGGCTTTATTTTTGGGGTGGTGTAGGGCGTGGTAAAACCTATTTAGTAGATACCTTTTACGAAGCGCTGCCAGGTGAGCGTAAAATGCGCGTGCATTTTCATCGCTTTATGCACCGAGTTCACGATGAACTAAAAAAGCTAAATAATAAAAGCAATCCACTGGAAATTGTTGCCGACATATTTAAAGCCGAAACCGATATCATCTGCTTTGATGAATTCTTTGTTCAAGATATTACAGATGCCATGTTACTCGGCGGCTTAATGCAGGCATTATTTGCACGCAATATAGTATTAGTCGCTACCTCTAATATAGTACCTGATGATTTATATAAAAACGGCTTACAGCGTGCGCGTTTTGTTCCGGCCATTGAACTGGTAAAAGCGAACACAGAAATAGTAAATGTAGACTCTGGTATTGATTATCGCTTGCGTACACTTGAGCAAGCCGAAATATTTCACAGCCCATTAGATGAGCAAGCCGATAAAAACTTATTTGAATATTTTGATAAGCTCTCGCCAGAGGCGGGGGAGCTTGAGCAACCCATAGAAATAGAGGGACGCTTAATCAACACACGCAAAGTGGCTAAGTGTGTAGTGATGTTTGAATTTAGCGAATTGTGCGAAACCGCACGTAGCCAAGTCGACTACATGGAAATTAGCCGCTTATATAACACTGTTATTATTTCTAATGTTAAACAGCTTGGACAAAATAATGATGATGCAGCTAGGCGCTTTATCGCTTTAGTGGATGAGTTTTACGAACGCCATGTAACATTAATTATTTCGGCTGAAAAACCGATCACGCAGCTTTATACCCAAGGCAATCTTCACTTTGAATTTAAGCGCTGCATTAGCCGCCTGCAAGAAATGCAGTCTTTAGAGTATTTAGCAAAAGAGCATTTAGCATAGCGCTAATACGACTGTATCGACTCTTTAAAGTGGCCTTATTGTTGTTTTTATATAAATGCATAAGTTTTTGTAATTTTCTTGTGGAAAAAACAACCGCTCGGTAGCAATGTGTTTTAAGTGCTGGTATACTCCCGCGTCTGCCACGTTGCGTTCTATGTCCTCATATAGTTTAGCCACTTGTGAGCGGCGCTAAAGTCTAAAACTCGAAGGGGTTATAGCATACTTAGAGCGGTAGTTAATAATAACTGCCTGTGGTTTTAATTGAAAAACATTGGATTTTTATAAATGAAAACGTTTGTTGCTAAACCAGAAACAGTAAAACGTGACTGGTACGTAGTTGACGCTGAAGGTAAAACTTTAGGTCGCATCGCTACTGAAATCGCTCATCGCCTACGCGGTAAGCACAAAGCTGAATACACTCCACACGTAGATACTGGTGATTACATCATCGTTATCAACGCTGAGAAAGTTACTGTAACTGGTAACAAATTCAAAGATAAAGTGTACTACGCTCATACTGGTTTCCCAGGTGGTCTTAAGTCTACTACTTTTGATAAACTTCAAGCTGCAAAGCCTGAAATGATCATCGAAAAAGCTGTTAAAGGCATGTTGCCACGTGGTCCTTTAGGCCGCGCTATGTACCGTAAACTTAAAGTTTACGCAGGTACTGAGCACAACCATGCTGCACAACAGCCTCAGGTTCTAGACATTTAAGGAGCACTATCATGGCAAATCAATACTACGGTACAGGTCGTCGTAAAAGTTCAAGTGCTCGCGTATTCTTACGCCCAGGCACTGGTAACATCGTAATCAACAAGCGCTCTTTAGAAGAGTACTTTGGTCGCGAAACAGCACGCATGGTTGTTCGTCAAGCTCTTGAGCTTGTTGACATGACTGAAAAATTTGACCTTCACATCACCGTTGCCGGTGGTGGTACAACTGGTCAAGCTGGTGCTATCCGTCACGGTATCACTCGTGCACTTATGGAGTTTGACGAGTCATTACGTCCACAACTTCGTAAAGCAGGTTTTGTTACACGTGATGCACGTAAAGTTGAACGTAAGAAAGTGGGTCTTAAGAAAGCGCGTAAGCGTCCACAGTTCTCAAAACGTTAATTTTTACGTTATCAAGAATTCAAAAACCCAGCTTATGCTGGGTTTTTTGTTTTTGGCATTAAAATTTAAGTACTTACCTACCTCAAGCCCGCTTTTTTAAGGCTAGGCGCTGATCATATTTTATAAATACTGCGTATTTAATGTACGAAAGCTTTAAAATACCCATTTCGCTGCAAAAAAGTTAAATAATTATCGCAATTAGTGTAAATCCATCAGTTAATTGGTGGAATTTTTTGCTACAATTGGCTGGCAAGTAGTATGAGCAAGTTCAACATCACCATGTACAGTTTATCTGTTTCCTCGTAGTGGGGTTGATCTTGGTCAGTATATTGTTTTTACAGAAGCGCTATTATAGTCATTCGGCTTTATTCTCGAGCTTACTTTATCAAACTATTGATCAAGTCGGGTTATTCGAGCGTGAGGCTGTGAATAACCTTGTTTTAATCAAGGGTTTTAATTATGATCGCTTCTATTTTAAAAATTTCGAAAAATTAACCTGCTGTAACTGATGTTCTCAATATAGCAAGTGTTGAGAATCATAGTGGAGATAAGTGGATGAGCAATGCGCCTGTAGACAATGGCCGACGTCGCTTTTTAACCATAGCTACCTCTGTTGTAGGTGGTGTTGGTGCGGCTGGGGCTGCTGTTCCTTTTATTGCGTCTTGGAATCCAAGTGAGCGAGCTAAATCTGCGGGTGCGCCTGTAGAAGTAGATATCAGCAAACTTGAGCCAGGACAATTAATACGTGTCGAGTGGCGTGGTAAACCTGTATGGGTTGTATCACGTACCCCTAAAATGCTTGAGCAGATGAAAGAACATGAAGGTCAACTTCGTGATCCGCAATCGCAAGAGCCACAACAACTAGAATCATCAACAAATGATTACCGTTCATTACGCCCAGAGATTTTTGTCGCTGTTGGTATTTGTACGCATTTAGGGTGTTCTCCAGGCTTTTTCCAAGGTAACTTTAGTGAAAAAGTTGAAGGGACAGATGATGGTTTTTACTGTCCATGTCACGGTTCTAAATTTGATATGGCTGGGCGAGTATTTCAATCAGTTCCTGCACCATTGAACTTAGAAGTACCACCTTATACTTTTCTTGATGAAACCACTATTTTAGTGGGCGAAGAAAAAGGGGTAGCCTAATGTTTGGTAAAATTGTTAGTTGGATTGACGACCGTATCCCAATGACACGTGTTTGGAACATGCACATTGCACAGTATCCAGCACCTAAAAACTTTAACTTCTGGTACTTTTTTGGCTCACTAGCCATGTTAGTACTAGTAAACCAAATACTTACAGGTATTTGGTTAACGATGAACTTTGTTCCCTCTTCTGAAGGCGCTTTCGCATCAGTAGAGTACATCATGCGTGATGTTGAATACGGTTGGTTATTACGTTATTTACACTCAACGGGTGCATCTGCGTTTTTCATCGTTGTTTATATGCATATGTTCCGTGGCATGATCTACGGCTCTTACCAAAAACCACGTGAATTACTGTGGTTGTTCGGTATGTTTATTTTCTTAGCATTAATGGCTGAAGCCTTCATGGGTTACTTACTACCATGGGGTCAAATGTCGTTCTGGGGTGCGCAGGTAATCATTTCGTTATTCGGGGCTATTCCGGTAATTGGTGATGACTTAACACTTTGGATCCGTGGTGACTACGTAATATCGGGTGCAACGCTTAACCGCTTCTTTGCATTACACGTTATTGCACTACCATTGGTTATTGTAATTTTAGTGTTCTTACACATTGTTGCGCTACACGAAGTGGGCTCTAACAACCCTGACGGTGTTGAAATAAAACGCAAAAAAGGCACTGTGGCTGAAGAAGATAAGTCTAAATTTAAATTCCACGAGTATTACACTGACAAAAAAGACATTGTTGATGCGATACCGTTCCACCCGTACTACACAGTAAAAGATATTGTGGGCGTGGTTGGTTTCTTAATCTTGTTCTGTTGGGTTGTATTCTTTATGCCTGCGATGAATGGTTTCTTCCTAGAAGCGCCAAACTTTGAAGCAGCAAACCCACTTAAAACACCAGAGCACATTTTCCCAGTTTGGTACTTTACGCCATTCTATGCAATCTTACGTGCAATCCCTGATAAGCTTATCGGTGTTGCGGCAATGGGTGCGTCAATTGTGGTACTCGCATTGTTACCGTGGATTGACCGTGGTCGTGTTAAATCGGTTCGTTACCGTTGTGGTTTCCACAAATGGAACATTGCAGGTTTCGTTGTAACTTTCGTTCTTTTAGGTTGGGTGGGTGCAACTCCACAAACTGATATGAAAACGATAATTTCTCAAATCTGTACTGTGACTTACTTTATGTTCTTCGTACTGTTATTTATATACAGTAAGAATGAAAAAACTAAGCCATTGCCTGAGAGGTTAACGAAATGATGAAAAAGCTACTTATTGGTGTATTTGCTTTATCAGTAAACTTGCTGCCAAACATGGTTATGGCTGCGGGTCCTTCGGTTCCTCTTATGGAAGCGGGTAACGATATATCTGATCAGCCTTCTTTGCAGCGCGGCGCAAAGTTGTTCATGAACTACTGTCTTGGTTGTCACCAAATGCAGTATCAACGTTATGAACGTACTTTCCGTGATATTGGTATTCCAACCGAGCTTGGCAAAGAGCAATTGATTTTTGATGGTTCAAAAGTAGGTGGCCATATTCTTAACGCTATCGCAAAAGAAGATGCTGCTAAATGGTTTGGTGCGGCTCCGCCGGATCTAACCAATGTGGCGCGTGTGCGTGGCAGTGATTGGATTTACACTTACTTAAAATCGTTTTATAAAGATGAATCTCGTCCGTTTGGCGTAAATAATACGTTATTCCCATCGGTGGGTATGCCACATGTTCTTCAAGAACTACAAGGTTTACCAACACCTATCATTGAAGAAGTTGAACAACATGGTCAAACAGTGACTAAAGTTGTTGGTACTGAAACAGATGGTAAGGGCGAATTAAGCGTTGATGAATACGATCAAGCGGTTCGTGATTTAACGAATTTCTTAGAGTATGTAGGTGAACCTACACGCCTTGAGTCAGAAGCGTTAGGTATTAAGGTAATTGGATTTTTAGTTATCCTGTTTATCTTGGCATTTATGCTTAAGAAAGAATACTGGAGAGATGTTCATTAATTTGAGCATTTTACAAGGTAATTTTGCAATAGGGGCTTAAGCCCCTATTGCTGTTTTAGTTATTTAATGGAGGTATAGGCATGGCCGTAGCTGCCAATAAGCGCCCTGTAATGACCCTTTTTTCTGGTGCTAACTGTATGTATAGCCACCAAGTACGTATTGTACTTGCAGAAAAAGGTGTAAGTGTAGATATTCATTTGGCTGAAAAGGATAACTTGCCAGAGGCACTTCACGAAATTAACCCTTACGGTACAGTACCCACACTGATTGACCGTGAGCTTGGCTTATATCAGGCAAACATCATCATGGAATACCTTGATGAACGTTTCCCTCATCCTCCACTAATGCCTGTGTATCCGGTAATGCGTGGTCGTAGCCGTTTAATGATGCACCGTATTGATACTGATTGGTACAGCCTTGCTGAAAAAATCATTAACAATACAGCAGATGCTGCACAAGCTCGTAAAGAGTTAACTGAAGCGTTACTTGCAATTGCACCAATCTTTAACGAAGCTCCATACTTTATGAGTGAAGAGTTTAGCTTAGTAGATTGTTATTTAGCACCACTATTATGGCGTTTACCAGAGTTTGGTATTGAGCTTAATGGCTCTGGCGCTAAAGAGCTAAAAGAGTACATGATCCGCTTATTTGAGCGTGAGTCATTCCAAGCTTCTTTAACTGAAGCAGAGCGTGAGATCCGTTTATAATGACGCCTAATCGTCCTTATTTACTACGTGCTTTTTTTGATTGGATCGTAGATAACGACTGCACACCACATTTAGTGGTTGATGCGCAGTACCCAGCAGTACAAGTGCCTACGCAGTTTGTACAAGATGGCCAAATAGTGCTTAATATTAGCCCTTCTGCCGTTACTGGGTTTTCGTTAGATATGGAACAACTAAGCTTTAATGCGCGCTTTGGCGGACAGCCAATGCAAGTATATGTGCCTTTAGGTGCGGTGCTTGCTATTTACGCGCGTGAAAATGGCGAAGGAACAGTCTTTACTGCAGATGAGTTTTTAGAGGACGAAGACGATTTTGCACCTGACCTTGAAAGTGTGGAAACATCAGATGAAATTATTGATGAGACCCCGCCAGAAAAGCCAGAAAAGAAAAAAGGCTCACATTTACGCGTTATCAAGTAACGCTTAAATACAAAAAAACCGCTAATTAAGCGGTTTTTTTATGTGCCCATAAACGGCTTTTTATGTATTTTATAAATATTCAAACACTTTAATAACACGCTCTACACCCGATACATTGCGTGCAATGTTAACCGCTTGGTTAGACTCAGATTCAGATACTAATCCCATCAAAAATACTTCAGCGTTTTCGGTCACTACTTTAATATTATTACTCGGTATATCTTTAGCTGTTAAAAGCTGCGCTTTTACTTTAGAGGTTAGCCACGAGTCGTGCGTTTGTGTGGTAATACCAATATTTGAGCCAATTCTAATTTGGTTATGTATTTTACGTATACCTGAGAGCCCCTCAATGCTCTGCTGAGCTTGGTTTTTCATTTCTTGATTGGCAACTTGACCTACTAGTAAAACAATGCCATTAACGCTTATAGCATCTACATTGGCGAACTTTTCTAGTCGTTCAACTTCACTAAGCGCAATACTGGCTTTAATTTCTATATTATTGTCGTCTATTTGCGAGCCAATGGTGCGGCGATCATTTGCTGCTGTTACTGCACCAGCTGTTCCTGCAACCACTGCGGCTGCACAGCCTTGCAGTAAAACAACAGTACCTAAAACAATAAGAGAGCGTTTAAACATAATTTTCATCCTGCGGGAAAAGAGTTAAATCAACCAGTTCACTTAAGCAATGTAAGTTAACTAAGTGAGATTCAATAATGCGGCTAGGGCGCTTAGAAGGCGTACGAATTTCTACATCATTAGGGCCTAATAAGCCAACGAGTTCTCCACCATCGTCACCTACCATCACTATGACCTTCATATCTTTAGTAAGTGCCGCTTCTACAGCAGAAATAATATGTTTTTCGTTGCCATTAATTGCTAACGCAAGCAGTAAATCGCCTTGCTGTGCAAAGGCACGTACTTGGCGAGCAAAGGTATCATGCTCATCTACTTGGCTACTTTGCCCTAAATTGATGTTTTCTTGAGATAGCGCAATAGCAGGTAAACAGGGGCGCTCTGTTTCGTAGTGATTAACTAATACGCCGGCCATGTGCTGCGCTAGCATATGGCAGTTTGCCGTGCCACAGCAAAGGAGTTTGTTACCATTAATTAAACTTTGTGCAATGGTAAATGCCGCAGACTCTAGTGCGCTTGGCAGTACTTCGCCTGCTGCTATTTGTACTTGAATGCTTTCTGTAAAAATTTCTTTAATTGTATCTTGCATAGACTACCAATAATTTATTCGTCATTTTTGTTTGTTGCTGGGCGTTTTACTAATCTGTTTGCGTGGTGTTAAAGTACGCTTTTGATCCAATTTATATTGCCAGAGCCTTCACCTGTAATGGCAACATAGTCGACTCTTATAGGCTGATTAGTTAAGTTTTTTGCTGCCAAGTAGTGATAAATAGTGCGTTTTAATCGTGCTTGTTTTTGTGCGCCAAGGGCATAATTTGCACCGCCTCTCGCATTGTTTTTACGAAACTTAACTTCCACAAATACAAGCGTATCGCCGTGTTTCATAATCACATCAAGCTCACCAAAGGGGCAATAATAATTACGCTCAATAGGCGTAAGCCCTTCACGGATTAAGTATTTTTCTGCTTGGCGTTCATAGTACTGGCCTTTTTCTCGGCTATTTTGCCACAGCTCTTTAAACCACGACATAGCCGCTCCAGATTAATCAAACGTAAGCGTAGTACTTTCGTTGGCTGATTGCATAAATAAAGGCACGGGCTGCTTTGTTTCTAGCTGTACGGCTTTTATGCGTCTATTTGTGTATTGTGCCCAATCAAGCGTACGCTCTATGTGTCCGCTTGTATTGACCGAAAGCTTTCCACTTAAACCTGTAAACTTATTACCGGGCATTACACTCAGTTGCCTAATGTCGCTTAGCACCGACACGGCATCGTAAGCCATTGCAAATAGGCGTTGGCTTATATCGGCATTTTCAGGCCACAGCGTGTTGTATTGGTTGCGTAAGTTATGTTGTTTAACTGTCGCATTAAGCATCCACGGAAGCTCTGTAAAGTAAAGCCCTTCTAAATCGCCTTTATCGGTGCGATCTATTTGTTTACTATGGCTTTTAGAGCTGGCATAAAGCGGGATTCGCTGTGCAAAAGTACTTACATTTACATCTAAATAAGGTTTTATCAGGCGTGTTTCTATGGCGTCGCCTAAAATGTAAATCGCATCAATATCGCTACGAGAGCGGGTTTCACTTTCTACTTCTTGTTTAAATAAAGACTTAACCGTTTTAATACGCTGCTTAGATTTATCAACCTCTAACAAGCTTGTAATTGTATTTGGCATGTCTTTGTTATCGTTATAAAACCCAATTTGCGGTTTTGTTTCGCTATAGCGCTGCCACTGAATATTAAAGTAATCAACCAAACGCTGACCATTGGCATTATTAGGCGCTAATAACATAGGCTTTTGATAACCTTTAGCTAAAAAGTGCTCCAGCGCTTGCTGCACTTCATGCTCAGGGTTTAAAGCAAAAAAGTAATGTTGCAGCGAGAGTCGCTCACCATCAAATGTATTTAAGTGTAATGTTGGGGTATCAATAAGTGTTTTAGCTTGCGCAAGTTTATCTATATTCGCTTTTAATAATGGCCCAATCACAAAGTCTGGATTAAATTTACTCAGCTGCTCGCTTAGCACTTGGGTTGCAAGGTTCTCATCTATAAAAACAGTGTCGCTAATACTTTGCTTATCAAGCCCTGCCAAAATGCCGGCTTTTAGGGCGTCACCTAAACGCTCATTTGCGCCTGATTGCGGTAAAAGTACAGCTAAACGCTCTATATTAACTGGTGCTAGGTCGGCTAGGGCTTCATCTTGCTCGGGTAAAATAGCTACGGCAGGGTGGCCAGGGTAGCGACGGCGCCAATTATTAATGGCTTGGTCAAGCTCTACACCGCTATTTGCATATACCTGGTGGTACAAAGCTAAGTTAGTCCAACCTTGTTGAATAACAGAGCCACGATTAAAGCGCTCCAGCGCATAAGAAGACAGCTTTGTTAAGTTATCCCAAAGCGCACTTTGCAGAGCAGGGATCTCAATATTGTTTTTATTCGCAGTTTCTGAGGCTCTAAAAAAATAAGGTGCGGCGCGCTTAGGAAAGTTTTGCGATGCATATATGCTAGCAGTTAAATATTGATGCCAAGCAAAGTGTTCAGGCTGTTTAAGCTGGCCATCGAGCGATTGCAAAATAACGAGCGCTTGGTCGTTTTTATTTTGCTGCTTTTGTGCATAAGCAATGTATAAGCGGTTTTGTATTTTATCTACACTTGGGGTTTGCTCAAGCTCATTACAAATGTTTTCAAGTAACGGCCAGCTTTGCTCCGAAATAGCCGCATCACGCGCACTATAAAGCAATTGAATTTTGTCGGCACCGGTACGATTAAGCGCTAATTTATAAATAGCATCGGCACTGGTTGCTTGATTTTGCAGCGCATTCGCACTGGTGTTAATGCTATCGCTATTTTTAGTTGGTTTTTCGGTTGTGCTACAGGCCGATAACCCTGACAATATAATTAATAGACTAACAAGTTTAAGTCGCACAATGATTTCCCAATACGTTAACGCGATTTGCTTATATTACTGACTGACGCAGGAGACCTCAATGTTAAATGAGGAGAATTCACAGAAAATTGGCACTCTTTACATTGTTGCCACCCCAATTGGCAATTTTGACGACTTAAGCCAGCGTGCCATCGCGACATTATCGCAAGTTGACTTAATCGCTGCTGAAGACACGCGCCACACCGGTAAGCTACTAAGCCACTTTGGTATAAAGGCTAAAACCTTTGCATTACATGACCATAACGAAAAACAAAAAGCGCAGCAGATTATTGATTGGCTAAACGAAGGCAAAAATATCGCGCTAGTTTCAGATGCCGGCACGCCGCTGATAAGCGACCCAGGTTATGCCGTGGTAAACCTGTGCCGCGAGCAAGGCGCGCATGTAACACCCGTGCCCGGTGCGTGTGCTGCTATTACTGCAGTGTGTTGCTCAGGCCTGCCAACAGATCGCTTTCAGTTTATTGGCTTTACACCGGCTAAAAGTAAAGCCCGCCAAGATTTTTTCATAGAAGCTGTAAACTCAAGCATTACCAGCATAATGTACGAAAGCACCCACCGTATTATGGCAAGCCTAGATGATTTAGAAGCGGCCTTAGGTAGTGAGCAACAAGTGGTATTTGCAAAAGAGCTTACCAAAACCTTTGAAACCTTTTTTAATGGTAGCGTAAGTGAGTTAAAGCAGTTTTTAACTGATGACCCAACCAAGCAACGCGGCGAAATAGTGCTCATGTTGCCAGGTAAACCCAAGCAAGTAGATGATATACCGCCAGAGGCGCGTAAAATGCTGGCGCTACTTGAAAGCGAAATGCCGATGAAAAAAGCCTGTGGTATTGTTGCTGAATACTTTGGAATGAAGAAAAACGCCCTGTATAAAACAATTATTGACGAAAAAGAGTAAATCTTTACTGCGTACAAGGCACAGCTCATGTATACTGCGCGCCGAGTTAGCCAAGATAATCGCTGCCTGTGACGAAAATGATCAGGGGGAGGAAAGTCCGGGCTCCACAGGGCAGAGTGCCAGCTAACGGCTGGGGGGCGTGAGCCCACGACAAGTGCAGCAGAGAGGAGACCGCCAACCCTCGGGTTGGTAAGGGTGAAAGGGTGCGGTAAGAGCGCACCGGGCCACTGGTAACAGTTGGTTGCAAGGTAAACTCCACTCGGAGCAAGACCAAATAGGGTTCCTTATGGCGTGGCCCACGTTGGAACCGGGTAGGTTGCTTGAGCCATAGAGCGATTTATGGCCTAGACGAATGATTATCACTTTCTTCGGAAAGGACAGAACCCGGCTTATATGGCTAACTCACTCATTCAACAAAAAAGCCCGCAGTTAACGCTGCGGGCTTTTTTGTGCCTAAAATTTGATGAAGTACTTTGTTGTTTTTTAAGGCTCAGGCTGTCCTTTTTTAAGTCGCTTACTGAGTGCTGGCTGCGATATACCGAGTAGTTGCGCTGCCATTGATTGATTTGAGTTGCTACGTTTCATAGCTTCTGCTACCAGTAATTCTGCGGCTTGTTTTAAAGTGGGTAGCGTTGATGTTGACTCAAATAACGGCTTGGCAAGCTGGGCTTGCATATCTAATTTAGGCACGGCGCTGCGTACACTTTCAAACGCTTTCATAGACAGTGCGCCGCTTTGGTGGGTGCTCATTGCATCAAAGGCCATGGCGCGCAGCTCTCTTATATTGCCCGGGAAAGCGTAGTTTTCGAGTAAAATTAATAATTCTTTTGGAATACTTGCCACCGGTTTATTAAATTCTTGTGCGGCAAGCGTTAAAAAGTGCTCTAGTAATAAGGCTATATCTTGCTTGCGCTCCCTAAGCGGCGGAATATTTACATGATGAATTTTTAAACGATAGTATAAGTCGTTTCTAAATTCGCCATTTTCTTTTTTAGTGAGTAAATTTTGGTGGGTGGCTGCAATAATGCGCGCGTTGATGCGCTTTGGGGTATCGCTGCCTACTGGGTAATATTCGCCTTCTTGCAAAAGCCTTAATAACTTTACTTGCGAGGCCAGGTTTAAATCGCCAATTTCATCAAGAAATAGTATCCCGCCTGATGCGCGTTCTATCATGCCTTTGCGGGCTTGCTCAGCACCTGTAAAAGCGCCTTTTTTATGGCCAAATAAGGTATCCGAAAATAAGTTATCGTCAAGGCCGGCTACGTTTACACACACAAGCTCGCCACTGCAGCTACTGGTTTCGTGAATGGCTCTGGCTATAAGCTCCTTTCCTACGCCGCTTTCTCCGGTAATAAGAATAGGTTGTTGGCTATTTGATATAGACTCAATGTAATTAAACACAGAATGCATTTGGTGATCTACACTAATAATTTTAGAAAACGCAGGGTGTAGGCTTGTTTGGTTTTCTAGTAGGTAGCCGCGCATGGCTTGGTTTTCTAAGTTTAGCTCTTGAAAACGCACCACCTGCATTATGCTATTACTTAGGCGTTCGGGATCTTCTGTTTTTACATGATAACCATAAGCACCTAATTTTATACATTTTACAGCGGCTTCTACTTGGTTAATGCCGCTGATGATCACCACCGAAATATGCGGAAAAAGCTCTGTAATTTGCGCTATAAGCTCATCGCCACTGATATGTGGCATGTTTAAATCAAGCAATACAACGCGAACATTCCCTTGGTTTAGTTTGGCAATTACATCGCGGCTATCATTACATTGTACAATGTTGTTAATGCCGCAGTAGCGCTCTATTGCAAACGATATGCTTCGTAAAAAGCTGTTGTCGTCATCACAAATGAGGACCTCAAAACTAGGATATAAATTAGTATTCATAGTTCACTCTCGTGTTGTAATAAGGGTAGTGATAGCTTTACTTTTGTGCCTTTACCGAGGGTTGATTTAAAGGTGAGTTGGCCTTGGTGATCTGCCACGATCCCCGCTGATACAGAAAGCCCTAAGCCGGTGCCGCCAGATTGTCGTTTGGTGGTATAAAACGGGTCGGTGAGCTTAATTAAGTGCTGTTGATCAATGCCTACGCCTTGATCTTCAATGCTCAGCACAACCTGATTGTGTTTAGTATGGAAATAGCTGGTGATAATAATTTTTTGCGATTTGTCTTCAAGCGCTTGGCAGGCATTTAAAATTAAATTAACGATTACTTGCTCGATGCGGCTGCCGCTGCCTTTAAACGCAGGCAGTGAGTTGGCTAAGTTAACCTCTAAGTGGTTTGTAGAGTTTTTAATTTGATTTGTGACTAAGCGAATAGAGCGGTTTGTTAGTAGGTTTAAATCTAGCTGCTCAGTTTTCTCATGCGATGCTTCACCTTTTACGGCAAAGCTTTTTAAATCCTCTACTATGCCCTTTACCTTGTTACTGGCAATGTGCATATCGTCTAAAATTTCTGGCAGCATATGTTTAAAGCGCTGATAGCTTACACCGGCAACAAGAAAGTCGCCTTGGCGTGCTTGATGCTCATCAAGTATGTCTGTTGCATCTTCAAAGGCTTCTTTTATAAACGGAAAATTTAACGTTAAAATACTACATGGGTTATTAATTTCGTGAGCTACTCCCGAAACCAACACCCCCAGTGAGGCCATTTTATCTGCATGAAGTAGCTGCAACTGCTGGGCTTGTAGCTCTTTGGTGCGGCTTTCTACTTTTTTGCGCAGGGCTTTGTTCCAAATTATCACCACGGTACTAATTAGTAGCAGCACCACTACACATATACCCGCTATTACGCCAGCCTTTGACCAAGGTGATACGTTTAACGGGCCAAACCATTTGTCGTAAATTTCTTGCTGGCGGCCGGTGTTTTTTAAAATAGCTAGGCCTTGAGTAAATTGCGATAACAGCGCTTCATCTGCGGTTTTAGTGGCATAGCCATAAAGCCGGTTTCTTTCTAGGCTAGAAATAGCAGTGATGTTTGATAGCCCCAATTTTTTACTTAAATATAAGCCGGGTAAGTTTGAAACCACTGCAAAGTCATAGCGGCCAGAGGCAAGCAAACGCAGGGCATCGGCATGGGTTTCAACCGGTATAAGGGTAATGTTTAAGCCTGAGTGGTTAAGCATATCAAATGCCGAGCCATTGCTTTGTACAATAACGCGGTAGTTTTCAAGCTCGCTGTAGTGCGTTATTTTAGGACTATTGTCGCGCGCAAATATAGAGTGGTTAACAAACGTGTGCGGGCTAAAGTTATACAGATCGGTGCGCTCGGGTGTGGCGGCCATGCCTTGTAAAATATCCACATTTCCACGGTCAAACTCGGCTCTTATTTCGGCCCAGGGCATTAGCTTTATTTTTATATTAAGCCCCATTACAGCGGCTATTTCTTGACTAAGTTCTACGTTGTAACCTGTAAGTTCGCCATCTTCGTTAATAAACTCATAAGGGGGGTAGTTAAAATCTCCGCCCACTATAATTTGTTTTGGCTGCGATAAATTAGCTTGTGCAATGCAGTTTAGGCTATTGAAACCCAGTAGGCTTAGTAGCGCTATTTTTAATACATAAAACCAAGCGTTTTGTTTAATAAACAAGTGAGTAAACCTCTGCATTTTTTAGTTGTGGTAGTGCGTTAGTAAATTGTCTAAACAGTACAAATAAAATGGCGTTTATGTTCCTTTTACAGCCGCAAAAAGGTTGTTTTTAGTTGGCAGCAGGGGACTATAATCTGTATTTTAATTTTATATAAATTAGGTACTAACGAATTTATCATGGTTTTAAGTCTTATCTATTTATACTTTAAACTAAATAAGAATAAATTAATTGTTAATTAAGGTTTTTTGTAAGGCAGTTATGTCTTTTTAAGGCTGTTTAATAAAATAAAAGCGATTTAATATCGGCTATTAAATCGCTTTTATTGGTTGGGCCTATTTAGAGGATGTTGACCTGTGTAGATTAACGTTTTTCAAGCTAGGGCAGTTTAAGCAAGGCGCTGGCTTTTAAGCAAGTAGGCTTAATAATCGCTCTTGCTAAATACTAAACTCACTACTGTAATTTTAATCACGATTGGTCAACATGCCTTAGTACTAAAACTTCATGTTTAGGTTTACTTGAATGCGATCGCGGCCATTGTTGTTAGTGGGTATATCGTTATTAATATTATCCACGCTAAACCATCTTAAATCGGCATTAAGATTCTCTGCAATTTTGTAATCTAGCTGTACGCGTGTGCCTTTAATATTGGTATAAGAACCCGGAGTATTAGTTTGCGTAAACGCGCCGTTCATAGGCAATGCATAGGCTTCGGTACGTAGCACGTAAAAACGCAGGCCAAACTGTTTATTAATTTGATAGCGAGCATGTACAGTAAACGCTGTATTTTCGCTGTCGGCTTCACTTGTGTAGTAATCGGCTGCAAAGCGCACTGCGCCATAACGTACATCAAGGTTATAGGTCATTACGTTGCCTGCTTGGTCAGCATCAAGGCCCGACTCAGCACTGGCATAGGCCGTATCTGAGGCGCTAACAAAAATTCCACCAATACCGGCTTTAACGTTAATGTTATTAAAACTTGTAGCATATACACCTTGTAGCTGTTGCCAGCTGGCATCGCGCTTGCCTTCGCCATTATCGACGTTTTCTTCAAGAATAATATGCCCCGCATTAACGCTAAACGTATTGTTACTCCAGTTAGCTTGTACACCTTCTAGCGCTATATCGTCACGAAAAAGCAGCTCTGATGAATGCATATAAACGGGTGCCGCTTTACCAATATATACTTGGGTGTTACTAAGCCCTGTGTACTTCATAAAGGCGCGGTCTAAACCAAAGTCATCGTTATCGCTGGTATCGGTGATACCAAAGGTTTGATGAGTTGAATCGTGTTGGCTTGAGGTTGTTCTAAAGCGCATTTGCGCAGACCAGTTCTCGGTAGCTGCGTATTTAATACCAAATCGGGCACGCAAGCGGGCGCGGCTTGTTGAGTCAATTGTATCGCCTTCGGTGCGCTCAAAGCGCATACGCATATCGCCAAATAGCTTAACGGCTTCAAGGCCATTTAAACCTTCAATTGTAATATCTGCGTGGGCTGGCTTAGCTAAGGCAATAACACCTAATGCAACGGGTAAATAGATAAGTTTACTAGTCATGGTTTGTACTCTATAAAATTACTAAATCGAGGGTTATTGCTTAGCGGGTTGAGCCGCTGTGTTGTCTTGGTTGTAAAGGGTTTCGTCAAGCTCGCCTTCGCTTTTGCCAATTAATAAAGTAACCATTAAATCGCCAGTTACATTTATAGTGGTGCGCGCCATATCTAAAATTCGGTCAATACCGGCAACTATTGCAATGCCTTCAAGTGGTAGGCCAACGGTGGTCAGTACTAGCGAAAGCATAATAAGGCCTGCACCGGGTACACCAGCGGTGCCTACAGAGGCTAAAGTAGCTGTAGCTATAATGGTTAAGTAATCTGTTGTGGTGAGGTCAATACCAAAGGCTTGGGCAATAAACAGTGCTAATACGCCTTGGTATAAAGCGGTGCCATCCATGTTAATAGTGGCGCCTACTGGCAGTACAAAGCTTGATACAGTACGCGATACACCTAAGTTTTGGGTGGCGCATTTAATGCTGGCAGGTAAAGTACCTGAGCTACTTGTGGTGGTAAAAGCAATAATTTGCGCTTCAATAATACCTTTATAAAAACGTTGTGGATTAAGCTTGCCTAGTAGGCCTACAAAGCCGCCACCCAACACTAAAACGTGAATAATGCAGCCTAGGTACACTAAGCCAATTACTTTTATAAGTGGCAGTAAAACATCCAGTCCGTACTTGCCAGATACCCAAGCCATTAATGCAAATACACCGTATGGTGCTAGCTTCATTACAAGCTCAGTTAATTTGTACATTGCATCGGCTAGGCTTTCAAACATTTTGCTAGCGGGTTCGCCTTTTTCACCAATTAGGTTTAAAGCAATGCCTAAGCTCAACGCAAACACAATAATTTGTAAAATATTACCTGAGGCTAATGAGCCCACTGGGTTTTTTGGTACTAAACCTACAATGGTGTCTACTAAGGTAGGGCTTGGTTTAGCATCAGCCACTGTGGTTGCAACCATATTTAAGCCTGCGCCAGGTTCAAACAACAGCCCAAGACCCAAACCAATCGAAATAGCTACTGCGGTGGTGGCTAAATAAAATACGATTGACTTAACACCAATACGACCCATTTTAGTGGTGTCTTTCATTGAGGTAACACCAACAATTAATGAGCAAAATATAAGCGGTACAATTAACATTTTTATGGCGCTAATAAATAGCTGGCCAATTGGTTTTATATATTCAGCATTATTGCCTAACAGCATGCCGGCAATAATACCCGCTATCATACCTATGAGTATTTTTAGCCAGAGCGC
Organism: Pseudoalteromonas sp. Angola-30; assembly: GCF_028599215.1. Taxonomy (NCBI): domain Bacteria; kingdom Pseudomonadati; phylum Pseudomonadota; class Gammaproteobacteria; order Alteromonadales; family Pseudoalteromonadaceae; genus Pseudoalteromonas; species Pseudoalteromonas sp. Angola-30. The sequence continues at coordinate 95,086 of NZ_JAQREI010000005.1, forward strand.
CATTTTTTTAGGCTCGTTGTTATTAATACTTGTTGTACTGGTCATAGTGTTATTCCAATTATTTATAATATTTAGTGGGAGCTATTTAACTTTTGCTTAGGGCGTTAACGCGCATATTGCACCGGCACGTGCACAGGCCACACAAGGGGCTTGCAATTTTATGGACAAGCTTTCGTTAGCCTTTTTAGATAGGGGTTGTTTGTACACGTGCATAATTAAGCTCTAAAGTTGTTAGATTATTGTTATTGCATTAATAATGCCAAGCACGGTTTTGTTAATAACGTATTGAATGTTATTGACTTTATTGTTTTTGGTTGGCGGTTTGTTAATATAACTTTTTGAATAATTATTAATAATGAAAGGCGGGTTAAAGGCGGCTTAAATGATGGTTTATAAATAAATCATTTAAAATCAATGGGTTGATTGGCGTATAACTTTTATTATTGATATAACAAAAGTTATATTTTATGCATTAATTAATCATATTTTTTGATTTTTTATGGTTTAAAACATTATTAAGTTGTAAATTGGCTGTATGTGGTTTTATTTTTTCTTATACGTTTAACTTAGATAATATTTTTACCCTGTTCAGGATCCCGTGATTTTTCGGCTTGATCACGAATTTCGTCGGTATCACTACTTACATCATCAACCGTTTCATTTTGCTGCTGCAGCTGCTTAAAGCTTTGCTGAGCAGTTAAAGGTTGCTCAGCTTTGTTGGTGGGCTTTTGTGTATCACTCTCATCAGGTGCACTGAGTAAAATACGCTCGCGGGCATCATCTGGCATACTGATGTTTTGCGCTGTAAATTCGGTTACTAGCTCACGCATTAACTGCGAGGCCACTTTTAACGGACTATGTTGCTCGCTGTTAACCCAAAAAAACAGATTAAAGTTAATTGTTGAGCTGCCTAAATTATTGATCAGCACTTGTGCTGGTGGCTCAGTAATAACACCCGTTTGCTTGTTTGCAATTTCAAGGGCGAGTGTTTGGCAGTAACGAATATCGTTATCGTAACCTATGCCAATCACCACCTTGGCACGCATTTTTGGATTTGCAGTTAGGTTTTTAATGGTATTTTTATAAACCGTGGCGTTAGGTATTTGTATATGGTTGCCATCGTAATCAACTAAGGTGGTTGCGCGAGCGGTGACCTTTTTAACCACACCTAAGCGGCCATCTACTTCTATTACATCGTCTATTTTAAATGGCCGTTGAACGCTCAACAGTAAGCTAGCAATAAAGTTCTCTGCTATGTCTCTAAAGGCAAAGCCCAATATTAAGCCTATTAATCCGGTTCCGCTCATAATAGCAATAGCAAATTCGGTAAGTCCTGCTAAACGTAAAAATAAATACACGCCCAGCAATAAAATTAAAATGCTAATCCCGCGTTTGGCCACTAAGTGCACAAGTTTACTGTCGGTCATATAAATGAGCGGTTTTACTAACAGCTTAGACAAAGGACTGGCGACAAAGTAGCTAATAGTTAAAAGTATAAAACCTAATAAAAGAGTGGGTAATATTTGCGCTGTTGCGTGAAGTAATTGCAAACTTTGGGCGTATAAATACTGCCAACTAAGCACGCTTTCTGGGGTGTTTAAGGCATTCACAGCCGTGGTGTTCACTGCAATTAGCATAGTTATAAGGCTGTTCATGGCGTATTACCTTGGTATTTTAAATAATCTAGCAAGCAGCAAGTTTAATACCAATGCCAAAAGCACAGCTTGGCAAACTTTTTGCTCGATAATAGGCTAAAAAGGAGCAAACAATGAGCAAACCTAAACGGGGACAACATGCCGAGCAGCCAGTGCACATTCCGGTTATTGGTTGGTGGGACATAGCCAAACGTATTTTTAAGCAAATGAGCCAAGATAACTTATCGCTGGTTGCAGCGGGCGTTGCGTTTTATGCCTTACTTGCTATTTTTCCTGCTATTGCTGCAATGGTTTCTGTGTATGCGTACTTTTCATCGCCCACCGATATTAGTGAACACTTAAGTAAAATAGTTACCTTATTACCGCAAAGCACGAGCGATTTAATTTTATCTCAGGTCTCGAGCTTGGCTCAAACCTCTAACGCCAGTTTAAGCTTAAGTGCAATTGGTACACTTATTCTTACTATTTGGAGTAGCTCTAAAGGCAGCCAAGCGCTTATTACTGCCTGTAATATTAGTTATCATGAATACGAAAAACGCTCTTTTTTTCATGCTCAGTTAGTACGTTTTTTATTTTCGGTAGGGGCTATTTTAGTGACTATTTTTGCTTTGCTAATTATAGGTATTTTACCCATAGTACTTAATTTAGTAGGCTTAAAAGAAAGTATAGACTTACTAATAAAGTTAATATCGTGGCCATTACTCGCCTTTATGTTTAATTTTGCATTGGTGCTTTTGTATCGCTATGCACCACACAGAAAACCCGCTAAATGGCGTTGGATCACACTTGGTTCTTGTATTGCGACTGTATTATGGATTTTAGCCTCAATTGGTTTTTCGTTTTATGTCTCTCACTTTGCAAGCTACAACGAAACGTATGGTTCGTTAGGCGGGGTAGTGATTATGCTAATGTGGCTCTATATAAGTGCCTATATTATTACGCTTGGGGCGGTAATAAATGCGGCAACCGAACAACAAACAGCGAAAGATAGTACCAAAGGCCCCGCCAAAGAACGCGGTAAACGCGGAGCCTATGTTGCTGATCACCTTGATGTAGATGAGCCGACAAACTCTTAGCCCGGCTCGTTATTGCACAAGCTTATGAGATGCTGAGTAAATGCTTGGCCAACGGGGCCTAAACGGTCATTGTCGGTGCACATTAAATAAAGCTTTAAGGAGCGGGTTGTACCTTGCTCTAAATTAAGGGGCTTAAGTGTGTTGTTTTTAAGATAAGGTTTAATTTGTGCACTAGGCAGCCATGCATAACCAAAGTTTTGGCTAACCATATCAATAGAGTTACGTAAGTGACTTACTGTCCAGCGCATATCAGCCCCAAGCCAGCCGTCGTCGTGGCTGGTGTGGGTGGCCGAATCGCGAACAACTATTTGCCTGTGTAATTTAAGCTCTCTGTAGGTCAGTGGTTCAGTGCGCTGGTGTAAGGGGTGATCAGGGTGCGCAACGGCAATAAATTCTATATCGCACAAGCTATGGCAATTAATGCCATAAAGCGCAATAGAGGTAATTGCTAAGTCGACCACTGCATTGGTAAGTAATTCGTTTGCGCCATTAAGTACGCTTTCTATCAGTTCTATTTTTACCAGCGGGTATTGCTCATTAATATGGCTTAGCGCTTGGTACAATAAATGCTGCGGAAACACTTCATCTACTGCTATTTTTAATGTGCTTTCAATACCTTCGCTTAACGTATTAGCAACCGATTCTATTTTGCTGGCTTCATCTATTAAAAATTCGGCGCGGCGCAATATAAGCTTACCGTTTTCGGTTAAATACGCTTTACGGCCTTTTACTTCAAGCAATTTTACTTGCAGTGCCGACTCTAACTTTTGCACTGCATGGTGCACGGTTGATTGGCTTTTAAATACCGCGCTGCTAGCACCGGCAAATCCACCATGCTCTACAACAGCTTTAAACATTCTCCATTGCTCGAGTGTTGCCTTTGCCATTTTAAACCTTGTTACTACTTACTATTGATTAAACTACCTGACCGTGTAGGCACTCTATTTATTGCGTAACAACTTATTTATTATTGGCAATTACCATTTTTTTGCTGCTCAGCAGCGTCATAAACTCTTTTTTAGGCACTGGCCTTGAAAACAAATAACCTTGCCCGTAGTCGCATCCTGCTTTTAGTAGTAGCTGCATTTGTTGCTGCGTTTCAATTCCTTCGGCAATAACTTTTAGGCCAAGCTGGTGGGCCATCACAATAATGGCTTCACATAAAGCAAGCTCTTGGCTCCCTGCCTTAATATTATCAATAAAGCGTTTATCTATTTTTAGGTAATCGGTATCCATTTCTTGCAGGTACGCGAGCGAAGAATAGCCGGTGCCAAAGTCATCTAGCGCTAATTGCACACCTGACTGGACTAATGTTTTTAAGCGACTTTGAGTTAGTGGCTCTGGGTTAACCATAAGGCCTTCTGTGATCTCGGCCACAATAGAGGAGGCAGGTAGCTTGGCTGCTTTTAAAATCTCACACCAATCGTCAATTCCGCTATCGATTGTTGATAACTGCACAGGAGAGACATTTATACTAATTTGAAATTGCTCCCCCATGGTGGTGTTTATTTCTTTTAGGGTGTGTATTGCTTGTGTAAATACAAATTGGCCCAGCGCATTTATTTGCCTAGTTTCCTCAGCAAGCGGTATAAACGTCGCCGGCGAGACTAACCCCTTTTTAGGGTGGTGCCAGCGAATAAGCCCTTCGGCTTTGTGAATGTGCAAATCGTTTAATGCCACAATAGGCTGATAAAATAGCTCAAATTGTTCAAGCTCTATGGCGGAGCGTAAATCTTTTAATAGCTGCATACGCGCTTGCGCATGAATACGCATATCTTTTGAAAAAAACTCAAACCCATTACGGCCGTTATTTTTAGCTTTATACATGGCTTGGTCGGCAGCTTTTAATAGCAGCTCTGTACTTTGGCCATCGCTAGGTGCGCATGCAATGCCCATACTAGCGCTAATAAATAGCTCCTCGTCTTCAAGCTGTATACTTGATGAAAGGCTTTGCAATATATTGCTGGCAATTTGGTTTATGTGGCGACTGCTTTTAACATGGTCGTATACAATCACAAACTCATCACCGCCAATACGCGCGACAAAACTGGCGTTTATTGCAGCTTGAATTATCCGTTGAGAAACTAACTTAAGTAGATTATCGCCATAATGATGGCCTAACGTGTCATTAATATCTTTAAAGTGATCAATATCGAGCAGCATCACAACAAGTTCGCATTTGTCGCCTGTTACTTCTTCAAAACGCTTATTTAAACGCTCTTTAAGCTCAAGCCTATTTGGCAAATCAGTTAAGTGGTCGAAGTGAGTTTTTCGCCATATGGTTTCATCGGCTTGTTTTTTTTCTGTTAGGTCGGTAAAAATGGCCACCCGGCGAGTAGGCATGTTTTTATCATCGTAAACGGTATCTATGATCAGAAACTCGGTATAGGTGTCGCCATTTTTTTTACGATTAATTATCTCACCCTGCCAACGGCCAGTTTCTCTGAGCTCTGCCCACATTTTTTCATAAAAAGCTTTTGAGTGTTTGCCAGATGCTAAAATCCGACTGGTTTTACCTATCGCTTCTTCTTTGCTGTATTGGGTTGTTTCGCAAAACGCAGGGTTTACGTCATAAATAATGCCGTCGGGGTCTGTAATCATCATCCCTTCACTACTATTACTGTAAACAAGCGACGCTAAATGAAGAGCTTTTTCGTTGACCTTTTTCTGGCTTATATCTCTAAGAACAATAATGTATTCATTATTAGTGAGTGCATTGATTCTTGCCTCAAAAAAGTGCTCTTTAGATTTTTTAAACAATGTAAACTCAATGGTTTGTGAACCCTCTAAAGTACCTAAATGAGAAAGCAGTAACTCTGCGTTGGCCTCAGAGAGTACATCAACTAATTTTAAAGCTTTGCCTGTCTCAACATTTAGCACAGGGCTAATATAGCCGCCAATATAAAGGATTTTTCCTTGGGCATTTATACGTATGTAGGTATCGGGTAAAGCATTTAATAAGCTCATTAACTCGTTGTGCTTATTTTTTAATTTAGCCTCTGCAGATAGCCGGGTTTGTGCCATAACAGCAAAACGGTCATAAAGCGCGCGCAGCTCTGGGCTGTTGGGCTTTTTAATATGTTTGGGCATAGTGCCATTTGCCAGTTCATCTGTGGCTTTGGTTAAATTAGCGATAGGCTTAAATATACTTTGTTTAATTAAGCGCCTAGCTAGCAACACCAACAGGGCAATAGCCGATAAAAACGCAAAAATGGTTTTAGCAAAGTTTTTATTAACTGTATTAATAAAGTCTTCAACCGAAACGGCTATATAAATATCTAAATTATTATCATGGCCGTCTTTGTATATAACTGAGCGATGAAAAACCTGGTTTTCGCCTTCTGCATTTTTAAACACGGTTAACGAGCTTTTATCGTGAAGTAAATCTATGTCGGTAATTTTTTGGCCTAAATTACGTGGTTGATTAGGGTAGTTGGCCAGTATTAAGCCGTTAGAGTCGGCAATAACGGCCTTGGCATTGTTAGGTAATTTTGCTTCGCTTAAGGCGATATTCCACCAATTCAATGCAATAACGGTAACTAGTGTGCCTTTTAATTGGTTATTACTATCTATAATTGGGTAGGCAAAATTGACACTTTGCGCTTGAATACTTCGGTCGTATTGAAAATACCCCACCGAAAAACTTTTATTACTAATGGCATTTTGAAAATAAGTACGATCGCTAATATTAATATTTTTACTACGACCATTTGTCACGCATTGTAGGTCGCCGTTTTTATCAACAATACCTATATTTGCAATATTCTTATAAAGGGCTTTTATTTCATAAAAATAGTTAGGGCAAGTTGTGGGGAGTGTTTCATTTTTTGCAGTTTTATCGGCTAAATAAATAGTAATACGTTTAACATCATCAACCATTGTTTTTTGATGTTGTGTCAAGTGCTTAGCGATGTTTACTATTCTTTCTTCACTTTTTTCTATGGCAGCATCACGCTCATACCATAGCGTAAATACCGTCACAGCGGCGCCGGGAATGCTAAGTAGGATGAGTAGCCTATACAGCTGACTTTTAAGCGATGAAGTAAAAATAAGTTTTCCTTAAGCTCTGCGTCCCTAAAAAGTGATTGTAGACATAAAAGCCAAAAATAACCATACAAAATATAGGGTTGCACTAAAAAGTTATTAGAAATCAGCTTAAGTCTGTGTTTTTAATCATGAAGCTTATTATGCCAAATAAACGAATTATCAAAATAAGCACTCAACTTTCTAAAAAATAGAATGTTTTGCTCGATTTAAAGACATAGTCGTATTGTTTTATGAATGCTTTAATAAGCTCATTAATTAATCTACTACAGTATTTTAAATATGAACATAGCAAAAGTGTTAACTGCTTACGCCACCCAAGATGGTGATGGTGTAAACATAAGTCGAATACCTGGTTTTGATGGCAAATATCTCGACCCTTTTTTAATGATTGATGAGCTAAAGTCTAACAATGAAAGTGACTATATTGGTGGCTTTCCACCGCACCCTCATCGCGGCATTGAAACCTTTACGTACATTATTAAAGGTGGCTTTGAACACCAAGATCAAATGGGTAACAAAAAAGCGATCCGATCTGGTGATGTACAATGGATGAGTACAGGTAGAGGCGTAATGCACAGTGAAATGCCACTAACAGATGCAAAAGAGGGGCTGCATGGCTTTCAAATTTGGATCAATATGCCCAGTGGCGAAAAAATGCGTGCGCCACGTTATCAAGATACTACACAAAATCCAGCGCCTGAAGTCACTAACAAGCATGGCGTGAGCTTTAAAGCTCTTGCGGGTAATTGGCAGTTTGAAGATTGTACGTTAACGTCGAGTTTGCAAAGCTTAGCGGCCAATGCTGCACTGGCCAATGTTACTCTCCCCGTTAATACACGCATGCAGTTAGCAGGGCTTAAACAACGTAAAGTGATGATCTATGTTCATACAGGTGAGCTTATTACAGGTGACGAGCAAACATTTAATGCTGGCAAGTTGCTTATATTAAGTGAAAACAGTGACATTGATATATCTTCACAAAAGGGGGCGGGGATACTTATTTTAGCGGGTGACCCACTTGAGCAACCTATTGCACATATGGGCCCATTTGTAATGACCACGCAAGAGGAAATTAAACAAGCGGTGCGTGATTATCAAAACGGTGAATTTGGCAACATTTAATAGTTAAATGAGGAGGTTATTATGGGTTTATTAGTTGATGGCCAATGGCAAGACAAATGGTACGACACCGACTCGAATAATGGTAAATTTAAACGCGAAGCAGCGCAGCTTCGTAATTGGATCACAAAAGATGGCAGCCCTGGTCCTACAGGAAGTGGTGGGTTTAAGGCGCAAGCAAATCGCTACCACTTATATGTTGCCTTAGCGTGCCCGTGGGCGCACCGCACACTTATATTCAGACAGCTAAAAGGCCTAAGTGATATTATTAGCGTATCGGTAGTCAGTCCAGATATGTTAGATAAGGGGTGGAGCTTTGATAAAGATAACCTCAGTAGCGGCGATGATTTATTTAATAGTGAATACTTACATCAAATTTATACCAAGCACGATAAAAATTACAGTGGGCGAGTAACTGTGCCTGTGCTTTGGGATAAGCATCAAAATAAAATTGTTAGCAATGAATCTGCAGATATTATTCGTATGTTTAATACCGCATTTAATGAAATTACGAATAATATGGATGACTATTACCCAAAAACACTACAGGCTGATATTGACGAAATTAACGACCTTGTTTATACCAATATCAATAACGGGGTATATAAAGCGGGTTTTGCAACCACACAAACAGCATACGAAGATGCATTTACTGCGTTATTTAAAGCACTTGATAAAGTAGAGGGCATACTAAGTAAAAATCGTTACCTGATGGGGAGCACATTAACTGAAGCGGATTGGCGTTTATTTACCACACTCATTCGGTTCGATAGCGTGTATGTAGGGCATTTTAAGTGTAATTTACGCACCATTGAAAGCTACCCAGCGCTGAGTAACTATGTACGTGAGTTATACCAAATAGAGGGAGTAGCCAGTACGGTTAACCTTGAGCATATTAAGCGACATTACTATTTTAGCCACACGATGATCAACCCAACGCAAATTATTCCAAAAGGGCCGGCGTTAAACTTTAGCCAAAATCATAATAGAGACGAGTTGGGCTAAGAGGTATTAGAAGGCATTATAATAAGCGGCAATTGCACTTTTAAAAAAGCTTTTATAAATGCAATTGCTGCTATGCAAATAACTTTACCAGCCAGCCGTATTTTCGCACAAAGCTGGTTTCGCTTTTGCCAGCTTGAACTGTTGCTCCGGCTAAAAAGGCTGATGCCAATCCTACCTTGGTGGCTGCAAAGCGCTTAAAGCGATACTTTATTGCTGCATGGTGCTGGCGTTTTAATGCATGCTGTAAATCCATTTGCTTATTTAACGTGTCAACGTTCTCATTGGGTTCTTTAATTAGAAAATTAACGAGCATGGTTATTTCCTTATAGATTTAAAAGTTGCTTTAAACTTTTAATCGTTTTACTAAAGCCAATTTTATTGCTTAGGTATACGGTATTTCGCCAAAGCCAAATTAAACAAATTATTTGCGCGAGTGTAGCAGTAGCAAAGCTAAGCCAAACCGAGCCAAATAAATCATATACACCGTAGCCAATTGCACCTAGTAAGCCGGCCCACAACAAAATCAAACCACTGGCAAAACATCCTAAAAATATAGTGATCAACGCCATTGATCGTAACGACAGCTTCCACTCAGCCTTTGCAAGTTGGTGGGTAAGCTTTCCTTGCGTTTTATAATCCTCCTTGAGCTGGTCAGAGTATTCAATGATCTTTGCTATATGATCCTGCCAATCATCCTTTTGGCTAGGGTCATCTGTTGTTTGATTTTGAGCATTACCGTCCGTGGTTGCTGTTGTTTGTGAGCTACTCATTATTAATTACTTACGACGAAATAGTGACGTTACAAGCATACCCGCCGCAAAAGCAATCCCCGCTGTTGCTAGCGGATTTTCTGAGGCAAAAGCACGCGTTTTTGCGCTGCACTCAGATAGTTTTTCACGAGCAATAAGTTGTTTTTCGCTTAGTGCTTCTGCAGAGCTTGAAGCGCCTTTACGTACGCTTGACTCAGCAACTGATGCCTTGCTTGAAAGTGCATCTACTGCATCGTGTGCTACAGACGTTGCTTTTTCAGTCAACGGTGCCTCACTCTCTTTTTGTTTAAGATCAGGTTTCATGTTTGTTTCAGTATTCGGTTTTGTATTTGTTGCAGTAGCCATAATCAATCCTTAATAAATAAAATAAAAAAATTTAACTGGTGCTATAGCAGATGCAACGATTAAACCAACCATTAAAAATAATTTAACTAATTGATTTTATTGTTTTTATATATTTAAGGTAGGGTGCGGTAGATTAAATAAAAAGCAGCATGAAGTAAGTATTGCTGCTGTGCTAAGTAAATTTTACATGGCTATAAACCTAGGGCCTGTTTACCTTTCGAGATTTAATTTGCAGCAGTCTGTTTGGGATTTAGGCAAGGTAGAGCCTATGTAGTGTGGTTATTCCCCATAAATAGGCGATAACGACGTATAAATGTCAAACAGGCGCTGCCCGAAGGGTTCTGCCTAGGGGGCATTTACTCTTTGTTACTCGGTTTTTACTTAGCCCACTAGGTTACAAACCTCACGCCGCGATTAAATACCCCCTAAATTGAACAAATTATAATCCTTAAAGGTCAACAGGCCCTAGATTCATTTTTTTGTAATTATTCATTGATGATTCAGTAAGCAAATTATGTAAACCAAACGTTATTAGCATCGCTTTAAAAAAATTTTATCTACTACCTCCACTTTTTCCCACGTAATTCAATCGCTTTGCGTAAAGCCTTATTTTTTCTAGCTTAGCGAGACGTTAAAGCTGGTCAGCTTACTTGACAAAAAGGCTTGTCAAGCCCTAAACTGGAGCACTGTGGTAAAAAGTGGTTTTTAGTGGATCTAACTGGATCAAATTAATCGAAACTCGATTACACAATTTAAAAGTAGGCTTTTTATGTTTCGTGGCGCTAGTTCACTGAGCTTGGATGATAAAGGACGTTTTGCGGTACCGACTAAGTACCGAGACGCTTTGCTGTCTGAAGATCAAGGAACGGTAATATGTACCATTGCGCTAAACGAGCCGTGTTTATGGTTGTATCCTCTTGCACAGTGGCAAGAAATAGAAAGCCGCTTATCTAAAATCTCTAATATGAATCCACGCGCTCGCCGAATGCAACGTATGTTGTTAGGTAATGCCACAGAGTATCAACTTGATAAAAATGGTCGAATTTTGCTGGCGCCTTCATTGCGTAGCCACGCAGAACTTGGCAAAAAGATCATGCTAGTTGGTTTAATGAATAAATTTGAAATTTGGGATGAAGCGCGTTGGCACGAACAAATGCGCCAAGACACTGAGCTGGAAAGGCTCGGCGATTTTGAAGCAAACCAAGATTTAGATAATTTCACACTCTAACGGCACTAAAAAAGGCAAACACAAGCTAATGACTGCGCAATTTGAACACGTATCCGTATTAATGGACGAAACCATCGATGCTCTTGCAATTAAGCCAGACGGCATATACATGGATGGTACTTTTGGACGTGGCGGACACTCAGGTCAAATACTTGCTCGACTTGGTGAGCAAGGGCGTTTACAGGCCATTGATCAAGACCCACAAGCAATAAAGTCGGCTGAAAAATTTGCCGATGACGCTCGCTTTGCTATAGCTCACACCCGTTTTTCTAACTTATACGATGTTGCAGAGCAAAACGATCTGTTAGGTAAAGTTGATGGCATTTTATTAGATATTGGCGTGTCCTCCCCCCAGCTTGATGACGCAGAGCGTGGCTTTAGCTTTATGAAAGACGGCCCTCTTGATATGCGCATGGACCCAACAAGTGGGCGCAGTGCAGCGCAGTGGCTTGCCGAAGCTGAGCTTGAAGACATTACCCATGTAATTAAAACCTACGGTGAAGAAAAATTTGGTAAGCGTATTGCCCACAAAGTACTTGAGGTAAGAGAGCACACGCCAATTACCACAACCAAGCAACTTGCCGATTTAGTCGATGAAGCGGTGCCTGTTAAAGATAAATTTAAACACCCAGCCACACGTACATTTCAGGCAATCAGAATTTACATAAACAGTGAACTGGAAGAAATTCAAACCGCACTGCAAGCCGCTGTAAAAGTATTAAAGCCAGGTGGGCGTTTAGTGGTTATTTCGTTTCATTCACTTGAAGACAGAATAGTGAAGCAATTTATTAGAAAACAGAGTAAGGGAGAAGCGATACCCAGAGGTCTGCCTTTAACCGATGCACAAATAAATAAAAACCTGACGTTAAAAGCAGTGGGTAAAGCTATTAAACCAAGTGCTGAAGAAATAGAGCGTAATCCACGCTCTCGCAGCTCAGTACTTAGGATTGCACAGAGGCTTGGATGAACACTAAAGCGAATCATCGCCAACCCAATTTATTTTTAGAAATATTAAAAGGCCTAGGAGCTAACAAGCTAACCTCGGCCTTGTTGGTTGTGATATTCGCTTCAAGCTTTGCAGTAGTACAGGTTACGCACTCGGCTCGCGCGCAGCTAATTAAGCAAGATACGCTGCTACAAGAGCGAGATGAGCTCGACCTTGAATGGCGTTATTTACTTGTAGAAGAAGAGTTTTATTCGCAGCATGCGCGCATTGAAGAAGTTGCTACCACGCAGCTTCAAATGAAGCGCCCTACCAGTCAGGATGAACAGGTAATAATAATACAATGAGAAATCGCGGCAAAAAACAGGTCAATAACTTAATCACATGGCGCTTTATGTTGGTGTGCACTGTGGTGTTTTTAGTGTTTGTAACACTGGTGTCGCGTGCTGCCTATTTACAAGTTATTGAGCCAGATAAAGCCCGTTCAGAAAGCGATAAACGCACCGTTCGTGTAGAAAAACTACATGTACAACGCGGTATGATCTTCGATCGTCAAGGCAAAGAGCTTGCTGTAAGTGTGCCTGTAGTCAGTGTGTATGCCGATCCTAAAGCATTGCATAAGTCACTTGTTGCTAAAGTTATAAAACAAGCACGTAAAAACGGTGAAGATCATAAAACGCTTGCAGAAAATGCCGCTGAGCTTGATAAGCGTACTTCTGTTTATTATGAAAATGATCTGCGTTGGCGTGAGCTGGCAGATGTATTACGTATCGAGCCTAAAAAAATAAATTCGCGTTTATTAAATGATCCCACCCGTCGTTTTGTGTATTTAAAGCGCCAAGTTACACCGGCGGTTGCCAACTACATTAGCCAATTACGCTTACCTGGTATTCATTTGTTAGATGAGTCTAAACGTTATTACCCTGCAGGAGAGGTAACGGCCCACATTATTGGTTTTACAAACATTGATGGAAAAGGCATAGAAGGCATTGAAAAACTCTACGAAAATGCCTTAACAGGGGAAGAAGGCCGCCGCACTATTCGTAAAGATGCCCAAGGCCGCGAAGTTGAAGTATTAGATGAGCGTGAGCGTGTAGAGCCTGAAAATATTCAGCTGAGTATTGATCAACGTATCCAAGCAATTGCTTATAAAGCAGTAAAATCTGCTGTACTCACATATAAAGCGACATCGGGGTCGGCCATGGTGGTTGATGTTAAAACCGGTGAAGTTTTGGCCATGGTAAATAGCCCATCATTTAATCCAAATAATTTGAACGATGCACAACCACATAAACGCCGTAACCGCGCAATTACCGATTTGTTTGAACCAGGCTCAACCGTTAAGCCACTAGCCATTTTAGCTGGGCTAGACTACGGCGCAATTAAAGCCGACGACACCATTGATACCTACCCAGGTTGGATGCGTTTAGGCGGCAGTTTAGTAAAAGATACCCGTAACCACGGTGAAATGACGCTTCGCGAAATTTTAAAGTATTCATCAAACATGGGCGTGGCGAAGGTAACGCAGCAAGTACCTAAAGATTACTTAGTTGGCTTATATCAAAAAGTGGGCTTTGGTAGCGATACCGGCACAGGCATGGTTGGCGAAAGTAGTGGTTTATTTTATCCAAACCGCCGCTGGTCTGACTTTGAAATTGCCACGTTATCGTTTGGTTATGCTATTTCGGTAAGTACGGCGCAAATGGCCCGTTTTTACACCATGTTAGGCGCCGGTGGGATTAATCGTCCGTTAACGATTTTAAAGCAAGACGGTGTGCCAGAAGGCGAGCGTATTTTTAAACAAAAAGACGTAGAAGCCGTTGTTCACATGATGGAAAGCGTGTTTGAAAAAGACGGTACAGCCCGAAACATAAAAGTAGATGGCTACCGCGCGGCAGGCAAAACCGGTACTTCTAAAAAGGCGGTTGCTGGTGGTTACGGTGATGAATACGTAGGTTATTTTGCAGGTGTAGCACCGGCAAGTAATCCACGCTTGGCTGTGGTAGTGATGATAAATGAGCCCGGTGGCGATGTGTACTATGGAGGTGCCACCGCAGGCCCTGCATTTGCAGAAATCGTCTCTAACGCATTAAGAATATTAAACGTAGCCCCTGATAAAGAAGAAGTGGCTTACGTAAAAGGTAAAGATAACGATGCGTGATTTAAAGGCTATTTTAAAATACATCGACATAGATGCACCTTCGCAGCTAGTTAAAGATTTACGCCTTGATAGCCGGGATGTAACGCCAGGCGATGTATTTGTGGCTATAAAAGGCCATGCGCTTGATGGCGGACAGTTTATTGCCAAAGCAATTGAAAACGGCGCTACAGCCATTATTGCCGATAGACTGTGCGAATTTGATGTTACTTTTGAGCCACTGTATTTAGTAACCGAGCTTGATAAAAAACTCCCAGAACTGGCGAGTCAATTTTATGAAAACCCCAGCCAATCTCTCGATTTAATTGGTGTAACGGGCACTAATGGCAAATCTACAACAACGGCTATGATGGCGCATTTAGCGCAGTTTTGTAGTACCCCTTCGGCCATTATAGGCACATTAGGTTATGGCCACCCCGATACACTTACGCCACTTATTAATACCACGCCTTCGGCTGTTGACTTGCAGCACATATTGCATGACTTAAAACAGCAGCATAAAAAGCTTGTGGCGATGGAGGTTTCATCGCACGGGTTAGTGCAACAGCGTGTGGCACAATGCCAATTTAAAGCGGCGGTATTTACTAATTTATCGCGCGATCACCTTGATTACCATGGCGATATGGCAAGTTATGGCGACGCCAAGCTTATGCTGTTTCGCGATTTTGACCCACAGTTAGTGGTGCTAAATCAAGACGATGGGCAAGCAGAGCAATGGCTTGAAAAATACAGTTTTAATAATCTCATTTGTTATGGCCGTAAAAATTTAGCGCCTAAAAATGCACAGTATGTATATTTTTCTGATGTTGAGTATTCTAAAAATGGTATTTCGGCGCAGTTGAGCACAAGTTGGGGTGATATTAGCGTAACATCGCCTCTATTTGGTGAGTTTAACTTATATAATTTAACTGCGGCACTGGCAACATTGTTGGGGCTAGGTTATCCGCTTGAGCAGTTAGCCGCCGGATGTGCGCATTTGCACCCCGTTGCTGGGCGTATGCAAGCGTTTAGCGAAGTTAATTTACCCACGTGCGTTGTTGATTACGCCCATACGCCTGATGCACTTGCTCTGGCTTTACAAGCATTGCAAAAGCATGTGCCTGGTGGGGTTAGTTGTGTTTTTGGTTGTGGCGGCGACAGAGATAAAGGTAAGCGTGCCTTAATGGCGCAAGCGGCAGAGCAAAATGCAGATAAGGTTATTGTTACCAGCGACAATCCGCGTTCAGAAAACCCAGATGCTATTTTGGCAGATGTGGCAGCGGGTTTATCGCAGCCTGAAAAAGCCCATTTAGAGGCTGATAGAGCAAAAGCCATTCGCTATGCAATAGAAAATGCAAATACGGATGACGTAATTTTAATTGCCGGCAAAGGCCACGAGGATTACCAAATTATTGGCGATCAACGTATCGACTTTTGCGATCGCAGTTATGTAAAAGAACAACTAAAAAAAGCAGTAAGAGGGATAACTCAATGATCCCAATGGACTTTGATTGGCTGGCAAATGTGCTAGCAACCGATTATCAAGGTGATAATCTCAATGTAGTAAATATTAATACCGATACCCGCAGCATTTGCGATGGTGAGGTGTTTTTAGCTTTAAAAGGGCCTAATTTTGATGGCCATAAATTTATTGCTGACGCTAAACAAAAAGGCGCTATTGGCGTTATTGTTCAGCATAAAGTAGATGTAGATATTGTGCAGTTTGTTGTTAGCGATACCCGTATTGCATTAGGCAATATAGGTGCGGCAGTTATGGCGCAGGTTAACCCTAAAACCATTGCTATTACGGGCAGCGTGGGTAAAACAACGGTAAAAGAAATGTGCGCCGCTATTTTATCGGTGCACGGAGATGTGCTTGCTACAAAAGGTAATTTTAATAACGATATTGGCGTACCGCTTACGCTATTACGTTTAGAGCCGCAGCACCGTTTTGCTGTTATAGAGCTTGGCGCTAATCATTTAGGCGAAATTGCTTACACTACCGCCATGGCAAAACCCGATGTAGCTGTGGTGTGCAATGTGGCCGCTGCGCATTTAGAAGGCTTTGGTAGCCTAATGGGGGTTGCTAAGGCAAAAGGTGAGATTTTTGATGGCCTAAAAGACAATGGCGTTGCCATTGTTAACTGCGATAGCGAATTTAGCCAATACTGGCTTGATAAATTAAAAGGGCGCACTGTTAAGTGTTTTTCAAGTACTGAAAAACTTGATATTTGGGCTGAAAATATCAGCCTAGATGAAAACGCTCGCGCGAGCTTTTTATTGTGTACACAAGATCAAAAAGTACCAGTAGCGCTTGCTCTTCCTGGTAAGCACAACGTGAGCAATGCGCTTATTGCCGCGGCTTTAACCAGCGAGTTTGATGTATCACTTGAAGAGATAGCCACCGCACTTGCCACCATGGGCGATGTGAAGGGGCGGGTAAATTTAATAAAAGTAACTGATTCACTGACTGTTATTGATGATACCTACAATGCAAATGTTAAGTCAGTAAAAGCAGCCATTGATTTATTAAGTGATATTCAAGGGCACCGTATTTTAGCACTGGGCGATATGGGAGAGCTTGGTGAGCAAGCCAGAACTTATCATCAAGAAGTAGGCGAGTACGCAAAACAACAAGGCATTGATGAGCTGTATACGCTGGGTGTGTTAAGTAAATACGCAAGCGATGTATTTGATAAGCCAAACCGTCATTTTTCTAACCGCGAAGAGATGCTCAAGCAAATTCAAACCAGTCTTAATAACACAAACAATAAAACCACGCTTGTGGTGAAAGGATCGCGCAGTTCTCGCATGGAATTATTAGTAACCGATTTAGTAAATGGCCAGCAACAAGCCATCAATGGAGTATCATAATGTTAGTTTGGCTGGCAGAGTATTTAACCCAATATTACAGTGGCTTTAATGTTTTTTCGTATTTAACCCTACGTGCCATTTTAGGCATATTAACAGCGTTAATGATGTCGCTTTATTTTGGCCCTAAGCTCATTCGTTCGTTACAAAAAATGCAAATTGGCCAAGTAGTGCGAGATGATGGCCCAGAATCTCACTTATCTAAAAAAGGCACTCCTACTATGGGAGGCTTACTTATTTTAGGCGCCATATTTACCAGCACCTTATTATGGGCTGATTTATCAAACAAATACGTATGGGCAACCTTATTTGTAATTGGCTCATTAGGTTTAGTGGGCTTTATAGATGACTACCGCAAAGTAATACGTAAAGACCCTAAAGGGTTAATTGCTAAATGGAAGTATTTTTGGCAATCGGTTATTGCTCTAGTGGTGGCAACTGCACTGTATGCAACGAGTACACAAGCGTCAGAAACCTCACTTGTTGTGCCATTTTTTAAAGATGTATTGCCACAACTAGGCTTGTTTTACATTGTAATTACTTACTTTGCATTAGTAGGCACTTCAAACGCGGTAAATCTGACTGATGGCTTAGATGGCCTGGCGATAGTGCCGACTATTTTAGTGGCTGCTGCACTTGCCATAATTGCTTATTTAACCGGTAATATTAACTTTTCGGCTTACTTACATATCCCGCATTTACCGCTTGCTAGTGAGCTGGTGGTTGTGTGTACCGCTATTGTTGGCGCTGGCTTAGGCTTTTTATGGTTTAACACATACCCAGCACAGGTGTTTATGGGAGATGTAGGGTCGCTGGCACTTGGCGGCGCGCTGGGCATTATTGCTATTTTAGTACGCCAAGAGCTACTGCTTATTATTATGGGTGGCGTGTTTGTAATGGAAGCTTTATCGGTAATTTTACAAGTGGGCTCATACAAATTACGCGGACAGCGCATTTTTAGAATGGCGCCGATTCATCATCATTACGAGCTAAAAGGTTGGCCAGAGCCACGTGTTATTGTGCGCTTTTGGATAATTTCAATTGTGCTAGTACTTGCTGGCCTTGCGACATTAAAGATTCGATAAATGCAGTATTTAAACGAGATAAAAAACAAACATATAACAGTGCTCGGACTCGGTGTAACCGGTCTGGGCATTGTGCGTTTTTTATTATCTCATGGTTTTGCACCAAAGGTCGTTGATAGCCGTGTTGCGCCACCAGGTATGGATTGGCTAAGCGAGCATGCTCCTGAGCTTAATACGCATTTTGGTGATTTAGCTAGCGCCGCGCTTTGTAAAACCGATATGATCATCATAAGCCCCGGGCTTAGCTTAAAAATTCCCGCAATTGCTCAAGCAATAGAGTCAGGCATTGAAGTAATTGGTGATGTAGAGCTGTTTGCTCGTATAAATACAAAACCGGTTGTTGCTGTTACTGGTTCTAATGGTAAATCAACCGTTGTTACCTTAGCCTACGAGGTATTAAAAGCAGCAGGTTATAAGGTGGCATTAGGTGGCAATATTGGCACTGCGGTATTGGATTTACTAAGCGATGATTTTGATGTGTATGTGCTGGAGCTTTCGAGTTTTCAGCTAGATACTTGCTCAAGCTTAAAACCAATAAGCGCAGCGGTATTAAATATATCTGAAGATCATTTAGATCGTTACGACAGCTACCAAGCCTATATCGACTCTAAATTAAGCATTTATAACAATGCTGAGCTTTTAGTAACCAACGCAGATGATATTCAAACTAAGCCTATTAGTCGTGCTTTAGCGCCGCAAATGAGCTTTGGCACCGACCTCGGTGATTACCACTTAGCTGAGCGCAATAATGAGCTGCACTTTATAGTAAAAGGCGAGGCGTACTTACCTGTTAGCACGCTTGCGGTCGTTGGTAAGCACAATTATTTAAATACACTTGCGGTTATGGCGTTATTAAGCCCGTTTGATATTAGTAAAGAACAGTACGCAGCGGCGCTTTCTCAATTCAATGGTTTAGCGCACCGTTGCCAGTTTGTTGATGAGCAACATGGTGTTCAATACTTTAACGACTCTAAAGCCACCAATGTTGGCGCCACTATAGCGGCAATAGATAGTTTGGCCTCAGATCACGAAAACCTGATTGTTATAGCCGGTGGTGATGCTAAAGGCGCTGATTTAAGTGCGTTAAAGCCATATATAAAAAGTCATGTAAAAGCGCTTGTATGCTTTGGTAAAGATGCAGCAGAGCTTGCTGCTTTAACGAGTAAATCGCACTTAGTAAACACAATGCAAGAGGCGGTATCGCTCGCTAAAGTACTTAGCAAGCGCGGTGACATTGTATTACTTGCGCCTGCTTGTGCCAGCATTGATATGTATAACAACTACATGCAACGCGGTGATGACTTTGTGCAATGTGTAATGGAAGGGCAATTATGATTGCCTTTGCCGATTTAAAAGAAACACTCACCCCAAAACCCTCAGCACAGCTTTACGATGTGCCACTGCTTTATTGCATGTTAATGCTTATAGGGGTGGGTTTTATAATGGTGACCAGCGCCTCAATGCCCACAGCCGAAAGGCTGTTTGATAACTCATACCATATTACCATTCGCCACAGCATGTTTTTAGCGATGGCATTTGTTTTATTTTGGATTGCCGCCAGCGTGCCTATGGATTGGTGGAAACGCTCAAACCCGTATTTGTTGCTGCTTGGTATGGTGCTACTTATTGCCGTGTTAATAATAGGCCGCGAAGTCAACGGCGCTAAGCGTTGGATACCCATTGGACCTGTTGGTTTTCAGGTAGCCGAGGCCGCTAAATTATACTTTTTCAGTTATATAGCAGGCTACTTGGTAAGAAAGCGCGAAGAAGTACAAGAAAATATTAAAGGCTTTGCTAAGCCTATCGCTGTATTTGCGGTCTATGCCTTACTTATTTTACTACAACCCGATTTAGGAACCGTGGTGGTTATGTTTGTAACAACTGTGGGGTTGTTATTTTTGGCCGGCGCAAAGTTATGGCAATTTTTTGTACTTATTTTAACGGGCGTAGGGCTTGTTGTATTACTGATTATTGTAGAGCCATACAGAATGGCGCGAGTGGTGGGCTTTTTAGACCCTTGGGAAGACCCATTTGGTAAAGGGTATCAGTTAGTGCAGTCGCTTATGGCCTACAGCCAAGGTGGCTGGTTTGGCCAAGGGTTAGGTAACAGCGTGCAAAAGTTACAGTATTTACCCGAGGCGCATAACGATTTTATTTTTGCCGTTATAGGTGAAGAGCTAGGCCTTGTAGGTGTAGCAAGTATTTTATGTGTGTTGGCTGTGTTTGTATTTAGGGCGCTTTTAATAGGCCAACAAGCTTTAAAATGTGGCAAAGAATACGAAGGCTATTTTGCGTTTGCTATTGGCATTTGGTTTGCGTTTCAAACCATGGTTAATGTAGGCGCCAGTGCAGGGTTATTACCGACTAAAGGGTTAACCTTGCCGTTTATTTCGTATGGTGGTTCAAGTTTATTAATAATGACGATTGCCACCGGTATTTTATTGCGTGTTGATTTTGAAACCAAAATGGCAACCAAACAAGCCACCTCACGCGGAGGTAAGCGATGAGTAAAAAATTAGTAGTTGTGGCCGGTGGTACAGGCGGGCATATATTCCCAGGTATTGCTGTAGCCGATTATTTAAAAGAGCAAGGCTGGCAAGTAAGCTGGATAGGCACGCCAGATAGAATGGAAGCGGATGTTGTACCAAAGCATAACATTGAAATTGATTTTATTAATGTAAAGGGCGTACGCGGTAATGGCTTAAAGCGTCTTATTAAAGCCCCATTCATGGTACTTAATGCAATATTGCAGGCGCGTAAGGTATTGAAATCTCAGCAACCAGATGTAGTGCTTGCTATGGGCGGCTATGTAACCGGGCCAACCGGCATTGCCGCTAAAAGTTTAGGCATTCCACTGGTGATTCATGAGCAAAATGCAGTAGCAGGAATGAGCAACAAGTGGTTGGCAAAATTTGCTAACAGAGTACTTGCTGCGTTTCCAAGCGCCTTTGCACCAGGGCAAGCCGAATTAGTCGGTAACCCAGTTCGTGCAAGCGTTGCTAATGTAGCTAAACGTGATGTTTCAAGCCCTATTAATATTTTAGTGGTGGGTGGCTCGCTAGGCGCACAAGTGCTTAACCAAACACTGCCAGAGGCGTTTAATTTACTTGCTAAAACAGCGCCAATCAAAGTGTGGCACCAAACAGGTAAAGGCCATATTGAGGGCGTGAAAAGTGAGTATGCGAAAAACAACATTGCAGATGAAGACCTAAAAGTTGCTGAATTTATAGATGATATGGACGCCGCCTACGCGTGGGCCGATATTGTTATTTGCCGTGCTGGTGCACTGACTGTTAGTGAAATTGCCGCCGCGGGTAAAATGGCTGTATTTGTGCCGTTTCCACATGCGGTAGACGATCATCAAACCGCCAACGCAAAGTATTTAGTAACCGCAAATGGCGCGCTTTTAATGCCTCAGCCGCAGTTTAATAAAGATTCAATAGTTGAGCTATTAAACCCGTATTTGGCAAAGCCTATATTAATTAAACAAATGGCCAGCAATGCTAAGCAGCAAGCCATTTTAGATGCCACAGCAAGCGTTGCCTCGCACTGTGAGCAAGTAACAAATAAGAGAAAATAAGTGAAAGATAAGTCAATACAAGAACAACAAACTCGACCTGCTATGCGTCGAATAGAAACCATCCATTTTATTGGTATTGGTGGTGCGGGTATGGGCGGCATTGCTGAAGTACTGGCTTTTGAAGGCTATCGCATTACAGGCTCAGATATAGCGCACAGCGCAATGACCGAACGCTTAATTAAAGCCGGTGCAGAAGTATTTATAGGCCATCACGAAAACAACGTAAAAGATGCCAACGTAGTTGTTGTTTCAAGTGCTATTGACGAAACAAACCCTGAGATTATTGCTGCAAAAGCAGCGCGTATACCGGTAGTTCGCCGTGCTGAAATGCTTGCCGAATTAATGCGTTTTCGCCATGGCATTGCTATTGCGGGCACACATGGTAAAACCACAACAACCAGTTTAATTGCCAGCATTTATGCTCAGGCAGGGCTTGATCCTACTTTTATTATTGGCGGCTTATTAAATAGCGCGGGCAGTAATGCAAAAGTGGGCAAGAGCGACTTTTTAATTGCTGAGGCAGATGAAAGCGATGCATCGTTTTTGCATTTACAGCCTATGGTATCGGTGATCACCAATATTGAAGAAGATCACATGGAAACCTATGGCGGCAGTCTTGAGAAAATGAAAGACACTTATGTGGACTTTATTCATAATCTGCCATTTTATGGCTTAGCCGTAGTGTGCATAGACTCGCAGGTAGCAAGTGAGTTGATCCCGCGTTTTGGTCGCCCTGTGATCACGTATGGCGAGTCAAAAGATGCTGACTACCGCATGAGTGATTTTAGCCAATCAGCAAGTACTTGTACTTTTACAGTGACACATAAAAGCGGTGAATGCTTAAGTGCAACGCTTAATATGCCAGGTAAGCACAACGCACTTAATGCCACGGCGGCAATTGCAGTGGCTAAAGATCAAAACATTGCTAACCACGCAATTTTAGAGGCGCTGCAAAAATTTGAAGGCATAGGACGACGCTTTCAGCATTATGGCAACTTTGAAAACGAGCGCGGCAATGTCATGCTGGTGGATGATTACGGACATCACCCATCAGAAGTTGCTGCCACCATTGCAGCGGTACGCGAAGGCTGGCCAGAAAAGCGTTTAGTTATGGTTTATCAACCGCACAGGTTTACCCGTACACGCGATTTATACGAAGACTTTGTAAAAGTATTAGCAGATGTAGATCAACTTTTATTACTAGATGTGTACAGTGCCGGCGAAGAGCCTATTGTTGGCGCAGACAGTAAAAGCTTGTGCCGCAGCTTACGTCAGCGCGGAAAAGAGCCTCTACATGTAGCAACGAGCGCAGAGCTTGCTGGTGTATTGGCAGATAACTTACAAAATAACGACTTAGTATTAACGCAAGGCGCTGGTAATATAGGACAATTGGTTAAAACATTAGCGGCAACAGGTATGTCGGTGGAAAAATTAAAGCAAGGTGAAGTATGACGCAAGAAAACGCGCAATTTGGTAAAGTAGCAGTACTGCTTGGGGGTAACTCAGCAGAGCGCGAAGTGTCACTACGATCAGGGCAAGCGGTGCTTAATGCACTACAAAATGCCGGCGTTGATGCCATTGCTTTTGACCCGCAAAATCGCTCTTTGTGGGAGCTAAAAGAATTAAAGGTCGATCGTGTTTTTATTGCTTTGCATGGCCGTGGTGGCGAAGACGGTACAGTGCAAGGCGCACTTGAATTTATGAACTTGCCATACACGGGCAGCACTGTATTAGGCTCAGCCTTGGCAATGGATAAAGTCCGTTGTAAGCATTTATTTAAATCTGCAGGGCTAAGCACAGCGCCTTATGCAGTGGTTGATGCTAAAAAAGGCTTTGATGCAAAAGCTATTATGGATGAGTTTAAAAAAGTAATGGTTAAGCCATCGCACGAAGGCTCAAGCATAGGTATGGCGCAAGCAAGTACCGCTCAAGAGCTTGAAGATGCCCTTACACACGCTTTTAAGTTTGATAGCCAAGTGTTAGTAGAGCAGTGGATAACCGGACGCGAGTTTACCGTGACTGTATTAGGCGATGAAGTACAGCCTGTGATTGAAATGACGACTCCAAATGGTTTTTACGATTACCAAGCTAAGTATCAATCAAATACAACACAGTATCATTGCCCTGCAGATTTATCGGCGCAAGATACACAGCACTTACAGGCTATCTCGTTAGAGGCGTTTGATTTAGTGGGTGCAAGCGGCTGGGGCCGTGTAGATGCCATGCAAGATGAGCAGGGGAACTTTTATTTATTAGAAGTAAATACAGTCCCTGGCATGACCGAAAAATCGCTGGTGCCTATGGCGGCAAAAGCAAACGGGGCAACATTTGAGCAATTAGTTGTTCGCATTTTGGGGCAAACGCTTTAATATGCATCCCCTTTTAGAAAAAGCTCAACAGTTAAAACAGCAACTTAACTTTAATTGGTCGCTAATTTTTGGTGTGAGCTTTTTTCTAGTGGTAGTGATTGGGCTCGTGCAAATAACTACCGGTGTATCTGATTGGCTAGTAGAGAACAAAGATGCACAAATAAAGCACTTAACAGTGCTAGGAAAGCCCAAATACACTGACGAAAAGGCCATAATAAAAGCAATAAAAAAGGCCGATTTAAGCAGTTTTTTTGAGCTAGATGTAAAACGCGTACAGCAACTGGTAAAAGATTTACCTTGGGTTGCAACCGTATCGGTACGCAAGCAATGGCCCGATACAATACAAGTGTACGTAGTTGAGCACGAAGCCGTAGCCCATTGGAATAGCGATTTACTGCTAAACCAAAGTGGCGATGCCTTTGAAGCAAGTAGCGATAAACTCGCCAATGATTTACCGCAACTTTACGGCCCAGAAGGCAGCGAAAAAGAAGCGTGGATTGCCTTTAAGCAGTTTGACGAAATGCTAAAGGTAAATGCGTTAACGTTAAAAAGCTTAGCCCTTTCGGAGCGTTTTTCGTGGCAGTTATGGTTAGATAATGGTGTGCGCTTAAATTTAGGGCGCAAAGACAAAGCAAAGCGAGTACAGCGGTTTATAGATGTGTACCCGCGCATGGAAAAGCGTGCAGATGCACAAATAGATGCAATAGATTTACGCTATGATACCGGCCTTGCAGTTAGCTATAAGCCTGTGCAAGAACAGCAATTACAAAATAAGAGTAAGGCATGACTAAGTCAGCAGAAAGAAACCTAGTGATTGGATTAGACGTTGGTACCTCAAAAGTGGTGGCCACGGTAGGTGAAATCACCGCAGATAACAAGCTCAGCATTGTTGGTGTGGGCAGCCAAGTATCTCATGGTATGGATAAAGGCGGCGTTAACGATTTAAACTTAGTGTCTGAGTCGATTCGCCGAGCAATAGATGAAGCCGAGTTAATGGCTGATTGTCGTATTAGCTCAGTGTACTTAGGGATTTCTGGCAAGCACATACAATGTCAAAACGAAAGCGGCGTGGTTGCTATCAATAATACAGAAGTAACCGATGAAGACATTGAAAATGTAATTCATATAGCGCGCTCTGTGCCTATTTCGGCCGAGCGTAAAATGCTGCATGCATTACCGCAAGAATACAGCATTGATATGCAAGAGGGCATTAAAAACCCCCTTGGTATGAGCGGTGTACGTATGGAAGCACGTGCACACATTATTACCTGCTCAAACGACATGGCTAAAAACATTGAAAAATGTGTTGAGCGCTGTGGTTTAGAGGTTGATCAGCTTATATTTACCGCACTTGCATCGTGTTACTCGGTTTTAACCGATGACGAAAAAGAGCTTGGTGTAGCGGTACTTGATATTGGTGGTGGTACAATGGATATCACTATTTATATTAACGGGGCATTACGTCATTCTTCGGTTATCCCAGTGGCGGGTAATCAAGTAACCGGTGATATTGCAAAAATATTTCGTACACCTATATCACATGCTGAGTCACTCAAAGTACAATATGCATGTGCAAGTAGCCAAATGGCCAGTAACGAAGACACCATAGAAGTACCAAGTGTAGGCGGGCGACCAGCACGATTAATGTCGCGCCATACTTTATCTGAAGTGGTAGAGCCTCGTTTTAGAGAATTATTTGAATTAGCGATGGAAGAAATTCGTCGCTCAGGTTTAGAAGACCAAATTGCGGCAGGCCTCGTTATTACAGGCGGGACTGCTAAAATGACTGGCGCAATGGAAGTGGCTGAAGACATTTTCCAAATGCCAGTGAGAATAGGCAAACCAATCGGGATAGTTGGTTTGACAGACTACGTAGACGATCCTTCGTACGCAACCGCTGTAGGTTTGTTACAATACGGGCGCACTATGCAATCGATGAATGCACAAAAGTCGAAAGCAGAGGATAATAATAATTGGTGGAACCGCATTACTAAATGGTTCCAAGGCGAGTTTTAAAGTACTCAAGTCGGAGAGTAAACATGTTTGATATGATGGAACAACACAGCGAAGAAGCTGTAATTAAGGTAATTGGCGTGGGCGGTGGCGGCGGTAACGCTGTTGAGCACATGGTAAAACAACAAATAGAAGGCGTGCGCTTTATAGCCGCAAATACGGATGCACAAGCATTACGTAATTCCGCTGCCGATATTACCGTACAACTAGGCACGCAAATAACCTCAGGGTTAGGTGCGGGTGCAAACCCAGAAGTAGGCCGCGAATCGGCTGAAGAAGATGCAGAAACAATCCGTGCCAGCCTTGAAGGCGCAGATATGGTATTTATTGCTGCCGGCATGGGGGGTGGTACAGGTACTGGTGCTGCACCAGTGGTTGCTAAAATTGCCAAAGAATTAGGTATTTTAACGGTTGCTGTAGTAACGCGTCCTTTTGACTTTGAAGGCAAAAAGCGCGCAGCAGCTGCTGAACAAGGCATTAACGAATTGTCAGAAATTGTAGACTCACTTATTACAATTCCGAACAATAAATTGCTTAAAGTTTTAGGTAAAGGGACTACACTGTTAGATGCCTTCGCTAAAGCAAACGATGTACTTTTTGGTGCGGTTCAAGGTATTGCGGAGCTAATTACACGTTCTGGTTTAATTAACGTGGATTTCGCCGACGTACGTACCGTAATGTCAGCAATGGGTACTGCCATGATGGGCACAGCCTCTGCATCAGGCCCAGATCGTGCTCAAGAAGCTGCAGAAGCGGCTATCTCAAGCCCATTACTAGAAGACGTTGATTTAACCGGTGCTAAAGGTATTTTGGTTAATATTACCGCGGGTATGGACATTGCGATTGAAGAATTTGAAATTGTGGGTAACCACGTTAAAGCGCTAGCGTCTGAAAATGCAACTGTGGTTGTAGGTGCGGTTATTGACCCAGAAATGAGCGACGAGTTACGTGTAACTGTTGTTGCTACGGGTTTAGGCGGCGATCGTCGTCCGCAGTTTGGTATTGTTGATAACGGCTTTAAAAAGGCATCAGGTTCTGATGTAGCAAGTTCATCAAACCAATCTAGCAGCATGTACGTACCAAGCTTTGCAAGCCAAGGCACAAGCACTGAAGAAACGACGCCAAGCACACAAGTAGAAAGCAAAGAACAAGCGCCATCTACAAGCTCAAGCAACACGGCAAGTTCATCAGCGCAAAACAGTAAAAAAGCGGATAAATCAGAAGGCGGAGATTATTTTGATATTCCGGCTTTTTTACGTAAGCAGGCTGATTAACATTTACTAATGCTTTTGTTTGAAATATGTACAAATATTGAAAGGCAAAAGGATTTATGTTAAACTCCGCCGTCTAACTGTAACTGATTTAAAAGTGAGCGAACCTATGATTAAACAGCGTACGATTGCACAAGTAGTCAAAGCCATAGGAATTGGACTTCATAAAGGTGAGAAGGTCACAATAACTCTCCGACCTGCGAGCGCAAATACCGGGATTGTATTTCGTCGTGTCGACCTTGATCCGGTTGTTGATTTTGAAACAACACCTGAAGCCGTTGGTGATACGCAGCTGTGTACCTGTTTAATTAACAAAGATGGCGTTCGCTTATCAACGACTGAGCACCTAATTGCAGCGGTTGCTGCAATGGGTATCGATAATTTAATTGTTGAATTAGACAGCTCAGAAGTGCCGATTATGGATGGTAGTGCATTACCGTTCATTTATTTGTTACAAAAAGGCGGCATTGAAGAGCAAAATGTTGCGAAACGCTTTATTCGTATAAAAGAAAAAGTACGTATTGAAGAAGGTGATAAATGGGCCGAAGTAGAACCATATGATGGTTTTCATATCGACTTTGAAATTGCCTTTGATCACCCGGCCATTAATGAAAGCCGCCAGCGCATTGGTTTAGATATTACTGCGCAAAGCTTTACTGAAGAAATTAGCCGTGCACGTACGTTTGGCTTTATGAAAGACATAGAATACATGCATGCTAATAACCTAGCACTTGGTGGCAGCATGGACAGCGCAGTAGTACTTGATGACTTTAAAGTACTAAACCCAAATGGTTTGCGCTACAGCGATGAATTTGTAAAACACAAAATATTAGACTGTGTGGGCGACATGTTTATGACAGGTCATAACCTACTAGGTAAAGTAACGGCTTATAAATCGGGTCACGATTTAAATAATAAGTTACTTCGCAAAATTATGGCAACAGAGTCAGCATGGGAGTGGGCAACATTTGAAACGCCTGTTACGATGCCTGCACCCGGCCTTGAATTAGCGACGGCCTAATTTAGTATTTTTTAAAAATACACGCTCACAAACAGTTATAAAAAATGACGCTTAATAGCGTCATTTTTTTTGCCTTAAATTAGCGAGTTGCAGCTAATTACTATTAATTTTTAATAATTAACGCGCAGCTTAAAGCGCTAAAATTGTTGGTAACTGTGCCAGTTCAGTTATGGTGTAGGTTGGGCTTATGCCTGCTGGTAACTGCTCGCCTGGGTGCTGTAGCCAACAGGTATCAATACCGGCATTATGGCCTCCTAAAATATCGCTAGAGGCAGTGTCGCCCACCATTAATATTTTGCTTTTGTCTGGGTTACCCATAAGCTCAAATGTGTGCTCAAAAATAGCCTTGTTAGGCTTAGCAATGCCTACCAGTTCCGAAATAACCAGCCACTCAAACATATTTTCAAGGCCGGTATGCGCTAGGCGCAGGGCTTGCAAACGGGCAAAGCCATTAGTAATAATACCCAATTGTGCATGCGGTTTTAGTGCATTTAGTAAATCGATTGCGCCAGGGAGTGGTTCACAAATTTGTGCCATAGCGTCTAAAAATGCATCGTTTAGCTCTTTAGCGGGTACTCCTAATTTTACAGCCCACTCGTTAAAGCGGGTTACTTGTAAGTAATCGGCGCTAATTTTTCCATCTTGATAATCTATCCACAGCTGCTTATTAGTTTTTTGGTAATGGATGTAATCGGCTTGGGTAAACTCAATGTTGTACGCTTTAAACATACGGGTCATTCCCGCTAAAATATCAAACCTGAATAGTGTTTCGTCTGCATCAAACAGTACATAACTGTATTTCATTAATTTTCCTGATAAAGGCTAGGGTGTAAAAAAGGAGCCATAGCTAAGGTAAGCGCTTGGGTGTAGGTGCTCTGGCGAGTGGCATGATTGTTTGTGAGAAGTCCTATCGCGCCGCCTTTTTGCTTAACATTATGGGTGTTAAATGCTTTATCCATTACATCACCAAGCTCATCTCCGCTTAGCAGCGCGTTATATAACACTTGCGGTAACGGCAGGTTACTGCTGCGTCCTATCGCTTGCTCAGAGCCATTATTAATCACAACATAGGCAAAAGGTTGCAGCTCCATAGCTAAATTGCTCTGCACCGCCTTCCATTGCACAGTAGTAATCTGCTTGGTACATGCTTTTACAGTAAGTAACTCGGTTTTGTGCGCCTATACGGGTTTGTTCCTCGCCAATTGGTTGATCGGGAACATTTGAGGGAGCATCAACGCCTTGGCAATCAATTTCGTAACTAGGAAAGTACATTGCAAAAATATGTTTTGCAGCGTTAATTTTTACTGGGTTTTTAGAGCCCACAATAATTTTTAATGAGTGCGACACGTTTTCCCTCACTGTTAGCAAAAGCAGCAGTGTACGTCAGAAGTGTAAATCATAAAAGAGGGGCTAAATGGGTATATCTAAAGGGGCTAGGTTTTCAAGAGCACGCTTTTTAACAATAATGTCTTTAATTAGCGGGGTAAGCACCAGCTCCATTGCTAAACCCATTTTACCGCCTGGCACCACAAGGGTATTTATACGCGACATAAAGCTGCCTTCAATCATTTGTAAATAATACGGAAAATCAACGTCATCAATTCCTCTAAAGCGAATAACCACAAAGCTTTCATCTAGCGAAGGAATATCTTTTGCGCTAAATGGGTTTGACGTATCAACCGTTGGCACACGTTGAAAATTAATATGGGTGCGCGAAAACTGCGGTGTGATGTGGTTAATGTAGTCATCCATACTGCGTACAATGGAGTCCATTACTTTTTCGCGAGAGTGGCCACGGTCTTGCGTATCGCGGATCAATTTTTGGATCCATTCAAGGTTAATAATAGGCACCATGCCTATAAGTAGATCCACGTGCTTAGCTACATCATGATCCTGATCAACCACGCCACCGTGCAAGCCTTCGTAAAACATTAAATCAGTGTTTGTTTCAAGATCTTGCCAAGGGGTAAAGGTCCCCGGTAATTGATTATAAGGTACAGCTTCATCAAAGGTATGTAAGTAACGGCGCAATTTGCCTTGGCCTGTTTCGCCGTAGGTACCAAATAAGGTTTCTAATGCGCCAAAGTCATTGGCTTCACGGCCAAAGTAACTTATGTGTTTACCTTCTTGTTGTGCTTCGCGTACTTTTTTATCCATTTCTGGGCGCGTGTAACGATGAAAGCTATCTCCTTCGATAAAAGCCGCATCAATGTTGAGGCTACGAAAAATATGTTTAATTGCATTGGTGGTAGTGGTAGTTCCCGCACCCGACGAACCTGTAATAGCAATGATAGGATGTTTAGCTGACATGTATTTTCTCTTTTTTAGGACCAAGTTAGTTATAAAGAGTTGACTGACTTAGGTCAAGTGACGCCATCGGCAAATAACGTTATCATGAGGTGCTTAAAAATAAAACGAGAGAAAGCATGAAACTTATTAAACCATGGCTTGGGCTAGTCTCTTTAGCGGCGCTAAGCCTTGCTACAGCGCAGGCTAGCATGCCTAAAAGCCAAATATTACTTGCTGATTTAAATACACCCTACGGTATGCAAGTGAGTATAGTGAGCGACAAAAATAGCTATAACAACCAACCTTATTTAACAAACCAGGGTATTTATTTCACCCATGAAGTTATTTCAAGCGAGCAAAGTCAAACCGATATTGCCTATTATGATTTAGCAACCAAGCAAGTAAGCAACATAACAAATACGCCAGTGAGCGAATATTCGCCCACTGTTATGCCCTCAAAACAAAGTTTATCGGCCATTGTGGTAGAGCAAGATAGCAAACAAAAGTTGTGGCAATACCCACTCAATATTGAGCAAGCACCAAGCCGTATTTTTGATTGGATTGAACCTGTTGGCTACCACGCATGGGGCGCTCAAAGCGATTTAGTGATGTTTATTTTAGGTGAGCCACATACATTGCAATATACTTCGGTTGCTGCGGCAAAAGGCGAGGTGGTAGCAAGTAACATAGGGCGTACGCTTATTTATAACAGTAAAACCGCAACATTTTTATTTAGTTACACAAAAAATGATCAGCATATTTTAGCAAGCTTTAACCCGCAATCTAAACAGGTAGAAGATTTACTTAGATTGCCAGAGCAAGTACAAGACTTTATTTTAAAAGATGCTAATACAGTGGCTTATGCGGTTAAAAACCGTGTATATATGCGTAATTTAAGCGGCAGCGATGAGGTTTCTCAATGGCTTAACTTAAGCCCATATTGCGAGACAAACATAACGCGAATGAGTTATAAAAACGACAAACTTGCCTTTGTATGCGATGTAAAATAATTCGGACTTTGCAGCGCGTATAGGCTAATGTAATGCACAATTAAACATTAAAGGGATCACCACGTGGCTTATAGTGCAGATGAGTTAACAGAGCAGCTCATTCAGTTAAAGTGCAGAAGCAACTTTAAAATTAAAAACATTGCTGAGTACATGTTAGCAAATTCTAAAGAAGCAATTTATACCCACAGCGAAGCGGGTAAAGGCAAAATAATTATTCGGCCAGCCTTTGAAGTGTTTAGCGATGATTTTGCAACAATTGATGAGGTAACACGAGTACAAGGTTATTTTCATAGTAGCGAGATGACACGCTTTCCTACACGTATTCACAAAAGTGCGCAGCCGATTCACTATGGTGTGGCCTTTAAAATTAATTCAGAGCAAGCAGCAAAAGACTTTATTGCTAAGCTAACACAGATTATTAACGGGTAAATAAAAGCCGCTGAGTGAATAACTCAGCGGCTTTTTTAATTATACTTATTTGCTTTTAATTAAGCTTATTTGCTTTTTAAAAAGTCATTAACTGATGCCAGTTCACGCTCTTTAAGCGCAATACAGTCATGGGTACTTTCTTCAAGCTTGCTTAGCGTACGCGCGTAGCCCGGTGTTTCTTCAATTTTATCTTTAAAGAATGCTTGCGTGGTTGCTAAACTTTGTTCATCACAACGCGCGGTTGTAAAGTACGGTAAGTTAGGCACAAAAAACGGCGGTAAGCTTTGTGTTACCTTGTCGTAATTGTTGTATATCCACTCAATAAATAGTGCTTGGCGTGGCTCGCTATAACTTTGACCCGCTAAAATAGTGCGCATATCAGACGCGGTTACTTCGTCGGTTAGGGTGTACGCTAATACCTGCTTTTGTAACTGCGCTTTACCCATAAAGCCCATTGCAGCCAGCATGTTTGTGCGTACTTGTGGATCTTTAGTGGTTTTAAAGGTTGCCATAAATTGATCAAGTAAGGCTTTATCCCCATTATAGGCGGCAAGTTTTAAGTAGGTAGCTGCTAAATACGGATCCACTTTTTGCGGATCGTTTAAGTACACTTGCGTTTGCTCTTTTGCTTTGCTGATCACACGTTGATCTTCGCCATCAAAACCAAGTAAGGACACAACACCCGCACGTAGTTGCGATACTGCACCGTCTTCGCCAGCTTGTGCTTCAAGTGAGTATTTTTTAGCTGCAGGCATTACTGCACTGCGAATAAACTCAGGCCATAACGCTTCGTTGCTTTCATCTTTAAAGGTATTTTTTTGCGATACCAAATAGCCCAGCGCTGTATTTGCAACGCGAGGGTGATCATCGCTCACAAATACTTCTAAGGTTTGCATTAACTTAGCCGCCGATATTACACCCGCATCAAGTAGTGCATCAGTGGCAGAGAGCAGCGCTAAGCGCTCACGATCATTAAGTGCTTGCGGAGCATGTTTTATTAGCGAATCAAACTGCGCATCGTCCATTACCCAACGGTAATAACCTAGCGCCCCTTCATCGGGATAAATCCACTGTGGCTCAAAATCAAGTGTTAAGGTTTGGCTTTGCTTATTGAGTAAAATACTGGCTGTTTTTACTTTATCGCCAGCGCCATATTTTATCCCAACGGGGACATTCCAAAGCTGTGCGGGTGCATCTACACCAGCATTAGCAAAGCGACTTTGCGATATAGTAATTTTTTTACCGTCTTGTTTTACATCTACTAGCGGAAAAGAAGACTGTTCAATAAATGATTTTAAAACACTCGCAACATCTTTATTAGAAGCTTTACCTAGTGCTTCCCATAAATCGGCTGCTTCGGCGTTTTTATACGAGAATTTTTTTAAGTAACTTTGAATCCCTTTTTGGAATGCCTCTTCACCAATCCAGTTTTCAACCATAGCCAGTACTGCGCTGCCTTTACTGTAGGCAAGCCCTAAACCATCCATAATATCGGCTTCGGTTTTAATCGGTTTACGAATCGGCTTAGTGCTTAAGCGAGCATCTAATGCCATTACGTTGTTTTGTGGTAAATCGAGGTGAGATTCAAATTCTGGATTAAGCTGCTTAGTAACCTTTGCCGCCATCCAGCTGGCAAATGCTTCGTTTAACCATAAGTCGTTCCACCATTTCATGGTAACTAAGTTACCGTACCATTGATGGGCAAGCTCGTGAGCAATAATCGACACATTACGCTGTTTTTTACTGCGTGTAGCAGCTGCTAAATCAACCAGTAATATATCTTCGCGGTAGGTTACTAGGCCTGAGTTTTCCATTGCGCCAAAAGGAAACTCGGGTACTGCTACCGAGTCGAGCTTTTTATAAATATAAGGGATACCAAAATACGCCTCAAGTGCAGCAAGTACTTTTGGCATGTTCTCTTTTGCGTAATCAGCTAAATGTATTTTACCCTGCGGGGTAATAACACGCCCTGGAATTGGCATGTCTTGTATTTCAAGCTCTTCAAAAGGGCCCACGGCCATAGCCACTAAATAAGAAGGAATAGGTGGCGTTTTATCAAAGTAATGCGTTGTCATCTCGCCGTTAACTGTGGTTTTAAGCTCTGGCGTATTGGCATAAACCTTTTGTGACGTTGGCGCTGTAATCGTTAACTGAAACGGTATTTTATAACTTGGTTCATCAAATACCGGAAATGCACGGCGTGCATCATTCATTTCAAACTGAGTAAATAAATAAGGTGTGCCCTGATCAATTGTTTTGTATAAGCCTACACTTTGGCGATTATACGGCGCAGAAAAATCTATTTTTAGGGTGTACTTCCCCGGTTGAATTTGCTCATCACAGCTAAATTTTACTTTTTCTGTTTTTAGCATTTCGTTATTTAAGTCGCAGTTTTCATCGCCTAGTAACTGCGCCATTTTAACAGCGTAAGCCACGCCGTTAAGTTCAATGTAATGAGTGGGTTTTAACACTTCTAGGGCTATTTCTGTCATCCCTGTAAAGGTGTCTTGGCTTGGGTCGAGTGTTAACGACACCTTTTGTGAACTTGGTTTAGCAAGCTTTTCGATAACGAACTCGTTAGCGTTGGCAGTAGTCATTGCTAAAGCAACACTTACTGTTAATAGGCTTTTTAAAAACATAGTGATCCCTAGATTGTTGTTGTTAGAAACTGACTCAAACAGGCATTTCTATGCCCTTAAAAATTGAGATTTAGATATCCTAGCAGTTTTTTTTATGAGAGTAATTTAATAAAGTGGCTGCTTGGATTTAAAATAGTAACAAATAGTGTCAGTGGCTCTGGCGCAGCTTAAAGCGCTGCCAGTGCAGCTGTGGGTTAATGGTGCGAATTTGCTGTATTACGTTGTTTAGTAAGGCGGTATCGTCAAATTTATCATTGGGGTATTCGTTAAACCCCATTAAATAATTAAAGGCGTCTTTTGAATTAGCCTGTAATGCGTAAATACGTACTTGTTGCTCAAAATTAAGTCGTAGGCTACTTATGGCGGTTTTCATACCGAGTTGATCAACAGTGGGAATGGCACATTTTTGCAAATAACCCGCACGCTCACCTTCACCAGTAAACCAAATGCGTACTTTTTCGCTGTAACGGCCAGACTTAGCCGGTAAATCAAACAACAAACGTGTGTGATTATGTGCTTTAACAAAGGCAATAAAGTCGTTAAGCCCTGCATCAACTAAGGCTTGATGCACCGGAACCAAGCGCGCTTTTATTTTTCCATTAGTATGAAAATTAAAACATAAAATGCCATTTTTAAGCTCAAGATCGTCAAGCGTTAAGCAGCCAATTTCATCGCTATATGCGCCACTGTAATAGGCAATTAAAGGCAACCAAAAATGCCAATGCTTTGCTTGCTCTCTTGCTACTTTAAAGTCGCCATAAATATAGCCGTTATAAAGCGTATGCAGTTCCATTGCTGAAAAAGGGCGGCGGCCAAGATGGGTTTTCAACGTAATCCCTTGAAATTAATGACATGTTATATTTTATACTTAAAACAGATAAACATGCGAGTATCGATTCTAGTATTTATGTTTTTAGCTACAAAACAAAAACACCCACTTAAAAAGCAGGTGTTGTATTCACTATTTAATTGATAGTGGCAGTTATTCGCTAAGTGCGCGTGCTAAGCCAACAGGCTCTATTTCTACACACACTTGGTCGTCATTCCAATTTAAACCAACTAATGCGCTGTCTTCGTTTAAATCTTCTACCCACTCATCTAAAAATTCATCTAAATTAATTTCTACAGGCGTGAATTCTTGCCACTCTTCTTTACACTGGGCTTTTGCTGCGTCTTCGCTTTCCCATAAAAGCAGTACATCCGTTTCGGCAAACTGGTTAGATTCGCACACTACAAAGCCGCCGTCGTCGCCACCTAACGCCCACACTTGCTCGCTTAAACGTACTTTTTCTACAAAGCTAACTAGTTGTGATTCAATTTCAATATCGCTCATGTGTTTACCTTATTTGTTTAGAGTCTGGGATCGGTGCTTACTGCAGCTTGACGCGTGCCATAGTCGTTATAAAAACTGACTAAAGCAGCGTGTTGGCTAAAGTCTGTTAATTCACGAAAGCAAATCCAATCAAGTAGGCAGTATAAACTGATGTTAAGGCATTCACAGCCTTTAAATTCATCATCGTTTAAATGACTATTTAAATAGCTTAATGTTTGTGCAATTCGTTCGTTTTGCAGATTAAAAAATAATTTATCGTCGTTAGTATCAAACCCTGAGCGTCTGCTAAGTGCTAACTCTACTAACGAGTCGTTACAGGCGTTAATAATATTAAGTAGGTGCTCTTGCGACCAGCTTAGTGGTGTTTTACCAGCCTTGGCGATAAGGTAACGTAAAATAATGGTTGAATCGCTTAGCGTTAAATCACCATCAATTAAAACCGGTATTTTTCTTCCTGGGTTGTTACTGGCTAAGGTAGGGCGGTCTTGCTCAGAAAAAATATCTAGGTTTACTAGCGCTAAGTCAACATTGTTTTGTGCTGCCCACATTCTTACTCTGCGCGCAAATGGAGAAGGGTTAGATCCTATAAGTTTCATAATTGCTCCTAAAAAAAGCCGCATAAGCGGCTTTTTGTGTTGCGATAAGTCAACGTTATTCTGAGCGGCTTGTCACTTCTAGTAAGTGATAGCCAAACTGTGTTTGTACAGGGCCTTGAACTTGATTAATTGGTGCTGAAAATACAACTTTATCAAACTCAGGTACCATCATACCTGGGCCAAACTCGCCAAGTGCTCCGCCGTCTTGACCAGAAGGACAGTTTGAATATGTTTTTGCAAGCTCTGCAAAGTCTTCGCCTTGTTCAATCTTAGCTTTTAAATCTAAGCACTCTGCTTCGCTGTCTACTAAAATGTGCCTTGCACTTGCCACTGCCATAAAATCTCCTGTTTAAAGTTGGTGTATTTAACCATTAAAGCCAGTCTAGTTAGTTTTAACTCGCAGTACCAGTATAAACTTAATTGATGAGTAGCGTATTTTCAATTGCATCAATTAATTCTTTTGAATTAGGAGCTACTTTACTGTTAAAGCGTTTAATTGTTTTGCGATCAGCTGAAACTAAATATTTATAAAAGTTCCAGTTAGGTGAGCTGGTTTGCGCGTTTAAGTGTTTAAATATTGGATTTGCATCACTGTCGCGAACTTCGCTGGTAGTAAACATAGTAAAAGTAACGCCGTAATTAATAAAACACACTTTTGCTATGTCTTTTTCATCGTTTTCTTCTTGAAAAAAATCATCAGATGGAAAACCTAATACCACCAAACCTTTGTCTTTGTATTGTTGGTGTACTTTTTCAAGGCCTTCAAATTGAGATGTAAAACCACAATTGCTTGCTGTATTTACAATGAGCAAAGGGCGGTTTTTAAATTGGCATAAGTTTAAGGATTCTTTTGAGCGCAGCTTACGTATCTCTACATTTGTAAAGTCTTCACATTGTTGCTGCTGTTGTTTGCTGGGTAACGTGTCATTTGCTTGGGCAGCTAAGCTCGTAATAAAAATACTGAGCCCTAGTATCGTTTTTTTTAACATACTCAACGCCTAAATTTATAATTGTTTGACTAGTCTATCTTACGCTAATATGCACAAAAGTGATCAACAATATTAAGCTGTTATGACTACACGTTTAGCCACTATAGAAGATTTGCCTGCCATTGTCGCAATATACAACGAAACGATCGCCTCGCGTATGGTGACCGCCGATACCGAAGAAGTATCGGTAGAGAGCAAACGTGAGTGGTTTAATAGCCACACCGATAAGCGGCCTATTTATGTTTATTGCGAAAATGACCAAGTACTTGCTTGGCTAAGTTATAAATCGTTTTATGGGCGCCCCGCATACGATGGCACCGTCGAAATGAGCATTTATATTACCAAAGCGGCGCAAGGTAAAGGGCTTGGAAAAAAGCTGATGGAGTTTGCCCAAATAGAGGCTAAACAGCTCGAAATTGATGTATTGCTTGGTTTTATATTTAGCCACAACTTACCAAGTATTAAGTTATTCAAGCACTTTGGTTTTAGCGTATGGGGTGAGTTGCCTCATATCGCGGTAATGGATAACACACGCTACAGTTTAACAATATTCGGTAAGCATCTACCAAAATAGTTGTGGAGCTTATCGGTAAAAAAATCAAAATTAAGTCTAACAACCTATACCAACTAAGAAATTATAGGCTACGCTATTAACATATAAAGTGTTTACGATAGTGTGGCTTAATGAGTCGAAAAATTTTAATTGTAGATAGCAGCAGTGTTATCGCAATGAGAGTGAAAGTTTTACTAGAATTAATAGGTTGTGAGGCTGAGCTCGTTCATTACTCTATGATTGATTTATACTCTAACACCAGCCAGTATGACTTGGTAATTGGTGCTTACGGAGTGCCGTGTGAAGTAATAAAGTCGTTAGCTCAAAAAATCTCACAAGACCGATGTGTATTACTTGCCCCTAAAGCCGAAAGCGGTGAGCAACTTAGCGCCTTTAGTGAGCTTAATAAGCTAGTCCCTGATGCAACGGTTATTTATCCGTTTTTTTCAAATAAAGAAATTACCTCATTACTCGAAAACCTCTTAGAGCTTGGCTCTAGTCACGTTCTAAAACTCCCCACTATTTTACTTGTTGATCATATGCCTGAGCGCCTTGAAAAAATGAAAAGTAATTTAGTCGGGGCGCATATCAAAACCCTAACCGCAACCAGCGCAACTGAAGCGGTGGCAGTGGCTAATAAAAACAGTATAGATATTTTAATTAGCGATTTTAGCTTTGAAGATGGCACCGGTTTAAATATTTTTTCTGCTATTAAAATGTCTCAACCAGATTGCCGATGCTTATTGTTTACCGCACGCCCTGAGCAAGTTTCAATGATTGAGGCAATTCGTAAAGGGGTCGAAGATGTTTTAATAAAGCCTCTAACCGATAGCGTACTGCTGCAATCGGTACATAAATTGTGGCAAACAGAGCTTTTAAAACGCCGTAACGCTGAGCTAGTTGAGCGTTTGCAAGATACCGTTGATGCATTAATCGAAAAAGACAGCCTACTACAAGTTATTTATAAAAATACGCCTGACGCCATTATGCTATTTGAGCGCAGCGGCAAAGTAATAGAAGCAAACGATGCCTGCTTAAGGCTGTTTAAGCTACCCTTTGACAAACTCGCGGGCTTTTCTGTATTTGAATTTTTAGATGAGGAATCAAGTGCT
The DNA here is from genome assembly GCF_028599215.1 of Pseudoalteromonas sp. Angola-30. Classification (NCBI taxonomy): domain Bacteria; kingdom Pseudomonadati; phylum Pseudomonadota; class Gammaproteobacteria; order Alteromonadales; family Pseudoalteromonadaceae; genus Pseudoalteromonas; species Pseudoalteromonas sp. Angola-30. The sequence goes on from NZ_JAQREI010000005.1 coordinate 134,571, forward strand.
GAAATAAAAAATAAAATCAGCACACTCAATCGTAACCGCCAATTTAGTAGCGACCTACGTTTGCAAAAAACAGACGGCGGGTATATTCCGCTGGTTGGCTCGTTTAACGAAATAGACCACCATGGCGAAATTGCGTTAGCGGTTATATTTAAAAATGTAACTCACTTAAAACAAAAAGAAGAATTACTCCTTGAAGCCAAAGACCTACTTGAGGAGCAAGTGCGAGCTCGTACTTCGCAGCTAGAGCATGCTAAAAATGTGGCCGAAGCTGCCAATTTAAGCAAATCGGAATTTTTGGCTAACATGTCGCACGAGTTACGCACCCCTATGCACTCTATATTAAGCTTTTCACGATTTGGTTTGAGTAAGTTAGAAGCGGGCGATTTTGCTAAAGATAAACTCTTAAAATATTTATCTCGTATTGAAAGCAGCGGCGAGCGTTTACTGTCGTTATTAAACAACTTACTTGATTTATCTAAATTGGATGTAGGGAAATTTCCATTTAACCCACGTCCATACAATATAGAAAGCATTATAAAAACCAGTATTGATGATGTCTCTGGTACGGCTATGGAAAAAGAAATTGAAATTGTTTTTTCAAAACCCGGGCCAGTGGTTGTGCAGTGTGATGAAGAGCAAATTAATCAGCTATTGCGCAATGTGTTAGGTAACGCACTTAAATTTAGCGAACCTAAAAGTCGTATTGAAGTGAACTTAATGGCTGATCAAGATAGCGCCATTATTGATGTAATAGACAATGGAATAGGTATACCTGAGGATGAATTAGAGCACGTGTTTACTAAATTTGTACAAAGCAGCAAAACGAACAGTGGCGCTGGTGGTACTGGTTTAGGGCTTGCGCTTTGTAGAGAGTTTGTAGCGCTTCATCAAGGCGAAATTACGGCAAGTAATAATAGCGATGGTGGTGCAACAATTAGGATTCAGGTACCCCTAGAAATAGATTTAGATGAGCATTTAGCCGATGATAAGCTAGCAGTGCAAGATAGCTAATTATATGTGTAAGTAATGTTTAAATGATATTTAATTGGATGATGAAAATATGGCCTTAACTAAAATTCTTGCTGTAGATGATGAACCTTTCAACCTTGAAATTATTGAAGAAATTTTAGAAGATCTTGATTTCGAATTACAAGTTGCCACAAGCGGCCCTGAGTGTTTAGCCATGGTTGAAGGCTATATGCCCCAAGTTATTTTACTTGATGTAAGTATGCCGCAAATGAATGGCTACGAAGTGTGTAAAGCATTAAAGGCGAATCCGAATACCGCGCATATAATTGTTATGTTTGTTTCCGCTAGAGGAACGGTTGAAGAGCGTATGGAAGGTTACTCAGTCGGTGCTGAGGATTACATTGTAAAACCGTTTGGGCATGATGAGCTTAAATCAAAACTTAAAAACTTAAACCAAGTATTAATAGAAAAACAAAGCCTTGAAAAACAAGTAGAAGATGCAACATCTACGGCATTTAACGCTATGGCAAACAGTAGCGAAATGGGGCAAATAGTTAATTACATTGAAAACATTGGTTTTATTAATAATCCGCAAGATTTAGGTAAAGCCTTAATAGACTGCTTACAAACGTTTGACCTACAAAGTAATGTTGAATTTAGACATGGCGATACAATAGAGCACTTTGCCCTTAATGGAGTGTGTTCGCCGATTGTAATTGAGCTGTTTGATATGCTTAAAAACAAAGGTCGCTTACATGAGTTTTCTCACCGAATATTAGTTAACTACGAGATGATTAGCTTGTTAATTCTGAACATGCCAGATCACGACCCAGATAAACACGGGCGTATTCGTGACCACGTTTGTTTTATTGTCAGTGTGACTGAACAGCAGTTACGTGCAATTATGACCAAGCAAATGCTTGAGTCGCAGCAGCAAAAGCTAAATGATGTAGCCAGCACAGTGCATAGTAAGTTTCATGGCTTGATTGGGTTACTAAACGAAAACCGCGAAAGTAACGAAAAGGTATTCAAGCAATTACAAGAAGACCTTGAAGTGCGCATACCCACAATGGGATTAGATGAAGACCAAGAGGTGTTTATTTATAAAAAAGTGGACGAAACTATTCAAAATTCAATTGCCAGAGAAGAGTCGGTTAAACAAGTTAAAGCCGCCTTTGCTGAAATTGAACAAGATTTATCTTTGTTACTTAAAAAATAAACCTCTCATAATAAGGCTCACCTGAGTGATTTACGCATCACGAGGTAAGCCTTTTTCGACAATTCTAATTAGGCGCTGTGTTTTACGAAGTTGTTCTCGTTGTTTATTATTTTGTTGCTCAAGCGCCCACTCTATATGCTCTTTTACTAGCTGCGAGCTAGACTCATGTTTGCTTTCTAAAGCGTTAATAATGCTAGGGCTAAAATCGGCATTGCCTAAACCCACCGCTAAATTACGCAACCAACGTTCGTGTCCAATACGGCGAATTGGGCTGCCTTCGGTATTTTTTAAAAAAGTAGGTTCGTCCCAGTCAAATAGCTCAAGTAAGTCTTTGTTTTTTAATTGCGTACGGGGATGAAAGTCTTGCTCATCGGTAATTTGACCATAACGGTTCCATGGGCAAACCAATTGGCAATCGTCGCAGCCATAAACTCGGTTCCCTAATAATGCACGGTATTGCTCAGGTATAGGCCCTTGGTGCTCAATGGTTAAGTACGAAATACATTTGCGTGCATCTACCACATACGGCTCTACAATTGCCCCTGTTGGGCAAAGCGTAATGCAAGCAACGCATTTACCGCAGCCTTCAAACGTGTTTTCATTATCTATTGGCAGGGGTAAATCAACAAAAAGCTCACCTAAAAAAAACCACGACCCAGCTTCTTGGTTTATTAATAAAGAGTGTTTTCCTCGCCAGCCCAATCCCGCTTTTTCAGCAAGCTGGCGCTCAAGCACAGGCGCAGAGTCTACAAATGGCCTAAAACCGTAATCGCCAATTTCTTGCTCTATTTTTTGGCCCAGTTTTTTTAGTCGGTTGCGCATTAATTTGTGATAGTCACGCCCTAATGCGTAGCGGCTAATGTAGGCTTTTTCGGTGTTTTTTAGTGTTTTGGCAAAACTAGCATCAGGGGGCAGGTAGTTCATTTTTACCGAAATAACCCGCTGGGTGCCAGGGACTAGTTCAGCAGGGCGAGCGCGCTTCATGCCATGGGCTGCCATATAATCCATAGAGCCATGGTAGCCCGCATCTAACCAGCGCTGTAATTGTGCTTCGTGTTTAGATAGGTCTATATCGGTAATACCCACCTCACTAAAGCCGAGTTCTTGGCCCCAGGCTTTAATATTTTTGGCTAGCTGTTGATAGTTAGGGGTTGAGTTACTCACACACATTACACACTTAAATAATTAGCTGCGTAATTTACCATATTTATAAAGCGCTGTTGAATGTTGCCAGTTAAAATATTAAGGCAATATACCGCTCGGCTTTTGTTTTGTAATTGCTTATTGCACAAAACGCTTTAATTGCTGTTGTGTTTGTTGGCTAAGTGCATGTGATTGCTGGCTATTACTTAGTGCATGATCAATAGCGCTTTTAGCTTGCTCGCCTAAGGTAACAATTTGCTCTACCGATTGGTGAGTGTGCTGCTGCGCTTGCTCTAGCGTATGCACCGCATCCGCTATTTGCTGTAGCTGCTGTTGGTTTTGTTCAAACTCACCTAGCATTGTTTTAAACCCTTCAGAGGTATTACTAATGGCGCTTTGTGCGGTACTTGAGTGGCTAATTAACTGCTCACTTTCTTGATTGGTTTCGTTAACCAGCTCATTCATTTGGTTAATAAAGTCGCTTATTTGTCGGGTTGCACCACTTACTTTTACCGATAATGTACGTACTTCATCAGCAACAACAGCAAATCCTCTGCCAGCTTCACCAGCGCGTGCCGCTTCAATGGCAGCGTTTAGTGCCAGTAAATTAGTTTGATCCGAAAACTCCTCAACCATTTTTAAAATGCTGCGAATATTTTCGCTGTTTTCTTTAAGGCCAGACACCGTTTTAGAAAATCTTTGCAGCAAGGTACCAATAAGCGACACTTTATCGACTAAGCTTGCAAGCTCTTGCGACGAAAGCTTAACAAAGTCTAAGTGCTCGCTGTTTACGCTATGCACGCTGTCGGTATTGCTCACTATGCCCTCTAAGCTTTGCACTATTTGGTTACTCGCATTAATAATATTGTGGCTTAGCTGTGTTTGCTGCTCACTTAACTGCTGCGTATTTTGCATAGCGGTATTTACATCAACATTACTTTGCTCGCTGGCTTTAGCGCTGGCGTGAGTTGTACTTAGTAAATCACTTAAGTGGTTAGTAAATAAGTTATATTGCGTACTTAGTTCTTTAAATTCGTCAAAAGAAAATTGCGGTAAGTTGGCGGCTAAATTAGCCTCTTGCTGGTTTATGTTTACTAAAGTGTCACACATAGCTTTTACAGGGCGCACTATTAAATAGCGCATATAAAAAATAGTAAAGGCAAAGCCCGCTACAATAACCAAGGTTAACAACCAAAATGCGCTAGTACTGTGCTGCTCGCTTAAGCTTTGATATAACCAAAATAACGTAATGGCCTGAAACAAAAAAACAAAGCTTAAGTTGCCCACTATTTTACGCGTAAGCGTATAAAAAAATGTTTGCTCAATATAATTATAAAATTGCATTACACCACTCATTTATTGCTTACCCATCTAGGGCGTGTTGACCTTTGATGGTTGAATTTGCAGCAGTATGTTTGGCTTTTAGGCAAGGCAGAGCCTATGAAGTGTGGTTATTCCCCATAAATAGGCGATAACGCTGCATAAATGCCAAACATGCGCTGCCCTTTGGGTTCTGCCTAAGGGCGATAAACTCTTTGTTGCCTACATGGATGTAGGTAAGGGGCGTGAGCAGGACGCGGAAGCTTTACTCGGTTTTTACTTAGCCCACTAGGTTACAAGCCTCGCGCCGCGATTTAATCGCCCCTAGATTGAACAAATTTCAATCCGCAAAGATCATCACGCCCTAGCTAGATTATCGACTAAGTTACCGTTAACTCAAGTAATAATGTTTGCTAAATATTTTTTAGAGCGAGCGGGGTAATTAGTAAAAATACCATGCACCCCAATTTTTAGCATAAAATCCATGTCTTCTGGCCTATCTACGGTGTAGGCATAAACTTGCAGGCCTCGCGCTATGGCATCATCTACAAAAGCTTTATTTACAAAGCTTTTGTCTACATGAACACTATACGCATTTAACTGTTGAGCAAACTGTGCATAATTTAACGGAATTGATGAGGTTAACGCGCCAATGTGTAACCACGGTAACCTATTTTTAAGCCAATGAATTTGATGGTGATCAAACGACGACACTAAAATATTACCTTTAGTAATAACGCCTTTAGCAATATTGTTGTTTAAAATAGTGGCAAACTTTTCAAGCTCAAAGGTATGTTTAAGCTCTATATTGAGTAATGTTTTATTGTTATTCCAATCAAGTAATTGCTGTAGAGTGGGGATTTGCTCGCCGTTACCGGCATCCAACAGACTAAGTTGCTGCGCGGTAAAGTCGCTTACTTTACCGTGCCCGCTGGTGGTTCTATCTAGCCACGAGTCGTGTATGAGCATATAGTCATCAAGCGCACTTTGAATATCAACTTCAATGCCATCTACCCCTACATTTAACGCTTCTAAAATAGCGCTTTTAGTGTTTTCAGGGTAATTGCCGCTTGCCCCGCGGTGCGCAAATATTTTCATTTTCTAGCCTTTTGAGTAATAGACCACGTTTCAAAACAGGCTGCACTGACTATAAGTGCACCGCCAATAAGTGTTAGTAGCGTTGGCCGCTCATGAATAATAACAATAGCCAACAAAGTGCCGTAAAGCGGCTGCAAGCACGAAATTAACCCCGCAGTAGCTGCCGATAAGTGCTTTAAACTCGCTGCAAATAGCGAGTGCGGTGTAGCGGTAAAAATAATACCCGCCACAGCAATTAAAATAAGGTCGTGGTTACTCACCTCATACACAGGGACCTTAATAAATGCGCAAAGCATAACACTTGCCACTAAGGTTTGATAAAACATGGTTTGTGGGCCGCCATACTGGCTAAAAAAGCGCTTATGGGTAATATTTCTAATCGAAAAAAACAAAGCCGAAACCACACCCATAATAACCCCTAAGGTTACATCGTCGCCTAAATTTGCGCTGGGTACGAGTAAATATATACCAAATACAACCACAGCTGCGCTTATAATATCTTTTGCTTGGGGCCTGCTTTTATTAAACAAGGGCTCTAAAAATACTGTCATTACTGGGTAGCTAAAAAAAGCCAGCATACCCACAGTGACGCCCGCCATTTGCATGCCTGCAAAGTAAGTAACCCAATGCATGCCTACCGCTACACCTAAAAATAACGCAATGAGATAATCTTTTGGTTTATTTAACTTAATTTGTTTTTTTTGAAAGTACAGCATAGCCAAAATTGCCATGCCAGCAATAGCGGTACGATACACCGTAATATCAATAGCATTTAACCCTATTAACTTTGCAAAAAGGGCGGTGCCCCCAAAAAGTAACACGGCAATATGTAAGTAAATCAGGCTTTGCTGTTGTGGCTGCATTTAAATGAGAACTCCTTTTTTTATTATCTTATCACTGGGTGAGAACTCACAGGATGAAATTTTTAAAACATGACAAATGTCAGCAAAGTTAATGACATTTCACACTCTTATTATTTTTTGGCTTTGGCATAGTTAACTTATCTTAATGGGAGGTGGCTATGAATACGTTAATTTTAATAAGTCTCGCTATTAGCGAGTTTTTAGAATCACTTAGCTTTAGTGTTTCAATAAATGATTACTTTATACTCATTAGTATTTTTGTGTTATTTGTATTTATTAATAAAAATAATGTTATAAGCAATAACAATGAACTAGGGGCTCTGGCATGAGTACAACAAATACGCTTTCAAAGCCCAGTAATAAAAAGTTTTGGGAATACGCACCTTTAATTTTTACTGGGTTTTATTTGCTTCCGACTCTTTTTAATCTATCTAACTTGCCAGTCAATACCATTGTAATGAGCGTGGCGTTTTATATTGTATTTATTTTGCTTTACATAAAAGCCATGCACTGTGAAACAAAGCGTATAACAACGCTGTTTGTTATTATGTTAGTGGTGTGTTTTAGCGCCACATTTTATACCACAGGTACCTCTACATTATTTGGTTTTATCGCGTTTATAGCTGGTGAGTCATACGCTAAAAAAAGTAGATTATATGCCGTTTTTAGCCTTATATTTACGGTGGCGTTAAGCGCCTATTTGGCAGATATAGCAAACATAAAATACTTTTTAGCCGGCACTTTATTAATTTCAGGGGCGCTGCTGGCTTTTGGCATTGCAACCCAAAAAGAGCGCCTGCATAAAAAGCGCGAACAAGAAAGTGCTAACCAATTAGAGCAATTGGCCGCCATTGCTGAGCGCGAACGAATAGCGCGCGACCTACACGATATTTTAGGCCACTCACTATCATCTATTGCTTTAAAAGCTGAGCTTGCTAATAAGCTAAATCAAGGAGAGCGCTACGAACAAGCCAATAACGAAATAGCACAAGTAGCAGATCTAGCAAGGCAGTTACTTAGCGATGTAAGAAACGCCGTAAGCGATTTAAAACAACTTAATTTAATAAGCCAAATAGCCCAGCTTAAGCAAAGGCTAATAGAGCAAGACTTTAACGTTAACTTTAATGTTGTATTAAATACCTTGCCTCCTAAAGTAGAAGGGATCGCAGGGCTTATAATTAAAGAAGCGGTGACTAATTTATTACGCCATAGCAGTAATAAAAACGCCGAAATAAATATAGAGCAAACACAGCATCAGCTGCATATAAGTGTGGTTGATAACGCACCTTGCAGCACGTTAAACGCAGGTAACGGTTTAAATGGTATTAAAGAGCGTGCAGAGCAACTTAATGGCCATGCCGCGTTTACCTGTAGCGAGAAGTTTACTTTAAACGTAATGCTGCCAATTTCAGCTAAGGATTAACAATGATCAAAGTATATTTAGTGGAAGATCAAGCACTCGTGCGCGACGCTGTAGGGGCATTGTTAAGCCTTGATTTTAATATTGAAGTGATAGGCCAGGCCAGTAACGGCCAAGATGCCCTTAATGCAATAAAAGCACTGGCTGATGAGGCATTGCCAGACATAATTTTAACCGATATTGAAATGCCACACATGAGCGGTATAGAGCTAAGTGAGCAAATAGCGGCCACGTTCCCAACCATTAAAATGGTTATTATGACCACGTTTTCGCGAGCTGGTTATATTAGGCGCTCGCTCGCCCTAGGCGTTAAAGGTTTCATTTTAAAAGAAGCACCAAGTGATGAGCTTATCAATGCACTTAAAAAAGTAATGCAAGGGCAAAAGGTTATAGACCCAGAGCTTGCCATTAACGCGCTTGATGATGCCGACCCGCTCACCGATAAAGAGCGCAAAGCACTTAAGCTTGCAAGCGATGGCTTAAAAACAAGCGACATAGCCAAACAGCTGTTTATAAGCGAAGGCACAACACGTAATTATTTATCCGATGCTATCGCAAAACTCAATGCCACTAACCGCGTAGATGCAGCGCGTATTGCAAAGCAAAAAGGCTGGTTATAATCGCACTTATATTAAGTGATGATTAAGGTCATTAAGCGTATGTTTTACTTATTAAAGCGGTTTATTAAAAGTTTCATACGCTTTTACCTGTCTCATTTTACGTATATGGGTTAAAATACCTACATAACCAACTAACAAGATAGTGAATGTCAAACCAAGATCCAAATCTCAGCCGAGAACAAGAAAAGTACGAAAACCCAGTCCCTAGTCGTGAGTTTATACTTACTCACCTTCAAGAGCGTTCAAAACCTGCTAACTTCACGCAACTTTGTGATGAATTAGCTGTAAACGATACCGAACGCCAAATTGCATTTAAGCGCCGCCTTCGTGCCATGGAGCGCGATGGCCAATTGTATTTTAATAAGTTTAAATGTTACGCCCTAATTGACGAAGCCGGTTTAACCAAAGGCAAAGTAATTGGCCACAGAGACGGTTTTGGCTTTTTAGAAGTTGAAGGCGAGAGCAAAGATTGGTTTATAGCCAAGCATCAAATGAACATGGTGCTGCACGGCGACATCGTACTTGCTAAAGGCACAAAACGTGGCTCAGGCTCAAAATGTGATGCCCGCATAATTAAAGTACTTACCAACGAGCGCGCACCTATTGTAGGGCGTTACTTTGTTGAGCATGGTATTGCAGTTGTTGTAGCCGAAGACCCACGTATTACTCAAGATATTATTATTCTGCCAGGCAGTGAAAACGGCGCGCGTCATAACCAAATGGTGCAAGTGCAAATCACTCAAAATCCTAGCCGTAACATGAACGCGGTAGGTAAAATTATTGACGTACTGGGCGAGCATTTAGCGCCAGGTATGGAAATAGAAGTGGCACTGCGCAATCACGATATTCCTCATGTTTGGCCAGAAGAAGTGGAAGAACAAGTTGCTCATTTAGGTGAGTTTGTTGATGAAGCCCACAAACAAGGCCGTGTAGATTTACGCGACCTGCCACTGGTCACAATAGATGGTGAAGACGCCCGCGACTTTGATGATGCCGTATATTGTGAGCGTAAAAAATCTGGCGGCTGGCGCTTATGGGTAGCCATTGCCGATGTATCGCATTATGTAGGTATGAACACGCCGCTAAATAAAGAAGCGATTGCTCGCGGTAACTCAGTGTATTTTCCTGAGCAAGTAATTCCAATGCTGCCAAAAGTGTTGTCGAACGGTTTATGTTCGCTTAACCCTAAAGTAGACCGCCTGTGTATGGTGGCCGAAATGACGGTATCAGACGCAGGTAAGCTTTCGGGTTATAAGTTTTACGAAGCGGTGATGAACTCGCATGCGCGTTTAACCTACACCAAAGTAAATGCCATTTTACAAGGCGATGAAAAACTACGCGAAGAATACGCACCCGTTGTGCCACATTTAACTGACTTACAGCAAATGTATATGGCGCTTAAGTCGGCGCGCCAAACCCGTGGTGCTATTGAGTTTGAAACGCTCGAAACGCGTTTTGTATTTAACGCACACCGTAAAATAGAATCAATTGTGCCGGTTGTTCGTAACGACGCGCACAAACTGATTGAAGAATGTATGATTTTAGCCAACGTATCGGCGGCTAAATTATTAGAAAAACACGAAGCCAGTGCGCTTTACCGTGTGCACGATGAGCCAGATCAAGAAAAACTAGGTAACTTTACTCAGTTTTTAAGTGAGCTTGGCATTCAAAGCACATTAAGCGATGAGCCTACACCGAAAGAAATTACCCAAGTGTTAGCCCGTTTAGGCGACCGCCCAGAGGCCGAGCTTATTCAAACCATGCTGCTTCGTTCAATGAAGCAAGCGGTTTATCAGCCAGACAACATAGGCCACTTTGGCTTAGCGCTGCCTGCGTACGCACACTTTACCTCACCGATTCGCCGTTACCCTGATTTAGTGGTACACCGTGCAATTAAAGCGGTAATAAAAGCACAAGGTCAGCAAACATCGGGCGCATACGCGTACACCGATGATGAAGTAGACCAACTAGGTGAGCAGTGTTCAACCACCGAGCGCCGCGCAGACGACGCAACGCGTGAAGTTGCCGACTGGCTTAAATGTGAGTTTATGCAAGACCACGTGGGTGATGAGTTTAACGGGGTTATTTCATCCGTTACTAACTTTGGCTTATTTATACGCCTAAACGACTTACAAATTGATGGCCTGATCCATGTTACTAATTTAGGTGATGAATACTTCCATCATGATGGTGCAAAACACACCCTAATTGGCGAGCATACACATACCGTTTACCGCCTTGGCGATAAAGTAACGGTACAAGTTGCTTCGGTAAGTTTAGATGAGCGCCGTATAAATTTAACGCTCAGTGGTGATGTAGCTCAAGATAGATACGCGCGTCGCCGTGGCTCAGCTAAAGGTGCAGGGCGCGGTAAATCAAGCCATGCACCAGCAAGTGTAAGATCGCAGCTTAAAGCGGGTAAAATCCCTGGAAAAAACACATCAGGCGATGAAAAACCCAAAGCTGGTAAAAAACCAGCCAGTAAAAGCAAAGGCAAACCAGCGGGTAAGTCTGGCGCAAAACCAGCCGGTAAAAAAGCCGCTGAAACCACCGCTAAGAAAAAACCGAAAAAAAAGGCAGTTAAAAAGCCTAAAAGACCAGGCAAAAATGCCCGTAAACGTAATAGCCCAGGAGCAAACAATACGTGAGTAATGAATTAATTTTTGGCTTTCACTCTGTTGAAGCAATTTTAGCAAAAGAGCCAGAGCGTTTTTTAGAAATTTATGCCCTAAAAGGTCGTGATGATAAGCGCTTATCCCCGATTATTAATGAAGCACGTAAATTTGGTATTTCTGTACAATTTATGCAGCGAAAAGCGCTAGATAACAAAGCAAACGATGAGCAGCATCAAGGCATTATTGCCAATGTAAAAGCTGCGCGTGTTTACAACGAAAAAGACTTAGATGAGATCATTGCTCGCGAAGACACGCCGTTTTTATTAGTACTAGATGGCATAACCGATCCGCACAATTTAGGTGCCTGCCTACGTAGCGCAGATGCAGCAGGTGTTCACGCTATAATTGTACCTAAAGATAAGTCGGCCAAGCTTAACGGCACAGCACGTAAAGTAGCCTGTGGCGCAGCCGAAACCGTACCGCTTATTCAGGTAACAAACCTGGCGCGTACGCTTCGCGAAATTAAAGATGCAGGCGTATGGGTTGTGGGCACCGCTGGCGAAACAGACACCCATGTGTTTGATGCAAACCTTACTGGACCAATGGCAATAGTAATGGGAGCAGAGGGCGAGGGCATGCGCCGTTTAACGCGTGAGCATTGCGACGTGTTAGTTAAAATTCCGATGGCAGGAAGTGTTTCTAGCTTAAATGTATCGGTAGCCACCGGTATTTGTTTATTTGAAGTGCTACGCCAACGTAACGTAAATAACTAATATCCATTTGCTTAATTAATATATTTATTATTAGGCAGCTAAGCGTGTCGATAGACAAAAACTCGTTATTTAATCGTTTAAATGAGGGTTTTAGTTAGCGCCAGGTTTAGCTTACAAAACGCCGAGGTTATTTTAACCTCGGCGTTTTTTATGTAGCGTAGTTGGTAATTTTACAGGTTAAGCAAATCGCTAACGCGCACTAATAGCCTAAACGTAATGCGATAAACTCAGCGAGTTTGTCTACTGCGTGCTCCGACTCGCCGCCGCTTTTTATTAAGCTAATGCCTATGCTACCAAGAGCTGGTAAATATTTACTTTGCGCCTGAAAATTAAGATCGCTTGGCACCGTACTTTTAGCCAGTACAGTAATACCTAAGCCTTCTTTTAAAGCGGCAATAAGGCCGGTTAAATCGGCATTGCTGTAAACAATACGGTATTTTATATTGGCACTTTTAAGTGCATCTGTAGCGCGGCGTCTATAAATACAGCCCTCGGGCGCGGTGACTAAGGTTACTACCTCATTTTTTGCCTGTGCTAGGTCGCCCACCCATACTAGCTCGTCTTGCATAAAAATAGGGAACTTGTCTGAATTAAGGCGCTCGTTAAGCGCTAAAACAAGATCAAATTGATCTTGCCTTGAGGCCGACAGCAAATGTTTACTTAAACGCGATTTAACCTCCAGCGATACCTCAGGATAAAGCGAGACAAAATCACCAATAATTGAGGGTAAAATACGTGCTGCAAATTCGCTAGGAATACCCAAGCGCACTTTACCGGTTATGCTCTCTGAGGTGAACTGCTGCAAAATAGCATCGTTATACTGCATCATTTGTTTTGCCATAGGCAAAAGTAGCTCACCGTACTGATTAAGTACCTGGCGCTGGCCCTGCTTTTTAAATAATTTATAACCGAGTAAATCTTCAAGGCGTTTAATTTGCAAGCTTACCGCAGGCTGCGATAACCCCAGAAGGTCGCCGGCTTTTGCAAATCCACCTACCTCAACAACCATTACAAAGGTACGCAAACTGTCGGTTGATATGTTTTTCATATTTAAAATTACAATTTATATAGCTACATATATAAGTATTATTTATCAATTGATAAATAATTACAATTTGTTGTTGTCACAGTGGCGCAATATACTTTTGGTATCAAAAATACACAGGTGTTTGTTATGACTTTTAACCCAATAATGTTTGCCCGCCACAGCAATGCTGCAAGTGCAGTTACCAATGCCGTGCAAGCAAATAACAACCTCGTTGTAATGGATTTTAGTGGCAGTGAAACCAGTGTATTTTTAAGCACTATTTTAGGGTTAGATCTCACAAAGCTTACAGCCAGCGGCTTAGGCCTAAAAGGCACGCTTGATGGCGATTTAAATTCTGATTACAGCTTTGCCGTTTATTACTTTAGCGAAACCGCATTTAGATTTGTATTACCGCACAGCGCAAGCTTGCAATTACAAGCACTGATAAACGAGCAGCAACTTCGTTTTGATATTGATTATGTACTACGTAGCGACCTTGCAACCCTTGCGCTGTGTGGAGCAAACGCATTTGATACCTTAATTAGCGCGTTTAAATTAACGCCAGGGCTGCGTTTATCTAACCCACAACTATGTTATGGCGCGCAAAGTGGCGAAGTATTTATTACCGCCATAGATAAAAACGACGAACAGCACTTTGTGTTAGTAGCCAAGCAACAAGAACTACAAAAATGGCAACAGCACTTACAAGCACAAGGTTTTGCCCTAATGCAAAACGAAGCTGCCTAATACATAAAATAACCGGTAAACATAACCGTGTTTGCCTGTTGAGTTAAATCTATTTAAGCCACGCCCGCACAGGGTTAATTTAAAAGTGAAGGAATGTTATGACTTCTAAAACTGTACTACATGCTAAGCACCTTGAAGCAGGCGCAAAAATGGTTGATTTTCATGGCTGGGAAATGCCAATCAACTACGGCTCACAAATAGAAGAACACAATGCAGTGCGTACCGATGCAGGTATGTTTGACGTATCACACATGACCATTGTTGATATTGAAGGCGAACAAGCAAAAGCATTTTTACGCAAGTTAGTAGCAAACGACGTAGCAAAATTAACCGTACCAGGTAAAGCGCTTTACACGGGCATGCTTAACGAGCAAGGCGGCGTAATCGACGATTTAATTATTTACTACTTTAGCGAAACGTTTTATCGCTTAGTGGTAAATTCTGCCACCCGCGAAAAAGATTTAGCTCACTTAGCTAAAGTATCTGCCGACTTTACAGTAACCGTAACTGAGCGCCCAGAGTTTGCAATGATTGCAGTACAAGGCCCTAACGCAAAAGCAAAAACAGCCACACTTTTAAATGCTGAGCAACAAGCAGCCGTTGAAGGCATGAAGCCATTTTTTGGCGTACAAGTGGGTGATTTATTTATTGCCACAACGGGTTATACTGGCGAAGACGGTTACGAAATTGTAGTACCGAACGAGCAAGCAGCCGATTTATGGCAACAACTGCTAGATGCAGGTGTAGCGCCAGCCGGTTTAGGTGCACGCGACACGCTACGTTTAGAAGCAGGTATGAACCTTTACGGCCTAGATATGGACGAAAGCGTATCGCCACTTGCAGCTAACATGGCATGGACTATTGCATGGGAGCCTGAAGATCGTGACTTTATTGGTCGTGACGTACTTGTTAAGCAACGCGCCGAAAAAAGCACCCATAAACTTGTTGGTTTAGTGCTTGAAGAAAAAGGCGTATTGCGTAGCGGCTCAAAAGTAATTGTTGAAGGTGGTGAAGGGGTAATTACCTCAGGTACTTTCTCACCAACGCTTGGTTTTAGTGTAGCCCTTGCACGTGTACCGCGTTCAACAGGGGATACAGCCCAAGTAGAAATGCGCAAAAAATTAGTTAACGTTAAAGTAGTAAAGCCTAGCTTTGTACGTAACGGCAAATCAATCATTTAAAAATTTGGTTATACCAATCACAATAATTATTGTGATTGGTATCCTCCCAATATAAACCAAAGGAACAAAATAATGAGCAATATCCCTAGCGATTTAAAATACGCCTCTTCTCACGAGTGGGTTCGCAACGAAGGTGACGGTACATTTACTGTGGGTATTTCTGAGCATGCGCAAGAGCTGCTTGGCGACATGGTATTTGTAGAACTGCCAGAAGTAGGCGATGCAGTAGATGCAGGCGAAGACTGTGCAGTAGCAGAGTCGGTTAAAGCTGCATCAGACATTTACGCACCAGTTGGCGGCGAAATTGTAGCGATTAACGAAGAGCTAGAAGACGCACCAGAAACGGTTAACAACGACCCATACGGTGACGGCTGGTTATTCCGCATTAAAGCAACTGACGAGTCAGAGCTTGAAAACCTACTTAGCGCAGAAGACTACGCTAACACAATCGACGAAGAGTAATACTCTAAGTAGATGACAAAAGCCCCATTCACTGTTTTTGGGGCTTTTATGATTTAACGGCCTACTTCCCATACACAGTACGTTATTAAATCATCACATATTTTAATCAATACTAATTACCCGTTAGTATTTAGGATCATAGGAATCTAGACGCATGTCAAACGCCAAATCTCTTGAACAGTTAGAGCAAAAGCAAGATTTTATTCGCCGCCACATTGGGCCAAGCCCAGCACAAGTAAGCGATATGCTAAGTGCTTTAGAAGTATCAAGTGTGCAAGAGCTGATCGACCAAACTGTACCTGCAAGCATTCGCTTAGCGCAGCCATTAACAGTTGGCGAAAGCCGTACGGAAGTTGAAACACTAAGCTACTTAAAATCGGTAGCAAGCAAAAATAAAGTTTTCAAATCGTACATTGGCCAAGGCTACCACCCAACGCACGTACCGCACGTAATTTTACGTAACGTACTAGAAAACCCAGGTTGGTATACTGCGTACACGCCGTACCAGCCAGAAATTGCGCAAGGGCGTTTAGAGTCGTTATTAAATTTTCAAACTATGACCCTAGATTTAACAGGCCTAGATTTAGCAAGTGCCTCGTTACTTGACGAATCAACCGCTGCTGCAGAGGCAATGGGCCTTGCAAAACGCGTATCTAAAGCTAAAAAAGCCAATGCTTTTTTTATTGCCGACGACGTACACACACAAACTATTGACGTAGTAAGCACCCGTGCTGAGCAGTTTGGTTTTGAAATAATTGTAGGTAAAGCAGAAGATGCTGTTAACCACGACATTTTTGGCGCACTTTTCCAATACCCAACTACATCAGGTGAAGTAGTCGATATAACCGACCTAATTGCTGGCGTACAAAGCAAAAAGGCCATTGCCTGTGTTGCTGCCGACATTATGAGCTTATTACTACTAAAAGCACCGGGTAAATTAGGTGCTGACGTAGTACTTGGTTCGGCTCAGCGTTTTGGTGTACCTATGGGTTACGGCGGACCACACGCTGCATTTTTTGCAACACGTGACGCTTACAAACGTTCATTACCAGGGCGTATTATTGGTGTATCTAAAGACCGTTTAGGTAACGACGCACTCCGTATGGCCATGCAAACGCGCGAACAACACATTCGCCGCGACAAAGCCAACTCAAATATTTGTACAGCGCAGGTACTACTTGCCAACATGGCTGCGTTTTACGCGGTGTACCACGGCCCACAAGGCTTAAAAACTATCGCGCAGCGTATACATCGCTTTGCTGATATTTTAGCTGCAGGCCTAAAAGCTAAAGGTGTAGCACTTAAACACAGCACCTGGTTTGATACGCTAACAGTAGTGAGCGACGGCAAAGATGATGTAATAGCGCGTGCACTTGCCAAAGGCGTTAACTTTGCCACAAACCACGACGGCGAATACTCTATTTCGGTTTCAGAAACCACCACCCGCGCCGATGTAGCTGAGCTATTTGATATTGTACTAGGTGAAGGCCATGGCCTAAGCGTAGATAGTATTGCAGCCGATATTGAAGCAAACGGTAGCGACTCTATTCCAGCTAGTTTAGTACGTGATGACGAAGTATTAACGCATCCAAACTTTAATAGCTACCACAGCGAAACAGACATGCTTCGCTACATTAAGCGACTAGAAAACAAAGATTTAGCGCTTAACCACTCAATGATCTCGTTAGGTTCATGTACCATGAAACTAAACGCGACCGCTGAGATGATCCCAATTACATGGCCTGAATTTGCAAACTTGCACCCATTCTGCCCGCTCGATCAGGCCGAAGGTTACCAAATAATGATTAACGAGCTGCACGACTGGCTAGTTAATATTACTGGGTACGATGCGGTTTCACTACAGCCAAACTCTGGCGCACAAGGTGAATACGCAGGCTTAATTGCTATTCGTAAATACCACGAGTCGCGCGGCGATGCGCACCGTAACGTATGTTTAATTCCAAGCTCAGCGCACGGTACTAACCCTGCATCTGCGCAAATGGCCAGCATGAAAATTGTAGTGGTTGATTGCGATAAAAACGGTAACGTAGACATGGCCGACCTAAAAGCGAAAGCTGAAGAAGTGTCTGAAAACTTATCGTGTATTATGATCACATACCCATCTACACACGGCGTTTACGAAGAAACCATTCGCGAAATTTGTGACATTGTGCACGAGCACGGTGGCCAAGTTTACATGGATGGCGCAAACATGAACGCGCAAGTAGGCGTAACAAGCCCAGGCTTTATTGGCTCAGACGTATCGCACTTAAACTTGCACAAAACGTTTTGTATTCCGCACGGCGGCGGCGGCCCAGGTGTAGGCCCAATTGGTGTTAAATCGCACCTTGCGCCATTTATGCCAAACCACAGCGTAATTAACGTACCGGGTACAAACATTAACAACGGTGCAGTATCAGCAGCGCCTTACGGTTCAGCCGCTATTTTACCTATTTCATGGGCTTACATTACCATGATGGGCTCAGAGGGCTTAAAACAAGCCACTGAAATGGCGATTGTGAATGCTAACTACTTAACGCACGAGTTAAGCCAGCACTTCCCAATTTTATACCGTGGCCGTAACAACCGCGTTGCGCACGAATGTATTGTTGACCTTCGCCCACTTAAAGAGCAATCAGGCATTACTGAAATGGACGTAGCTAAGCGCTTGCAAGATTACGGCTTCCATTCACCCACTATGTCGTTCCCAGTAGCGGGCACGTTAATGATTGAGCCAACTGAATCTGAGTCAAAAGGCGAGATAGACCGCTTTATCGAAGCTATGGTGTCAATCAAAGGCGAAATCGACAAAGTAATCTCTGGTGAATGGTCAATCGAAAACAACCCACTTGTGTTTGCACCGCATACACAAGCAGACGTGTTAGGTAACGAATGGGACCGCGCGTACGACCGTTTTTACGCTGCATTTCCAGTGCCTTCGGTAGCTAAAGATAAGTTCTGGCCAACCGTTACACGAATAGATGACGTATACGGCGACCGTAACTTAGTTTGTTCATGCCCAGCTGTAGAGACTTATCGCGACTAAGAACCGCGACTAATTTTTGAACTTTAATGGGTAGTAAGTTCCATTATAGTTTGGGAATTTATCAAAATTATAAAAGCCGTTGCAGCCATGTAACGGCTTTTTTGTGTGTGGTGATTCGCCATAAATTATATGAACGTAGGTTGGGTAGAGTGAAACGAAACCCAAATATACTTACTTGCTCAAAAGCCAAGAGTATGTGTTATTAGTTGTAGGCGTTTAGCTTGCTGACGCGCGGGCGCAGCCCGAATAAGTATTTGAATAGGTGTTTGAGGTTATCATCATCGATAACGCGAAGACGTTTGGCTTTTTTAGGGAATAGAAACCTTATTCAAGGTTTTGTCGCTCTGGCGACAGCAGCCAAAGAGGGGCTGCCGCTGGTCCCTCTCTGGACACTCTCAGCGTACTCGAGCATCACGCTTAATCCTTCAAGCCACAATTGATGTGGATGTAAACGCCATGAAAGCACATCCATGTGCAAGCATGGCTTTCATTTCAATGCCTACAGGGATGTAGGTACTTAGGATTTGTCGGGGACAAAATCCTGCCATGAAGTGAATTACTTATTTTAAGGGCGCTATGACGGGGGGAGACGTGAGATTAGTATTAGCAATAAGCAAGCCCAGCTCCTTAGTTCTTTTTTATTTTTTAGAAATTACCTCGAAAGATTGATTAAGTTCTTTTGTAGGTAAGACTTTGGTAAGATTGTTTGATTATAAATGTGTTTAGGGGGCGTGCTCGAAGCAAGCCCTTTTTTAGCTGTTTTCTTTTCTTATGGATTTACCTGTTTATGGAACCTACCACTATTATTGCAAAATCTGTTGCTCCAGCTATTTTAAAACCTTTAACTACTAATGTCCTAACACAACTTAAGGGGTGGCGAGAGAAAATAGAAAAAAGTAAGGAGCTCCAGGATATAAGGGATACAATTCACGCTCCTGGTGATGGAACGGAGCAAGCTCTACAGGTAATTGAGAATATAAAGAAGCGGTATCTAAAATTTAGGACCCTCATCGCTCAAGAGAAACAAGTGTATCTTGATGAAATTTATCACCCTCTTTCAATCCATTACCATGAAAGAGGGCTTAATCATAAGGTTGATGATAATCAGTTACTCTTTAATGAGAATATAACTATTTTAGTTGGAATTGCTGGGCAGGGTAAAACTACTACTTTAAGAAAAATTGTCCAAAGAGAGCTAAGCGATGAAAATAGTAAAATTATTCCGTTAATTATTACCTTGAGAGATGTAGATTGGAATAGTAATTCTTTGTCTGTAGAGGGTATTATCAGTGAAGAGTTCAGTAACTTGGGTGTATTAGTTAAGCCTGAAGCCGTTCCTTATTTATTAGACAAAAAGGCTTTATTGATTTGTTTTGACGGCTTCGATGAAGTCCCATATAAGTTTAGGCAAAAGGCGATAAGTTGTATATCTAAGGCTTTTAACTCAAGTAGATGCCAGACTTTTGTTACAACAAGACCACACACGGAGATTACCTACCTATCTGGAAATTTTGAATTAGCTTCCATAAATGATTTAGAAGAAGAATCAATTACAGCAATAATATCAGCACATCCGTTAATTGATAAGGAATATAAGGAGCTTCTTCTAAGGGCTATTTTGAATAATAAAAATTTAAGCGAGATTTTAATAACCCCTATTCTCGTTGATATTTTTATAAGTGTTTATGGTGATTTAGATATTGAACCAAAATCACCAGTGGACTTTTATAGCAATTTATTTTTTAGCTTAGCAAGCAGGCACGATAGGTTTAAATCTTTCTCTGAAGATAGCGGCTTCGAGAGACCCTCTAAAGTCGAACTAACAATTAAAGAACTATATAAAGTATTCTTAAGAAGTTCTTTTAATATACTGAAAAAATTTGAAAACGTTAGTGTCAGTGAACAAGATATTTTAGATGTTTTTTCAAATTCAGCGGCTAAAGTTTCTTCATCCAAACACAATGACAAAGCTCATGAAGAGATATCAGATAGAACTTCTTTAATATTGAAAGAAGGGAATATTTATAGTTATATTCATAAGTCTGTATTAGAGTTTCACGCAGCAGTTTTTATTCAAAAAAATAAAAACATAGATAACAAAAAAAAGATATATCAGTACTTGGCTGATAATTACGACACTAAATATGAAGGTATGCTTAGGTATTTATATGAAATAGATACGCCGTACTTTAATGAGCACTTTTCATTATATCAATTAAATAAAAGCGGAATTCTCAGTGAGTTGAAAAATGTTAGCTTTTCAGAAGTTTTCCTTGAAGCTAATGATATACCAGAATTTTATCAATTTACTATAGCGGACGACACTAACGAGGCAAGCTCAGTCAAGGCTATTAGTTATAATGATGACTCAAATAAAATGGAACAAGCTAAAAGGGTTAAATCCCTTATGTCTATCTTGAATATTGACTTTTACTCAAAAGGAGTTATACCTCAAGAAGTTATTGATTTGAATGAACTATACTTAACACGAGATGTTCATGAATTTCTACGTTCTGATTTTGAGAGGGAAAGGCATAAAGCTCCTCAGAAAGTTATCCGTTTTTCTACTAGACCTTATTTGAGAGAGTCATGTGAAATATGGGGTGAAGCTCAAACTGTATTTGAAAATATCCTTAAAGTTTGCGCAGTAACAATAGCGCAAGAAAAAAAAGAAAATGAATTAGATGATATATTAGATTAATGACAATAACACTCGGAAGGGTCAGGTTTTTCTTTTTGCCTTTCGTGATTAAGGAAAAGTGCAAAACTGCCCCAGTAACCCCATTTAAAAAAAGGGCAATAATATTGCCCTTGTGTGTATGCGCTTAAACTTATTTTTATGAACTACAGCGCTACTAAGTTTTGCTCTAATCCTAATTTAAAGCCCTTCTTTAATCGTCAGGGCCTTTTAAAGTAAATACTAAGTGTTTACGCATATCTTTTAAAATCACGCCTTTTTTAAGCATTGCGGCGCTTAAGCGCTTTTGCCATTTTAATAAATCAGGCTCTGCGGCTGCTAAAGCTTGTTCGTTTTCGAACTGAAAACAAAGCAGTAGTGAACTTGGAAATAAGTGATATTCCACATCAAACCAGCACTGCAACATACCAGGGATTTCTTCGCGCCCTTGTGCTTCTAGTTTATCGGCAACGTTAAGCACAAGTGCTTGTTGTTTTACTTGCACTGCAGAGAGTTTTTTCATTATTAAAATCCAAATTAGGGGCTAATACATACAGCCAGAATGCGGGCATTATACGCAAGCTTGTAGCTATGCAACAACTGTAGGTTGGTTTGAGCGAAGCGAAACCCAACACTCAGCCAATGTAATAGCCACAGCTAAAGATAAATACAATGCTATTTATTGTAGGCGCTTAGCTTGCTGGCGCGTCGGACGAAAGCCCGAAATATTTGGTTTTACATGTAGAGGGAGTTTGTTTTAGTTTTTTAAGCAGGAAAACGTACCTAAATTACTATTGCCCCTCCCAAAATAATGATTTCCACACCGAAAATAAAAGCGACACTATTTTGCTAAAAGCTAAAAGCTAAAAGCTAAAAGCTAAAAGCTAAAAGCTAAAAGCTAAAAGCTAAAAGCTAAAAGCTAAAAGCTAAAAGCTAAAAGCTAAAAGCTAAAAGCTAAAAGCTAAAAGCTAAAAGTGCTCATATAGTAAACACTTTCGCCCTATGCTTTAATATTAAAAAAGGGAGGGCGTTATGCGTAAAAATCGATTTTTATTTAATAAACACTTTGCGGTAATGGCTGCGCTAGGGGTTTTAGCTGTGCCGTTACCTGTATTGAGTAACGAGCCTGGGGTATTAGGTGAGCAGCTTTGTGCTAGTTGCCATAGTTTAAACAACCTTGAGCGCAGTGCGGGTTATAGCCAAGCGGATTGGCAAACACTTATAAGCTATATGGTAGATACAGGCGAGGGCACTGCGCTTAGTAAAGATATTAGCGCGTATTTGGCCAAGCATTACCCTGTTAATAATAAGCGCGAGTCAACGGTGGTTAAAGGCGATTTAAAACTAAGCTTTAAATACTGGCAAGTGCCTACGCTTGGGCAACGCGCTCGCGACCCTGTGCAAGGTGAAAACGGGCTTATTTGGTGGGTTGGCCAGTGGGGTAATATTTTAGGTAGATTAAACCCTAAAACCGGTGAAATGAAAGAGTACACTTTGCCAAATGGTACATATGCGCACAGTGTATCGCTTGATAAAAACCAAACCCCTTGGTTTTTAGGTAATAAAAATGGCACGGTTGGGTATTTAGATTTAAAAACCGAAAAATTTAAAGTGTATAAAATGCCTGATAAAAACGCCCGTGACCCGCATACAGGCGTATTTGATGATGCGGGTATATTTTGGTTTACCCTGCAGCACAGCAACATGATTGGCAGGCTAAACCCTAAAAGCGGCGATATTAAGCTGGCTACTTTACCCACTAAAGGCTCGCGGCCTTATGGTATAAAGCTTGATTCTAGCGGGACGCCGTGGGTGTCGTGTAATGGCAGTAACTGTTTGGTTAAAGTTGATAAAAACACCATGGAGCTTAGCGAAATAAAACTCCCAGGTGCTAAAACACATACTAGGCGCCTTGCTATTACGCCTGATGATATGGTGTTTTATGTAAACTCTGGCATGGGTAAACTTGGTCGCTATAACCCTAAAAACGGCAATATCACCGAGTGGGATAACCCAAGCGGTAAAAACAGCCACCCGTATGCCATTGAATATGCCGATAATGCTATTTGGTTTAATGAGTCGGCTAAGCGCCCCGAAACGCTGGTTAGGTTTGATTTAAAAACTCAAACCATGCAAAGCTGGCAAATTCCGAGTAAAGAAGGGGTTTACTCTGGCTTAATTAGGCACATGCGTATGGGCAATAACGGCTTAATTATTCATCAAACGGCTACTAATCAATTAGCCGAAATTACGTGGTCTAAGTAATTGAGTTTATTAACGCGTTATATAAAAGCGCTTAGCGTTAGTGCATTTATTTATGTGGTAGGAGTTTTTTACAACGGTTAGCAATATTTACTGTGTAAATGAAAGCACTAGTTTGGGTTTGTTATTTAACTCATTGATTAATAGTAATAATTTAAGTGGTTTAGGTTTTGCTTAGTAATAGCTGTATTTTTTAAATAAATAAAGGAGTTATTATGAGCACGGTTATTACTGGGTTATTTGAAAGCGCATCACAAGCAACACTGGCTATTTATAGATTAGAAGCATTAGGTATTAATGAAGCTGATATAAGCATTGTAGCCAATGACTCATACGCAAAGGAAGACTTTGCCTTAGACGAGGGAACCAAAGCAGCTGAAGGCGGCATTGTTGGTGCAGCGTCTGGTGGTATTATAGCTGCAATTGTTGGCGGTTTTACTGCCGTAGGTACCGTGGCAACCGGTGGTACAGGTTTATTAGTAGCAGGCCCATTAGTGGCTGCATTTGCAGCGGGCGGCGCTGGTGCTGCCGTTGGCGGAAGTTTAGGCGCTGCTATTGGGGCGTTTATTCCTGAGCACGAAGTTAAATTTTACGAAGACGCCATTGAAAAAGGCTCTATATTAATTGGTGTTAAGTACGACAGCGATAACAAAAGCGCGATTGAAGAAATACTTAAAAATGCAGGCGCGAGTAGTGTGTCTACCGCGTAAAGCTAATTAGCTTAAAGTAATAAAAAAGGTGAAACTTAGTTTCACCTTTTTTTTATGCTTTTTTACGTTGCACTTTAGTAGCTATTAGCTTACTTAGATTTACGTTTGTCGAGCACATAATGTACGGCCATTCTTGCTACGCCTGCACCAATGCCAGATACCACCGCCCATGTAACGGCTTCTTTAAGATCTGTATGCTCGCTTGGCTTGTCTTTTGGGGCGGGCTCGTTGGTTACCTTTTCCCACGATTTTTGTAAACTTTTTCTGGTTAGCATGCCAGCTGATGCGGCGGCTAGGCCTATACCTAGTGTTTTAATTAGTTGCTTGTTACTCATAATTCCCTCGATTGTTTAATAGCGATAGGGTCATCTATAACCCGTTTAATAACACTAGTATGTTCAGCAATTAGTATACCGATAGCGCAGTAGGCGTTGTGAGCATGGTTTATTTTAGCGTGTGCATAGGCGCGTATTTTGATTAAACGCGCTGTGCTATTGGCTTAGCGCGGTATTAGTTAATGCACTATTGAGTGTTTAAGCTGTTTTTTTACCCGTTTTGAGCGGTACTTAGTATTAGGCGGGTGGGCGTGTTAAGCCTGTAAAGTTGTCATTTCTTTTGTAAATTTGCACTAGTTTTTGTATAGCGTTTAAGCAAAAACACGCAGTAAATTTTAAGTATGTGTAGTGGTTAATTATCTAGCTTTGTTTATTTTATTTTTAATCAATGCGTTACGTTTAGCGCAGGTGAAATTTTTTGCCTACAGTGAGCTTGGTATAGAGATTGTACCTAATAACTGAGCAGTCGCGTTATTTACAAACCTGATACTACATGAGGAGATCACGATGAATTGTTTACAGTTTGATTCAACCGCTAAAAAAAGCGTAACACGTATTTTTAAACCAGCTTGCGCCATATTATTTACCGCTGCAATGCTACAAAATAGCGCATTGGCGAATGTAGATGTTGATATGCATGCAGTAAGTAAGTCGGGGCAAGGTGAGCTACTTGGCACCGTTACACTGACAGAAAATGAGCACGGGGTGGTATTTACCCCAGCGCTTAAAGGCTTAACGCCTGGGCAGCATGGCTTTCATGTTCATCAATATGCTAGCTGCGAGCCAAAGCAAAAAAACGGTAAAGTTGTACCGGCCGGTGCTGCTGGTGGACACTTTGATCCTAACAGCGCTAAACACCATGATGAACCGTGGAGTAATGGCCACTTAGGCGATTTACCTGCGTTATTTGTAAATGAGCGCGGCGAAGCTAAATCGCCAGTTTTAGCGCCAAGGCTCAAGCTTGAGCAGCTTAAACAACACGCAGTGATGATCCACAAAGGAGGCGACAATTATGCCGACGAACCCAAGAAGTTAGGTGGTGGCGGTAAACGTGTTGCGTGCGGCGTAATTAAGTAATACGGAGATTATTTATGCCTTATCAAAACACAAACGAGTTACCGGATTCGGTAAAAAGTAACTTACCTAAACATGCCCAAGAGATATATCAAGAGGCGTTTAATAGCGCGTGGGATACCTACGAGGACCCAAGCGATAGAAAAAACGACGACGACCGCGAAACCACAGCGCATAAAGTGGCTTGGTCTGCGGTTAAAAATAGCTACAGTAAAAATGATAATGGAAATTGGGTTAAGTCGAATAATTAGTTACTGGTACAAGTAAAAAACCAATGCATAAAAAAGCCGCTACAAAAGTTGTAGCGGCTTTTTTATAGCGCAATTAGGCTACTCGCTTTTGTGTTTGCGGCGTTTATAAAAGGCAAAACCACCCACTACACAGGCTAATATAACCGCCATTATAATAGTAAATGCCCACGGCCCAAAACTAGCAATGGCAGGAAGTGCAAGGGCAGTAACAATACCGCCGCCAACCACAGGCTCATAAAGTGGTTGTTTGTAACTAAAGGGGCGAATATGCTCGCTTGGGTTTGAGGTAGCCTGTTTTAGCATTAACAGCCCAACCGCCGTAGTGCCCATAGATTGCCCAAGCTCGCCAATTCCTCTCACTTTCCAATCTTTTGGGAAAAACCACCCACCAAAGAAAAAGTAAATAGCTGCACTATAGGCAACCCCCACTGCGCCTAAAATTAAAATACTTTGCCAATATTTAGCAAGCACCGATAAGTTAAGCGCACCCAGTGCGGCAATTATTAGTAAATCGAGGGAGAGGTTAGAAAGCAGATTTATTTGATAGTGACTAATTAAGTTACCCATGCCTGATTTATTAAGCACTATTTGCACCACTAAACCCACCATCATCGCAATGGGGAATAAAGGCATGTACTCAAGTATTTTTACCGATGAATCGGCAAAAAGGCTTTTTTCTGCTACTTGTAAGCCACTAAGAATAAGCCAAGCAACAATAACAACTGTGCCTAAAATAGCAAAGTGCAGGCCAAATGGGCGGTCTTTTACCTCTACTTTTTCGTCGTGGCTAATTTCAAGTTCTTGGTCGCCCCCATCGGTGCGGTTAGACATAATAGTCCCTAATATGATGGCGCTTATAAGGCCTATTGTTGCTATACCTAACCCCAAGTCCATACCTTTTGCAAAATCGATACTTTCAAAAGTGGATTGCAGGCCAGCTACGGTGCCATGCCCGCCCTGAAATCCCACCGCAATGAGTGCGCCGGCAACTTCGTTGGTATCAAATAAAGGGGCAAGTACTAATAATGCCGTGATCATACCCACCACATATTGGCCAATGGCAATGCTGTAGCCAAAGCTTAAATTGGGTAGGCTTTGGTTTAGCGATTGTTTAATTGTAGGTATTTTTTTACCTAAAAATAAACCTGCAAACACCACTACAATTAAATACCCTGGTAGCTCCTTCCATATGCTTGTGACCTTTTCATCTATCCATAAATTAGTGCCTTGGAGCGACAAATTAATATGCTCACCAAGTAATTGTGGCCCTAATAAAAGAGCCAATACGCCAGCAATTAACGATGAGGGCACAATTAAGCCCTTTAAAAATGTGTACTTAATTAAATTACCTAGCGTTAAAAAAAAGGCCAGTAGTAGTAACGACTTAAAAAATATAGCTATATCCATAACTGATTTAACCTATGTTTTATGCTCCTTTAAACTACTCACTAATAAAAAGAGCTATACATGTTTGAGTGCTAAATACGCTAAGTAGCAATATATATTCCAGCGATTTTTAAATTTTAAGTTATTGATAATTCTATTTTAAATATTTAATGCTGAATTGAGTGCAACGGCTTTACAGAGTGTTTGTATAATTTTCAAACTAAAGTGTTAGGTAATTACACAGGGAGCGCGCTAAACACTCGTGTGAGTTTCGCTTAAATGTGCGTTACTATTTGGCAAAATTAAGTTTGTTTAAACCCATTGGGATTACGTTGAATTATTTAGCTCACCTTTACTTTGCACAACCAACTGCCGATTCACACTTTGGCAATTTATTAGGTGATTTTGGTGGACGCAGGCACGCAGAATACCTGCCCAATAGCGTTAAAAGTGCACTAGAAAACCATTACTTAGTGGATAAATTTACCGACTCACACGCTTTAGTAAAAACCACTAAACAGTACTTTTCGCCCGAGCGAAAGCGCTTTGCAGGCGTAGCGATTGACGTTCTGTTTGATCACTTTTTAATTAGGCATTGGCAGCAATTTAATAAACACCCTTTAAATGATTTTAAACGCAGCAGCTACGCTCTTTTAAATGAGCGCATAGCGGTTATGCCACCGCGCATGCAGCATGTTGTAACCAGCATGACTACAAACGATTGGTTTAAAGAATACGAAACTATAGAAGGGGTAGGGCTTGCGCTTGATAATATAGCCAAACGCATTCGTTTTACTAATAACTTTGCAGGTTCCGCTGAGGATATAGCGCAAAACTACCATGAGTTAGAAACGGTGTTTTTTGCATTTTTCCCTGAGTTAATTGAACATGTAAAAGAGAGCGCTCTTGAAAGGGGTTATTAAAAACAATGCTTAAATGTGTTTAATATTGAACGTGCATTATTACGTGTACTGCTAGTTTATTTTTGTTAAATTTCGCGGCTCTATTATGCCATTTGTATAGCTTAAAGGATTAACTAAATATGGATTTTTCTACGATTTTGGCCACGTTATTAGGCCAGCTTTGGTATTTTATACCGCTGTTTATTTGTATTGGGGTTTTTAAAACACCTTGGTTTAAAGGAGCGATGGGAGAGTGGCAAGTTAATGTGCTAATTAAACTGTTTTTAAATAAGGCAGATTACACGTTAATTAAAAATGTGACGCTGCCTACTTTTGAAAACGGCATTGAAAATGGTACTACGCAAATTGATCATATTATTGTGTCTGAGTTTGGTGTGTTTGTGGTGGAAACTAAAAACATGAAAGGTTGGATTTTTGGTTCAGCAAATCAAAAAATGTGGACACAAAAAATTTTTAAACACTCATCAAAATTTCAAAACCCACTGCATCAAAACTACAAGCATTTAAAAACACTTGAGTCGTGTTTAAACATAAACAGTAACGCATTATTTTCGGTTATTATTTTTATTGGCGACAGCACATTTAAAACTAAACTACCTGAAAATGTTAGGTTTGCACGCGGCGGTATTGAGTACATTAAAAGTAAAACCGAGCGAGTAATTAGTGCTAATACTAAAAACGATATAGTAAATACAATTGAAAGCGGAAAATTAAAACCAAGTTTTAAAACAAATCGCCAACATGTAAGCCATGTAAAAACGATTATTGAACAAAAGCAGGCGCCAAAAAAAGAACGCTCAGAAACTCAGATATGCTCACGTTGCGGTGAGAAAATGGTACTACGTAAAGCAAAGAAAGGTACTAATATAGGAAATACGTTCTTTGGCTGTAGTGCATTCCCTAAATGTAGAAATAGTGTTGAAATTTAAAAGGAAGTAGATTTTATGCCCGATGTAACGGCACTGTTTTATATAGCTATTATGGCTTTTTATTTATTACACAAAAACGAAGAAGCCAAAATATTAGTACCCGTTATTGGATTTGCTGCAATCCCCCTTTTTAGCAACGATTACTGGCAATGGTTTCAGCTTAGTGCGGCACTGAGTGTTGTGGTTATAGTGATAGAAAAAGAGAAAGCAGGGTATACAGGCGGTGGTGCTGTTTCGGCATTTGCTGCATTTTTTATCGGCGCTTTATTAGTTAGTATTTTTATACACGCGACTTCGTCTGCGGTTACTAGTTTAAACTCTACAAACTTTAATTTTAAACATCCACTAAGTTACGCGTGGCCTAGGGAGGTTGTAATTTTATATGCGTCTGCGTTTATAGCTGCATTGCTTGGGATATTGTTTAACGTTCGTATGCTTGTAGCTTTTTATGGCGCAGTAATTATTGCGTGTTTACTTGCTGTTTTACCTCACTTTTGTGGCTCTTTTTTATATGGCTTAGCATTAAGTGTAATTATTATTGTAGTTACTTTTGCCGTGGCATTTATTAAAAAGGCACAAGAAGAAGCACGCTTTATATTTGCTTATATTGGTGCAGGGTTAATACAAGTGAGCTGTTTGGTTAAGTACTTTAGCTAACTATTTTTTGAACGACTGCTCAAGTTGTGGTTTAATTGTAGCTACTACTTTTAGGAGCGTTTTATGATCAAATTTTATTTTCACCATACACCTAACCCAATGAAGGTTGCTTTGTTTTTAGAAGAAACAGGGCTGCCGTTTGAACTTGTGCCACTTGATACCTTAAAAGGTGAGCAACACACACCTGAGTTTAAAGCCATCAATCCTAACGCAAAAGCACCTGCCATTGTTGATGGTGAAACTCGTGTGTTTGATTCGAACGCTATATTAATGTACCTAAGTGAAAAACACGGTAAGTTAGCAGGTAAGGTAGAGAATCGCGCCGAAATGCTTTCATGGTTAATGTTTATAGCATCGGGCCTTGGGCCGTATTCGGGGCAAAGTGTACACTTTAGACACATGGCGCCTGAAGGGCTTGATTACGCAGTTAATCGCTACTTGCGTGAGGCGCAGCGCCATTACGAAGTGCTTGATGCACACCTTGAAGGTCGCGACTTTATAGTGGGTGATGAATACACCATTGCTGATGTATCTGCTTGGGGTTGGATTGATAAAGCGCCAGTAGTACTTGGTGAAGAAGGCCTAACGCCATACCCTAATTTAAAGCGTTGGTTTGAAAGCATTGATAGCCGCCCAGCGGTTGCGCGTGCACGCAAAATTGGCACCGATGTCGCCTTTAAAAAAGAGTTTGATGAAGAAGCCAAACGTGCGTTTTTCCCATCTAACTACCCGAAGAGCTAACGCGAAAAAGTAAAAAAGGGCAATTAATATTGCCCTTTTTTTTATGTATATTAATTGCTTAGCTTTATTATAATGCCACTAAGCTTTGCGTGAGCATTGCTTTAATTTGTTTAACTATGTTGGCTTCTGTTTCGGGTTCAAATTGTTGAATACGCGGGGTATGGATATGCCCAGTAGGAATGCTCGAATTTAGCGCGTCACGCAGGCGAATACTACGATACGATATTTCGTTAGACAAGTAACCACCCCCGCCGCCATTTACCGCAACACTGTTTTTAAGCGCGCCGTATGAGCCGGCTTTAAAGGTTTTATTAAGTGTAGTTACTTCGCGGTTGTCGATTACTTTATATGGGCCTTTGGCGTTTTGCATGGCGCTTACTGGTAGGCTAAATTTTACAAACTCATTACCTGGTAGTGGGCGGCCATTTAGCTTGGGTATAACAGGACTTGTTTGCGTACCACCGTAGACAATATTGGCGTTATCTGGCGCGGTTACGCTGCGGCGTTTACCAGGAAAGTGCTCTAAATCAAACTCGGTTCTGCCCATGCTAACCGTTACAACCATGTCGACGTTGTTAAGTGCGTAGTAGGGGGCAAGGAGTGATTCTATTATACCTTGGTCAAAGTCTTCGTAGCGTACTGGTACCATAACCGTGTTAATTTCGGCGCTAACGCCATTGTAATTAATAACTTGGCCGTCGAGTAACAATGCGGCGACCCCAGATGGGTTACTTTGGTTGATATTTTTGTCGAGTAAAAAAGGGTCAAATCCGGTAAGTATAATTTTTTTATCACTGCCTGATGAAAAAGCTAAATCGGTGCGGCCTCGGCTGCCCTCTTCAAGCATGCTTAGCAGCGTATTAATTTGCGCGTCAGATAGCTCAACGTTAGCTTCGGTTGTACGTATTACTTTGCTTGAAAGCAAGCGCGCCCAGTAAAGTGCTCGGTCGTCGTAATTGTTAGTTTTAATAATGCGTTGCTTAGCGCTTTCCCACAGCTCAAAACTATAGGTTTGAATGAGCTGCTTTGCCTCTTTAAAGTTATTGAGCGCTTTAAACTGTTGCTCAAAGGTGGTTACTTCTTTATTAAAGGCGTTTAACACAGTGGGCATAGCTGTTTGTGCTTTGCTGATGCGTTGTTCTTCAACGGTGAGTGGATTACTTAAAGCTGCGAATGAAGAGGCCATTAAGCTGGTTGCTAGTAATACTTTGATCATGATACTCCTAATTAAGCCGTTGTTATTTGAGTAACTTACTATCCTACTATTAAACAGTGAGGGCAATTATTTAAAGTTGAATTAACTGATATCTGGTACGGATGGAATGTTACATTATTACATTTTGATGAATTTAGCAAAGCGCCGCACTTCTAGCGGGTTATTTCATTTACTATAGATTTAATAAAAAACACGGGAATAAAATAATGGTTTCTAGAAGAGAGTTTTTATTTAGTGCAGGCTCGCTTGCGTTTATTGGCTTATCGCGCAGCGCAATGGGTAACGTTGCTTTACCTGAAGTAACAACAAAGTTACCTGCTTATGGCCCATTAATAGCCGACCCTCAGGCCTTATTAGATTTACCTAAAGGCTTTAGTTATCGGGTTATATCGGCACTTGGCGATAAAATGGATGATGGTTTAGACGTACCCGACCGTGCCGATGGCATGGGTTGTATTGCATTAGATAACGAACGCGTAGCCCTTATACGTAACCATGAGTTACAACCTAAACACATTAATAAAGCATCTGATTTAATTAGTAATCACAAAACCCCTTTAGCCTATGATTCATTTAAAAATGGTGTAGCTTTGCCTGGGGGCACTAGCCATATAATTTATAACTTAAAAGAGCAAAAGCGCGAGCAAGAGTATTTATCGCTGTGTGGCACAATAAGAAACTGCTCAGGCGGTGTAACGCCGTGGGGTAGTTGGCTAACCTGCGAAGAAACCGTTATGGATAAAAGCGATGGCTTGTCTCAATCTCACGGTTACATTTTTGAGGTACCAGCCAGCGCCAAAGGCCTAATTAAGCCAGAGCCATTATATGATATGGGCCGCTTTAATCATGAAGCCGCAGCAATAGACCCACAAACTGGTATTGTTTATTTAACTGAAGATAGAGGCGATAGTTTGTTTTATCGGTTTATTCCTCATCATCGCGATAAGTTAAATAAAGGCGGCACATTGCAAGCTATGGTAATTAAAAACCAGCCTCAGTTTGATAGCCGAAATTGGGACTCACCAGCCATGCCATTACACAGCGACCTTTTAGTTGAATGGATAACGCTCACAGACCCTAAAAGCCCAAATGATGACCTACGTAAGCAAGGTTATAAAAAAGGTGCAGCCTTATTTGCACGAGGAGAGGGAATACATTGGGGTAAAAATGAGCTTTATTTTTGCTGTACTAATGGGGGCAAAAAGCAGTTAGGTCAGGTAATGAAGTACACACCTTCAAAAAACGAAGGCACTGAGTTAGAGCAAAATGAGCCTGGTAAAATACAACTATTTGTAGAAAGTACAAACGAGTCGTTATACAACTTTGGTGATAATTTAACGGTAGCACCTAACGGGCATTTAATTGTATGTGAGGATCAATACACAGACACGGTGAATAACCATTTACGCGGGGTGACACCCAAAGGAGAGGTGTATAACTTTGCTAAATTGCATGCGCAAACAGAGCTTGCTGGGGCGTGTTTTTCACCTGACGGGCAAACCTTGTTTGTAAACGTATACATGCCAACTAAAACGTTGGCTATTACTGGTCCTTGGGATC
The DNA here is from genome assembly GCF_028599215.1 of Pseudoalteromonas sp. Angola-30. Classification (NCBI taxonomy): domain Bacteria; kingdom Pseudomonadati; phylum Pseudomonadota; class Gammaproteobacteria; order Alteromonadales; family Pseudoalteromonadaceae; genus Pseudoalteromonas; species Pseudoalteromonas sp. Angola-30. Next base: position 167,795 of record NZ_JAQREI010000005.1, read on the forward strand.
GTTTTAAGCTTTAAAGTGGTAAAAAATACAAACGCTTAGTATAGGTATACTAAGCGTTTGTATTTTAACAATCCTTGTAGAATTACCAAATCCGTTAGCAAGCTTTAATCATCCTTGGTGCATTTACTACATCCTTTATGTAATAAGCAACGGGTCCTTGTAGTTTGCACTTCATCCTGTACCTACTTATGTAACGTATCCTTGTATCTTTATTAGTCCTTTAACTCTTATTAACATTCCTTGTATGGCAAAGTGGGTAATAAATTAATGATTTAGTTTACCTGCAGACGATTCAATGTGTGCACGTACAAACCATTGAAACTGCTCTAAGTCACCTAGCTGGCTGGTGATCATATCCTCTGATACTGGATCTAATTCAGACAGCGTGCCAATGGCTTTGCGGTGGTCGGCGTTTACGCCACTGTATACTTTGTCTAATGCACCTAAATGCTCTACTACAAAGGCTTTACCTAATGAGTATTCTTCCCATGTGCGGCGATCTACAATTGACTTAGGTGTACCTTGTGGCGTACCGCCTAATGTAGCAATACGCTCTGCGATGGTGTCGGTCATTTCGCGAATAGCATCGACTTGTGGGTCTAACATTTCATGCACACCAATAAAGCTTGGGCCTACTACATTCCAGTGAATATGCTTTAAAGTAAGTTGTAAGTCTAAAAGCGCTACGAGTCGGTTATCGAGTGTTTCAATTGTTTTTTTTGCTGATTCGTTATCCATACCTGGGGCTGTAAATTCAATTGGGTGTTGTGAGTTACTCATAATGTCTCCCGTTGTGTAATTTGTTGTATGTAGCCATTGCTACCATTTAACTTGCAATACATGAAGCAAAGCCTATGCCTACCAAGTTTATTCATTTAAATTGTTGATATTTAATGCTTTATTTTTACTTGGGTACGTAGGGTTAAAAAAGGAGAGACGTAGAATATGAATTTTATGCACTTATTTTTGTAAATTGTGCACAGTAGTAAAAAAGCTGTGGCTGTTTATCGATTGAGTTGAAATTTGTTTATGCTCAATGAGGCGTAGTCTGTGTAATACATCTACCTAAAGTACCTAGCCTTACAATTCACGCCGTTATTAAATTGCCTTTAAAGCTCACCTTAATATTACACGCGCTACAACCTCTAAATAAAACCCAGTAAATAAGCTAAGCAAGGGTATACAAAATATAAAGGCGCTTATTTATTACCTGCGTAATGATTAATTCAGGTGTTTTATAAAGGGCTAACGCTGCTCTTTTAAAGCCGCGCTACTAGGCTTTACTGCTTAGATTTTAAAAATCAGCCTTTGTGCTTATTTAATCTCTTTAGTTGGTGAATGCTCACTGATATACTCCCGCCGCATTTTAATTGGGGTTATGTAAATAAATCATGAATTTTTTAAAAACACTGTTTACAACATCTATACTGCTTTTGTCTCACTCAGCACTAGCAGAAAATTGGAGCGTCACACAGCTTCACACAAATTTTGGCGATGCCTTAAATCCCTTTACCGGGGAGTCGTCATTTACACGCACCTACACCATAGAGCATGCCTCAGAGCATGATTTAGGTGATAACTACTTTTTTATCGACTTTTTAAACGACAGCCTTAGTGATGGTTTTCAAGATACGGGTATTTATGGCGAGTGGTACACAACACTTAGCTTATCAAAAGCCTTTGATACCTCTGTGCGTTACGGTGCAATAAAAGACACAGGTTTAGTTTTTGGTATAAACGCCGGTGAAGAGGGGTTAATGAAATACACCCCAGGCATCAAGCTCAGCTGGGATGCCCCAGGCTTTGATTTTTTAACAACTACTTTTGCAGGTTATATTGATGCCAACGGCGGCGTGCAAAAAGATCAGCTAGCCAAGCAAGACAACAGCATTTTTATAGACCTTGCATGGGGTGCACCTTTTACACTAGCTAGCCAAGCATTTTATTTTACCGGCCACGTAGAATATATTTCTGGGCGTGATGACGAACTAGGCAATAAAGTTAATGAGTGGTTGCTTGCTCAACCCGCTGTGCATTGGGATGTAGGGCAAAACTTTAATTTAAACCCGCAGCAGTTGATGGTAGGGGTAGAGTGGCGCTATTGGTACAACAAGTTAGGGACTAATAAAATAGAAAACCAGCCCTTTTTACATGCTATTTGGGTATTTTAAGCAAAGCTTGCTTTGCTAGGCTGATAAAAAAATAGCGCCTTTTGGCGCTATTTTTAGTCAGTGTGGTTGGAACTTTAAGTGGTTGGTTGTTACTCATAACCACGAGGTTTTTTGGTTTTAATAACTGCAATATAAGCATGCCAACTGGCGTAACTAAGCAAAGGCATAATTACAATAAAGCCCGTGGCGCCGGTAGCAAAACCAACAGCTACCAATAAAAATATACAAATTGACCATACCACCATAGCGGCAAAGTTAGTTTTTACAGCGTTCATAGAGCTTATTACAGCGGTCATAATATCTACTCGGCGCTCCATCATTATTTGTGGAGCAAAAGCAGAAAGCGAAAATACAGTCACCAGTAATACCCCTCCTATTATGCTGCCTAACGTTAAAAACGCCGATAACTCTTCAAAGGTGGGATTGGCGTGGCTAGGATACAAAGCATGCACAAGCGCGGCTAAACGCATCCAAGCAATCATGATAACCATTAGCATTATTGCAAAGCCCCATTCGCCTACTGGGTTTCTAAACATCGACTTTATAGAGTGGCTAAGTGTGGGTTTATGACCTTTTTCAAGCTCCCATGCTACATCGTAAAGGCCTGCCGCGAAGGCTGGGCCTATTAATGCAAACGCCACGGTTGCAGGCAGTATTACTAAATATGTACCTGTAAACATTGCCCAGTAAACAATAGCAACAGGAATAAGGGTAAATATTACCCCGTAAATAAGGCTCAATATGGGCGCACGGGTCATGTCTTTAAATGCCAGTGCTAGCCAGTGAAAAGCCGCAAATGTGTTTACCTTATTGCATTCAATGCAGCGGGCAAATTCAGAGTGTTTATTAATCGTATTTGTTGTTGGCATAACAACGCTCCTTAACAAGGTGTCTCTTAAAGGTTTAGAACATATTGGCTTTATTTACAAATGTAAGGGCTGAGTAAAATTAGAGATTGAATAATTAAAGAGAAATTTTTAATTATTGGGTATCAATAACTTAATTTTTTTGTTTATAGATAAAACTATACGAATGAAAAACTTGAATTGTTCAATAAGTAGTCGGTTTATTTTGTGTCATGCCTAAATTAAAGAATTATTGTAGCCCAAGTAGGTAGGCTACAACCGTAAACAATAATAAGTTAGATCATTTCAGCGTCGATGTGACGTATTAAGTTTGTGACCCAATTTACATACTGACGGTGAATTTTTTTGCCATTGTAATTAAGGTTTTTAGAGCTAACGTAACTAACACTATAAGCAGTTTCATCGAAGTTAATTGCAACTGTTAGTTGGTGAGTTCTAATGTTCAAAACACCATTAATTACTCCTGCAGATTCAGGTGTACACTCCCACCCTAGTTTTATACAGGCTTTAACTATCCCTTTTTCGATCTGTTGAAGATCGCTATTCGTTGAAGAAATTTTTGGAATTGGATGGTCCTCAAAATTTTTAACTGGGACAGTTGTTGTGCAGCCTACAAAGAAGGTAAGTGCGGAGGCCATAAGTAGAAGGGAATGTTTTTTCATAATAGTCCTTTTTAATATTTAGCGAGCAGTAACCTAACTGCTACACGAGATTTACAGGTGCAATTATCGGTAAATTTACTTTTTAAAACCAGAGGTAATTTGTATTAAAGGATTATTTAAATTTAAAACGTAATAGAGCTGCTTTATATAAAAATACAATATAAAACTCGTAGGCAGGTTAATAAAAAGTTAATATAAAGTGTTTTGTATGCTTTTGTATTTACAACCAGTCTAACAGGAACAATAAAATGGATGAGATAATAAATAATATTGATGTAAATCAGTATTTGCCGGCAGCAGTAATGTGGGCAACAAATATTCTAATGGCAATTGTTATATTACTAATAGGCTTATGGCTTGCGGGTAAAGTGCGCAATATGATTATTAGTTTATGCCATAAATACACTCACTTTGATGACACGCTGTTTCGCTTTTTAGGCAGTATGGCGCGCTATGTTATTTTAGCGTTTGTATTTATTGCCGTGTTAAACCGCTTTGGTGTGCAAACAGCTTCAATAATTGCGCTATTAGGTGCGGCAGGTTTAGCTATTGGGTTAGCGCTGCAAGGTGCTATGTCTAACTTAGCTGCAGGTGTAATGTTACTTATATTTAGACCTTACAAAGTAAACGACTTTATTGAAGCCGCAGGGCGCTTTGGTAAAGTTACCGAGGTTGATATGTTTACAACTATTTTGCAAACGTTCGATAATCAGCAAGTTATTATCCCAAATAGCCAAATTTGGGGAGCGCAAATTATTAATCACTCGCATCATCCTATTCGCGGCGTAGATATGCACTTTGGTGTGGCATACGATGAAAACACCGACGCTGTTCGCAAAGTTATTGATAGCGTGCTTGAGGCTCACCCACACATACTAAAAGACCCAGCTCCTTTTGTTGAAGTAGAAACACTAAACAACAGCTCGGTAGACTTTTTAGTAAGACCTTTTTGTAAAGGCGAGCACTACTTCGAAATTTTATACACGGTGCCAGAGCTGATTAAAAAAGCCCTTGATGAAAACAATATCGAAATTCCATTCCCACATCGTAAAGTTATTTTAGTTAACGAGAATAAAGATTAAGGCTTAAACCTAAGAGCACTTTATAAGTGCTCTTTTTTTTGCCTGAAAAAGTTACACACCTGTGTAATTTTTTCTTTTATAAATTACCTCAAATACTACTTTTTTGTCTGTACAGCCCTTTTTTACTAGGTTGGATGGCTGGTCTTTATTTTGCATTTGCATAGTCGCTTTTAGTTTTAAAGCTCATAAAAACTATCGACCCATTAAATCAAATTGTATGAAGGACTAAACATGGCTGAATCATTTAAATACTCAGGCAATAAAGGGCATGGTGGCGAATTACATCAAAAGGCTTCTGATGAATACCCAACGATGACCACCGCGCAAGGGTGCCCTGTTAGCGACGATCAAAACTCACTACGTGCAGGCAAGCGCGGCCCAGGTTTATTAGAAGATCATGTAATGCGCGAAAAGCTGTTTCACTTTGATCACGAACGCATTCCAGAGCGTGTGGTACATGCCAGAGGCTACGGTGCTCATGGTTATTTTGAAACCTACGATACGCTTGAAGATTTAACCTGTGCTGATATTTTTCAGCGCAAAGGTGAAAAAACACCGGTATTTGCACGGTTCTCAACTGTGGCAGGGAATAAAGGGTCTCCCGATTTAGCACGTGATGTTCGCGGGTTTGCTGTTAAATTTTACACCCAAGAAGGAAACTGGGATTTAGTGGGTAACAACATACCTGTATTTTTTATTCAAGATGCAATGAAGTTTCCTGATTTAATTCACTCAGCTAAGGCTGAACCAGACCGTGGTTTTCCACAAGCGCAAACCGCGCACGATAACTTTTGGGACTTTGTAAGTTTATCGCCTGAGTCAATTCATATGATTATGTGGGCCATGTCAGATAGAGCCATACCGCGCTCTTTACGCTTTATGGAAGGCTTTGGTGTTCATACCTTTAAATTTATTAATGCAAATGGCGATGAAAAATTTGTTAAGTTTCATTGGAAACCAAAAGCCGGTATGCAGTCAGTAGTGTGGAACGAAGCACTTAAACTTAATGGTGCTGACCCTGATTTTCATCGTCGAGACATGTGGGAATCTATTGGTAAAGGCGACTTCCCTGAATGGGAGCTAGGTGTACAAGTGTTTGATCAGCAATTTGCTGATGAATTTGAATTTGATGTTTTTGATGCCACCAAGCTTATACCTGAAGAGCAAGTACCCGTAAAAATTGTGGGCCGCATGGTGCTTGACCGTGTAGTTGACAACTTTTTTGCCGAAACAGAGCAAGTGGCTTTTTGTACACAAAACATTGTACCTGGGCTTGATTTTACACCCGACCCATTACTGCAAGGGCGTAACTTTTCGTATTTAGATACTCAAACCAAACGCTTAGGCGGTCCTAACTTTACGCATATTCCGGTTAATGCGCCTAAATGCCCAATGCGTCATTTTCAACAAGATGGCCACATGGCAATGCATAACCCTAAAGGGCGTGCTAACTACGAGCCAAACTCCTGGAGCGGCGATGAGCATAACCCCCGCGAATGCCCAGTGCATGGCTTTAAAAGCTCAAGCGAACCAGAAGTAAGCGGTGGAGATAAGCTGCGTTATCGCTCAGAAACATTTAGCGATCACTACAGCCAAGCGCGCCAATTTTACTTAAGCCAAACAGAAGTAGAGCAAGCGCACATCCAATATGCGTTTGTATTTGAGCTTTCAAAAGTAGAGCACGTGCCGATTCGTGAGCGTGTGGTTTCGCACTTATTAAATGTAGATAACACATTAGCGCAAGAAGTTGCAAAAGGCCTGCGTCTGCAAGATATGCCAGAGCCGGCTGAAGCTGCTATGCCAACGCGTAACGATTTACCTGTATCAGATGCGCTAAGTATTTTAAAAAATGCGCCAGATACCTTTAAAGGTCGTAAGTTAGGTATTTTAGTGAGCGATGGCTTTGATGCTGATATTTTTAATTCGGTTACAAATGCCTTAGACGCTGAAGGTGCTAACTACGAAATTGTGGCCGCACAAGTAGGGGGTGCATGTTGTAGTAAAGGTAAGCATGTAGCAGCGGATCAAGTAATCAATGGCGGCCCTTCGGTGCTTTACGATGCGGTGATGGTACTTGCAACGCAAGAGGGCGCTAAGAAGCTTGCTGGTATCCCTGAGGCGAAAGATTTTGTGAGCGATGCGTTCGCGCACATGAAATACATAGGCTACACAAAAGATGCCATGGCATTATTTGAAGCCGCAGGGCTTGATGGTAAAGCCGACGATGGTTGGATAGATTTAAACATGCACTCTGCAGATAAATTTATTGAAACATTGCGCAATTTAAGGTTTTGGCAGCGTTAGAACAAAACGCTTTAGCAAATAATAACCACACCCTGTAAAGGGTGTGGTTTTTTTATGGCTAACTGGTTATGGTATTAACTCTAAACAGTAACTAATTGGATTTATTATGAAGCTTAAAGGTGCTTGTCACTGTGGCAAAGTAACGTTTAGTGTGAGCTCTAAACACCCTTATCCTTATAACTTATGTTACTGCTCTATTTGTCGTAAAACGGCCGGCAGTGGCGGGTTTGTTATAAACTTGAACGCACAATACAGCACGCTTGAGGTTACAGGGCGTGAACATATTACTGTTTATCATGCCAAAGTGGGTGATAAAACCAGCCCCGCTGAGCGCCATTTTTGTAAGCACTGCAGCAGTAACTTGTGGTTATATGATTCGCGATGGCCTGAGCAAGTTCATCCCTTTGCTGGCGCAATAGACAGCGAATTACCCGTACCGCCAGAGCGCACCCACTTAATGCTTGCTAGTAAGGCCAATTGGGTTACCCCGCATATTCAAAAGAATGATAAACAGTTTGATGAATACCCCGATGAAAGCATTGCAGCGTGGCACCAACGCTTAAACTTAGAGCAATAATACGCTGGCTAAAGTGCACTGCATCGTACTTAAAAGGGCATAACTCCCAGTTAACTGGGTAAAATTTTAATGATTAACAGTGCACTGTGAGGCGTTACTTTGTGTACAGTAATGAAAGTCGGTGTAGTAGTGAGATTGCGCAGGCTTTTTATTATATAAAATGTAGTCGTGCATTAGCTTGGTGCTCAAGCGGCCCATTTCAAAAGGGTTTTGCCCTATGTTAGCCGAAGAGAGGCCCCTGCTTAACACATTGAGCTGTATTTCTTCTGTATCGGCAGAAACAATAATAATGTCTTTATCGGCAATACGTTGCTTAAAAGGCGCTAAGGCATTTACGTAATGAGGGTTAAATTGTGCAAACCCCGCCACAGCTAAAAAAATGGGTGGGTTGTCCATTTTTAATAAATGCATTAACTGCTTTAGTGACTCTTCGCGCTTACCTAAACTAAATAAGGGGCAGCGACTATGTTCGCGCCAGCCGTTTTTACCTGATAGGTGCGCTGTCGCTTGATCAGACAGCGCATACCTAACCCCAGCAATACGCTTGTTTAAATTAGGGGTTGTATGGTGCCCCGACTGCATGCAAAGCGTATTATTTGCTTTGTTGGTCAGTTTTTTTACTTGCTCGCCTAAGGCAACGCCAAAGTCGAAGTTGTTACTGCCTACGTAGGCTAGGCGGTACTGTTGGTGTTTTTCTAGCAGGTCAGAATCAAACGTTATAACAGGAATGTTTTTGCTTTTAAGCGCCATTAATGAACGAGTGACCAAATGCTGAGAGTCGGTTGTTGCTACAATTAACCCATCTATTTTTTGATCAACTAACCTATTAATGACCATAGATTGGCTACGAATGTCTTGAAAGTCTTTTGGTCCATCGTACTTGCATTCTATTTCTGGGTGCTCACTACTAAAGTGCAAACAGCCTTTAAAGGCTTGCTGATAAAAGGAGTCGTTTTTTGTTTTACCTACAATGGCAATCACAACTTTAGCCACGCTTTGGTGGGCAAATAAAGCACACCAGCTTAAAACTAAATATTTCAGAACTTTATACTTTCTAGCGGCTAGGCTAATTTTAGCTAACATTATAAAAGTCCCAAGCAAATAAAAGTAAGATATATATTACAGCTAGTATAGTTATTGACCACAAATTGGCTAATTTAATTATAGTGACTTAAATGAGTTAACACGTTGAAAGAAGTGTTTTTAACCTATAGGCTAAATACATACCCCATAAAAAATAATGGAGAGCGTTATGACTGTTTCAGCAATTCCCAAAGGGTTTAGTTCGGTAACACCGTACTTAATTATAGAAGGTGCTCAGCAAGCTATTTGTTTTTATCGTGATGCATTTAATGCGCAGTTAGTAATGCAAATGCCGCTGCCAGAGGGCGGTATAGCCCATGCTGAAATTATAATTGGCGACTCCCATATTATGATTTCGGACTCATGCCCGGATGAGTCATTTAAAAGCCCCAATGCACTTGGTGGCACACCGGTAAGTTTAATGCTTTACGTAGAAGATGTAGATAGCGTATTTAAAAAGGCAATTGAACTTGGCGCTACAGAAGTACGCCCAGTGCACGACCAGTTTTATGGTGATAGAGCCGGCACCCTACAAGACCCATTCGGGCATATTTGGACCATAGGCACCCATAAAGAAGATTTAAGTGAGCAAGAAATTAACCAACGAATGGCCGACTTAATGTCAAAAGAGCAAGATGCTTAGCGCAACTTGCCCTGCGTTTTAGCTAAATTGTTTACCCTAAATTTATCGCTAAATATTTTATTTCGTCACCGTTTATTTGCGGTAAAAAATAAACATCTTGGTACTTAAAATATTGTTGATCGTTAATCGTGACTGCCTCTGCCGAAATAGGGAGGGTGTCGTAGGTTTGCCCTAAATCATAATTTTTAGCACTGCCTACCTTAATAGCCTGATTAACCACTATTTTAGGCTCATCAACTACTCTATAACCATTATTATCTGCCACGTAATATACATTTTGGTAGGTATAGTAAGTGGTATTATGGCGTTTAAAGTGTGAATAATGCCTTGGTAGTGAGCGTATTCTTAAGCCTCGTGGTGGCTTAACTACGTGGTAGCCTCTTTTTGCTTTTCTGTAGTAAATACCATCACTAAATGTAAACGTAATGCCATTAAATCTGATTGAAGCACTATTGCGCGGTAAATGATTAAAATAATGCCCAGGCCGGTAGGTCACTACGTTGTGGCGATTATGTTTAAAATAATTACGAGTGCGTTGCTGCTGTTTGTAATGGGCAACTTTGCGCTTTTGCTCTTTGCGGTGCTCGCGTTTGGCTTGCTTGCGCTCTTTACGGTCATTTTTTTTATATTCTATACGCTGTTTTTTGTCATCGCGGCGCTCATCTCGTTTGTATTCGATGCGTTTTGCGCGCTCATTATTAAAACTTTTTGCGTTTTCTCGCTCATTGGGCGCTGCATATGCAGCGCCAGATACTGCACTTATGGCAAGTAGAGCAGGGAGTAATTGAGTCAGTTTCATACTAGTGCCTCGTGTATGTTGTTACATAACTGGGTTCAATACTAGCGCTTTAAACTGAATGGTAACTGACATGTAACCGATAATAGGGGCGTGTTTACAGCTTTTTACTAACGTTTACTGTTCTTGACACAAGCCAACGTTTTCTCACATTTTTGACGATTTTAGGAACTTTTATAGGCTATAAGTCGCGTAACTAATTGTTACGGCAAGTGCTTTTAACACTTGCCGTAATTTATAATTAGCCTGAATTATTGGATAATAAATCTATCTCGAGCAGCTATTTTCAGTGCTAACCGCGTTTAAATTACTTGCAATAGGCAAGCTATTGACGCGTAAATTTACCTTATTTTCACTGAAAATCTCTGGCTAGAGAAAATAAACTTAAATATCACCATGGTTCAATATGTTAGTAAATCTCTAACCAGAGTTTAGGTTAATTACCGTTTAGGTTTTTCGGGTAGGGCTGCTTTTAGTTGCTCCGGTGTCACGTTAAGTGCCTTTGCTACAACCGTTAAATCGGCATTAGGGCCGCCGGCATCTTGCATTGCTTGCATAAGCACTTTTTCGCTAACGCCTAGTTTGTTAGCTGCCTCAGCAAACCCCGGTGGCGATATGCCGCCGTTAGGGCCACCCGCCTTTGGACCGCCACCACCAGGTGGTTCATGGCGAGTTATTTTAGTGCCTTCAGGTGGCTTGGCCCCTACACCCGCTTGTGCTGTGGTCGTAAAATTATTTTGTGCAACCACGCCTTTTAAGCACTTAGGTAAGTTAGGGAATGTATTACTTGCATGGTAGTGGTAAGTAACTATGCCGCTTTCACCCACGGGGCCTGTGTGGCCATTACAGCTATCAAGCTCGGTTGGGGATGTACCATCAATTTCTTGGCTTCCGTAAATTGGGTAGCCATCAAAGCCATAACCAAATAGGGCGCTTGGCTTTTGCGCTAAATTATTACAGTTGGCGTTAACATGTTCGTGTTTATATACGCTGTCTATATCACTGGCGGTGCCGTGGTAGTGGTACCAACCGCCCGGGTCAATATGGCCTGCGCACGTATCAAGCGCGGGTAAATGCCCAGTATGTTGCACACTTGGCGCATCCGAAAAAATAGGCACACCCGCAAGCGCTATACCCACTTTAGATACAGTGCCCAGCGCTGTTGTTTGCTCAGACATAACAGGGTGCAGTGGTAAAAGGGCGGTAATTTCCACGCTTTTATCTACCGATACATTAATACATGCATGATCAACTGTTGGGCGAATGGTCGCGTTATCAACAATATGCACGTTGCCGTCTTCATCGTAAAAGGTAAAACCTTGCTCGTTAAGCATGGTTAAAAATGCTTTATCTAACCTATATAGCCCCGCATCGGTGCCATCCCAGTCCCAAATTCCACCTACGTCGCCGAGTGTTTCTGGGCAAAAAGGGCCGACTTCAATATTGTCGGGCTGATACTTTAAAACCACTTGAGCACACTGAGTTTGTAGGCCGTTTTCAAGCGTACACTCTACAGTTTGTGGCAGCTTTACCATGGCTTTAATATTAAAATCATCGGTATTAATAAGCGTGTTTTTAGCGCTTTTAGCTTCTGGGGAGGCAGGTGTACTTTCGCTTTTTATCTGCTCGCCACATGCAGTTAAAAGTACCGTGGCACTAAGCAGGAAAAATGCGAGTTTAGTCTTTGTAGTGTTAACGCTAGGCGCTTTTAAACGACTTCGTTTAATTGTTCTCATACTTACCCCAAAACGATTTATATACGTAGGTTTTAGTATGGCAATAAATTGTGCAAATAAAATGAAAGTTTTAAAAGAGTTATTGATATGTTTGAGATGCATGGCTAGCTTTTAATTAACATTATTGGGAGTTGTTATTAAGTTATTTAATAAACTTACACGATTAAGTACGAAGTATAAAAGTACAAGTTAGCAGCTGCTGTTTTTACTTGCCCAAGGTTTACCAATAAAGCTCCTTATATTTAAAGCTTAAAGCGCAAAAAGCACAAACCTAGGTTTGTGCTTTTATATTTTACGGTTAAATAATTATATTTTTTCCCAGTAGGGTTCGTCACCAAAGTAGCCGCTAAAGTAGTCTATAAAAGCCCTTACTTTTGGCGCTAATAAACGCGAACTTGGGTAAACACTCCAAATAGCGGTGTCGGATGCAAGTGGGTAGTCTTGTAAAATTTGTACCAGCTCACCACTTTGTAGTTTTTTATAGGCACACCAGCTCGACATTAACGTAATACCTAAGCCTTGCACGCACGCATCGCGCACCGCTTCCCCGTTGTCGGCTTGTAATACGTTATTGGTTTTAATGTTTTGTGTGCCCTCGGGTGTAATAAACGACCACGTAGTTAAACCATGTAAATTAACACAGGTATGATTTTTTAAATCTTGCGGTGTTGTTGGGGTGCCGTGTTTTGCAAGGTAATTAGGCGATGCGCAAATTAAGCGTTTATCGCGGGCAACCTTTCGGGCTATAAGGGTTGAGTCGTTTAATGCGGCGTCGCGTATTGCTATATCAAAACCACCGCCGACCATATCAATAATGCTATCGCTTAAGCGTAAATCAATTGTCAGGTCGGGGTATTGCTCAATAAATCCAGCCAATGCAGGAATAATATGCATACGCCCGAACGAAGCAGGGGCGGTAATGCGCAATTTTCCTTGTGGAGTTACACTGCCAATACCTACCGAGGCGCGCGCCATTTCAACATTGGCAAGCACTTCCTCGGCGTGGGGTAAAAAAGCTTGCCCCTCTTCGGTTAGCGATACTTTACGCGTTGTACGATGAATAAGTTTAACGCCGAGAGTTTCTTCAAGCTTATTCATTTGGGCACTAGAAACCGCAGCCGACAAACCTAACTCCTTGCCAGCTAAGCTAATATTGTGTGTTGTTGCGATTCTGACAAACAGATTTAAATGGGCAATGTTCATTATCAAATTTTTCAATAAACTGATTATTTAAACAACTATATTATCAATACTTAGTTGTGTAAATATACTAGCAGCTTATTCATTGTGACTTTTCCTGTGGCGCTTACTATAAGCGCCTTTTTTTTCGGTATTTTTCTCGTTTAAATTTTTAAGTTTAGAGTGAGCCTGCCTTATGAGCCGTAATACATCATCACTTTTAAAGTATTTATTTAAGCAAACTTGGCCTATGTTGGTTGGCTTGTTTTCTATTATGGGAAGCCAGCTGGTTGATAGTATTTTTATTGCTAAGCTAGGCGCTGAGCCGCTCGCTGTAGTTGCCTTTAGTATTGCTATTTTTCAGGTAATTGTGGGAGTACAAGTAGGCTTAGGTATTGCGGCAACTGCGACCATTTCTACTGCACTTGGGGAAAATAAAGTTCACTACGCACGCTACTTAGGTAGTTTAATCGTACTTATTGGCACCGTAATAGTAACGCTATTGTGCTTGGCGTTGTGGCTTTTTCAGCAGCCTATAATTTTAGCGCTGGGTGCAACGCCTTCGTTATTTAATTTAACTGAGCTTTACTGGTTGCCTTGGCTAATAAGCTGCTGGCTTGGAGCGCTGCTTTATTTTGGTTACAGCATTTGCCGTGCTCATAACGAAACCTTATTGCCTGGGCGAATTATGGTGCTAACCAGCGTGTTAAATATAGCGCTCGATCCATTGTTTATGTTTACCTTTGATATGGAGTTAGCGGGTGCTGCATGGGCAAGCTGTGTTGCTTTTTCAATAGGCTTAGTAGTGGTGTTTTACACGCTTATTAAACGAGAACTTGTAACCTTTGACGTTTTAAAAAACCGCACCGATCAGGCAATAAAAGCCATTGCAAAAATGATGGCACCGGCTTTACTTTCACAGTTTATTCCGCCTATTTCAGCCATGATAGTAACGGCACTGATTGCCGCGTATGGTGGGTTTGCTGTAGCAGCTTGGGGGCTTGCAAACCGTATTGAATATATTGCGATTATTTTAATTTTAGCGCTTACCATGGCGCTGCCCCCCATTGTTGGAAATTTAAAAGGGCGGGGCGAGCTTAGGCAAATATTAAGCGTAGTAAAACTTGCGTGCGGTTTTGTAATTGGCATACAAATTTTATTAGCGGTTATTATGCTAGGTGTGGCTAACCCGCTTGCAAATGCGCTTAGCAATAATAGTGAAATAGTTGCTAATCTAACAGATTACTTTGCATTTGTGCCCCTGAGCTACGCGGCTTTGGGTGTATGTATGATCACGGTATCGGTATGTAACGCGCTGGGCTTTGCGACCACGGCATTATTTATCTCTATATTGCGGCTATTTTTGTGTTACTTACCACTACTTTGGTTAGGCTCGTATTTTTACGGTTTAACAGGGTTATTTATCGGTATGGCATGCGGTAATACCTTATCGGGTATTGTGGGTTGGCAGCTTTTTAAGCAGCAATATAAGCGGTTAACAACACACGTTAGCGTGCGCTCAAGCACTGTTTAATTATCAATATATTGAAGAAAGTTATTCCACTTAAATTGCAATTATCAAAATAGTTAAATGCAATTAGTATGCACCTCATTGAATCATTGCTTAATCTAGTGCAGCTAAATTTGCTGTGTTTAGGTCAAGCAATTGCAATAAAAATAGAGCTGCTTGAGGTGAATAACATGAAACTTTATAAATTGTTTTTAATAGCTATAACGCTATACGCAGGCGCTGCAACGGCTGCACAAGATTACTTTTCGATGAGCTATATTCAAGGTGAAGGAGACGTGCGAGGGATTAAGGTGGCTTATCAATATGCCTTAGATTATCAAATAGAAGGCTTTGAAGAGCTAGAGATTTACCTAGAAGCCAATGCTAACTTTTTTGAATACGATGACCCAAAACGCTATGACGCTAATTTAGGCTTATCGCTTTCGCCTGTTATTTTTTATCCTATTGGCAGTATTGCTGGGAACCGCGTTTTTGCCGAGTTTGGTATTGGTTTAAGCTTATTAGACGACACCAAATTTGCGGGAAAAAACATAAGCACACATTACCAGTTTGAAGACCGCCTAGGCATTGCCATGAAATTTGGTGAGGCTGAGCAACATAGTGTCTCGCTTAAGTATTTTCATTATTCAAACGCTGGTATTAAAAAGCCCAACCCAGGCCTCGATTTTATATCGCTAAGCTACTCACGCGCACTTTAACTAAAAGCAAAAGCCCTAAATTTAGGGCTTTTATGTTTTATTTGGTGGCTATATATTTTCGCCAACTACCGTACTCGCTAATATCTTTACCCGATTGTGCATGGCTTTGCGCAATAAAACCGGTAACTAGGCTTTTATCGGCAAGTGTTACTTGGCCTATACCGAGCGGGTCGCTAATACCTTGTACAAAACTTGTAAAGTGTTGAGTGGGCATTCGCCATACTTCTAGTTCAAAGTCGTTAGCATCTTGCTGTGTTTTAACCAGTGCAGGGCGCTCTATGTTGCCCTCAACAGCAAACATTTTATAGCACTTAGCGCTACGTGTTTTAGTAATTAACTGAGCATTACGCTCAATTAGCTGGCTGTTTAGTGGCATGCCTGATAAATGCGCGCCACATACTGCAATATCAATAAAGCCCGTATTTTTAGAAGTATCCAGCTCGGTGCTAATAAAAGGGTGTTTAGTTGCCCCTAATGGCAATGCATTGTGCTGCATTATTTTATCGGCATAGCTAAGTAGTTTTTGATCTTTCATTGCAAAGCTAAATAACGTAATACCAAAAGGCATACTCTCGGCTGTAAAGCTAGTAGGTACGGCTACTGCAGCATAATCTAACAAGTTCATAAAGTTGGTGTAATAACCAAGCTGAGAATTAAGCTCAATAGGGTTTTCGCGAATTTCATCTCGTGTAAAGTGCCTACCCGCGGTAGGCGTAACAACAAAGTCAGCTTGTTCAACTAATAAATCAGCTTGCTGCTTAAAAGCTTGTAGTTTGTATAACGCGCTAAAACAATCAATAGCCAGAGGTTTAATACCGCCACTTATAATAGTGCGGGTAACATCTAACAGTGCTTGTGGGTTATTTTCCATTAAATCTTGAGTGGCTAAATAGCGCTCACTTACCCAAGGACCTTCGTAAAGCAGTGTTGCAGCTTCAAATAATGGACTAAAGTCGAGCTCCTTTTTAACCCCGTCCATTTTTTGTAATTCGTTAACTGCTTTTTCAAATTCACTTTTGTAACCTTCGTCACCAAAAAATTTCAGCTGCTCAGGAAGTGGTACAGCAAAGCTAAATGCGCTATTTACCAATACTGGTTGCTGGTTTGCTGGCGGGTTTTTACGTGAGTAGCAATCATTGGGGTCGTATTTAGCAGCTACCTGAAGCACTTTATTGGCATCGATTGCATTTAACGCAAATATACTCATACAATCAATACTCTTACATGCTGGTACCATGCCGCTATTCGATAGCAACCCTTTACTCGGTTTCACACCCACTAGATTATTAAAACATGCGGGTACTCGACCAGAGCCTGCGGTGTCTGTGCCTAATGCAAAGCTTACAATACCAGAGGCTGTGGCAACGGCTGAGCCACTGCTTGACCCACCCGAAATATAATCAGGATTAAACGCGTTTGGTGTTTCACCAAAAGGAGAGCGCGTACCCACTAAGCCTGTGGCAAATTGATCAAGATTAGTTTTACCAATAGGGATAGCGCCTGCTGCAATGAGTTGCTCTACTACAAAGGCTGAATTTTCAGGTGTATAGGTAAATTCAGGGCAGGCTGCGGTAGTGGGAATACCGGCTAAATCTATATTATCTTTTATAGCAAAAGGAACCCCATAAAGAGGATGCGTTTTTAACGATTTAGACTCTAAGGCTTTTAAATAGGGCGCGAGCTCTTGCGCCGAAAGTACATGTAGCCATACGGCTTCTTGTTGTTTTGCTTGCTCAGTTAAATGGCTAATCAGAGTGGCTGGCGATAACTCACCACTACTGTACGCGTTATGTAATTGGCTAATTGATAAGTTAATTTGTGACATTCCATTACCCCTGTAAAATCATTAAAGCTTGGCCTGCATGAACTTGTTGGCCTTCTTTTACTAAAACCTGTACTACCTTTGCACTTTCGCTGGTGGTTAAATCAATTTCCATTTTCATAGACTCTAAAATCACCATAGACTCGTTAGCGTCAACTGCTTGGTTTTGCTCGGCATTTATTTTCCACACACTGCCTGCGGCCGTGGCCTCCATTAAGTACTGCCCAGGCGCGAGTTTAATTTGTTCACCTTGCTCGGTTTCGCTTTCTTCAAATTTATAATTTAATTGGCCTGTACGTTTCCACTGTTCCATTTCTTCGGCAAAAGCTTGCTCACGCTGCTGGGTAAATGTATTTATATTTTTTTGGTTTTGTTGCCACTGCTTTTGTAGTTCAGGCATAGAGACAACAGCTTGTTCTATTTTTGGTTGCCATTTACCTAACACAAAGTCTTCTCTAGTTTGCATTAGCTCTTCATGGCTTACAGGGTAGTATTTTATTTGATCAAAAAAGCGTAGTAACCAAGGTTTGTTAAACACATCAGTTTTACGATAGCGGTTCCACATTTGTACTGTGCGTCCCACAAACTGATAGCCACCTGGGCCTTCCATGCCATAAATACACATGTAAGCTCCACCAATCCCCACGGAGTTTTCGGCGGTCCACGTGCGAGCAGGGTTATATTTTGTTGTAACCAAGCGATGGCAATGATCAAGCGGCGTAGCTACAGGTGCACCTAAGTAAACATCGCCTAAGCCCAGCACTAAGTAGTTTGCGTTAAAAACAATGTTTTTTACTTCCTCAATGCTATTTAAGCCATTAATACGCTTTATAAATTCAAGGTTAGAAGGGCACCAAGGCGCATCTTTTCTAACTGATTGATGGTACTTATCAATTGCTTCTTGGCAGGCTTTGTCGTTCCAACTTAGTGGTAAATGTACAACACGCGATTCAAAGCTCAGCTGACGAGTGTCACCCAAGTTTAGGTCGAGCTGTTTAATGGTGTTTACCAAGCTCTGTACTGCAATAGATTGATTATCGTAATGTATTTGCAAAGAGCGGATACCAGGTGTGAGCTCTAGCACCCCATTTAACCGCTCGTTTTGTAATGCCTCAAGAAGTGCTTGTACGCGGGCGCGTAGGTTTAAATCTAAAATAAGCTCGCCGTATTCAGCAAGTAAAAACTTATCGCCTGCTTGGCGAAACACTAAATCGGGCTCGCCATCATCAGTTACTAAGGTATCTATTATTGGGGAGCTTGGCTCACAGGTTTGATAATTACACTCAACACGCTCTAGGCTGGCTAATTGCGAGTTTTGTGCTGTTTCGATAAGTTGTGCATTAATGTTATCAACCACTTCAAAACGCAGTGAATCACCCGCTTTTAGTTGGCCGAGCTTCCATAAATCGGCACTAATTACGGTAAACGGGCAAACAAACCCGCCTAAGCTCGGGCCATCGGGGCCTAAAATTACCGGCATGTCGCCTGTAAAGTCGACTGTGCCAAACGCATAGGCATTATCGTGAATATTAGAAGGATGCAGGCCTGCTTCGCCGCCGGTTTCGCGTGCCCAATCTGGCTTAGGACCTATTAAACGAATACCTGTACGGCTTGAGTTGTAGTGAATTTTCCACTGATGCGCGTGTATGGTTTTAATGTCATCTTTAGTAAAAAAGTCTGGCGCACCATGGGGGCCGTACATTACTCGCAACGTCCAATCGTTTGTAATAGGAGTAACAACGTGCTCGTTTAAGCTGGCTAACGGTTGTGCTTGTATAAATGTTGGTAACGATAAAAAGTCGCCCATGCGCAGGGCTCTGCCGCAGTGTCCACCAAATTGCCCTAACGTAAACGTACTTTTGCTACCTAAATAATCAGGGCATTGAATACCGCCGCTAAATGCTAAATAAGCACGGGCGCCAGCTTGCGTTACGTTGCCAGTTTTTAGTACTTGCCCCGCTTTAATATTAATTATTTGGTTACATTGCTGGGCTTTCTCGTCAAGCCACAGCTCAATAGGCGCACCGGTAATAGCTACTTGGCAGTCTTGGTAAAATTTAAGGCTTGGCCCTTGTAATGTAATTTCTAAACCGGCTGCGTCAGCAGGGTTATTTAATAAGCGGTTAGCAAGTTTAAATGAGTAAAAATCAAAAGGGCCTGAGGGCGGCACACCAATATCCCAATAACCAATACGGGCAGGGTAGTCCTGAATGGTGGTCATAGTGCCTGCTTTTAGCACTTCGAATCCTGCAAAATGAGCTTTAAAATCATTTAAAGTACGAGTAAAAATACAGCCTTGTACAAACTCCTGATGCGCTAAAATTTGTTGCACGTAACTTATATTGGTTGTTACACCATATACTTTT
Organism: Pseudoalteromonas sp. Angola-30; assembly: GCF_028599215.1. Taxonomy (NCBI): domain Bacteria; kingdom Pseudomonadati; phylum Pseudomonadota; class Gammaproteobacteria; order Alteromonadales; family Pseudoalteromonadaceae; genus Pseudoalteromonas; species Pseudoalteromonas sp. Angola-30. Next base: position 187,311 of record NZ_JAQREI010000005.1, read on the forward strand.
GAATTATTAAGAGCAGAGTTTAGTTGCTCAATGGCTTGCTCGCGGGTATCTGCATGAACAATCACTTTAGCCAGCATAGGATCAAAAAAAGGTGAAACGGTTAATCCGGCTTCTATCCAGCTATCTACACGTACATTATCCGTGGGCCACTGTACTTGGGTGAGTAACCCCGCTGAAGGTTGAAAGTTTTTAGCTGGGTTTTCGGCGTAAATACGCGCCTGAATAGCATGCCCTGTAGGTTTAATACTATCTAAAGCGGATAAATCTAACGCTGTATTTTTTATTGATTCGCTATAGGCTATTTTTAGCATCCAGCTTACTAAGTCTACGTTATAACACGCCTCTGTAACGCCATGCTCAACCTGTAAGCGGGTGTTTACTTCTAAAAAGTAAAAACGGTCGTGGTCGTTATCGTAAATAAATTCAACGGTTCCTGCGTTCAAATAGTCAATTGACGCCATTAAGTTTTTAGCTGTGTCTAGCATTGCTTGACGTGTGCTTGCTGGCAGGTTTGGTGCCGGTGTTTCTTCAACTACTTTTTGATTACGACGCTGGCTTGAGCAATCTCGCTCGCCAAGTGTCACTACTTCACCAAAGCCGTTACCTAATACTTGCACTTCGATGTGGCGGGCTTTTTCTACAAATTTTTCGACAAATACACCGTCGTTTGAAAAGTTTTGTGCGCCTAAATGTTTTACGTTTACAAAAGCTTTTTCTAACTCGCTTTGAGAGTCGCAGCGCTGCATGCCAATACCGCCACCACCCGCGGTGCTTTTAAGCATAACTGGATAACCAATTTTTGCTGAAAAAGCAGTTAACTCGTCTAAATCGTTAATTAAACCACTACCAGGGACTAGCGGTACATTTGCTTGCTCAGCTATATCACGCGCTTGGTGTTTAAGCCCAAACTCAATCATTTGCTTAGCGCGAGGGCCAATAAAGCTAATGCCATGTTGTTTTAGTTTTTCTGAAAAATCGGCATTTTCGCTTAAAAAGCCATAACCAGGGTGTATTGCTTGTGCACCGGCTTGCGTGGCTATATCAATAATTTTTTGCTGGTTGAGGTAGGTCTCGCTTGCGCCGCCTTCACCTAAGCTGTAAGCCTCATCGGCTTCGAGTACGTGTAATGACTCTTTGTCGGCTTGCGAATATAAGGCAATACTTTTAATGCCAAGCTTTTTAAGGGTACGAATAATTCTGCAGGCTATAGCGCCTCGGTTAGCTATTAGAACGGTATTAAACATAATTTTTACTCGTTTTCGCGGGTCGTCCCGCAGCAAATTTGTAAAAGTGATTGGGTCGTCCCAAACACATGCCTTGCGGCTAATTAAATAATTGATATAAGTTATTGCCAAATAAGCACTTCAACGGGGGTTGGGTTATAAGCGTTACAGGGATTATTAAGCTGTGGACAATTGGAAATAAGCACAATGCAATCCATCAGCGCTTCAAGCTCTACGTATTTTCCTGCGCCACTTATGCCATCGGCAAAGGTTAGTTTTCCGTCGTTGGTTACAGGTACATTCATAAAAAAATTAATATTGTGGGTTATGTCTTTTTTACTTAAACCAAGCTCTGGTTGCTCGTTGATTGCTAGTAACCAGCTATCGCGACATGCATGCATGGTTTTTTTATCAAGAGAGTATCGCACTGTATTGCTCTCACATGAACATGCCCCACCAACGGTATCGTGTCGACCACATGTATCGGCAACAATTTTAAGCATAGGATTACATTCATCTGATAGTAGTACGGTACCTGTTGTTAAATACACATTACCTTGTTCACGAATTGTATCGGTAGCGCTGTAACGCTCACTTGGTTTGTTCGCATTATAAAAAAGCGTATCGGCGGCTTGGTTACCTTCTAAGTCTAAAATGCGTATGGTTTCGCCTTTTTTTACCACATGTAAGTAATAGTCGCCGGCATCAACAACTTGGCGATTAATAGCATCTTGTTCTAGTAGTTGGCTTGTGGTGATCATTATTAAACTCCTTCTAACCCTAAGTGATAAATTCGGTTGTTTTCGTAGCCGCGCTGGTTTTCGCTACAGCTGTTTTTACATTCATCGTCATCGCTTACAGGTTCTGATGGCAGTATTTGATACTCAATTTCAAATTGCGGATATTCGCTGGCGCTATCAAGTGGGTGAGGGCAGGTGTGAAACAGCACTAACGTGTCCATTTCAAAGCGTAGTTCTATATAATCGCCGGCTTTTGAATGCCCACTTTGATAGTTTAAGTCGCCGCTATCACTGGCAATTACTTTGCTAAATAGATTCAGGTTAGCGGCCAGGTCTTGTTTAGTTAGTCCGTATTTAGCCGCTTCAACTAAAAATGCATCTAAGCCATTTTGCTTGAAGTTATTACGTTCGTTTTGGTAGTCGCGTTTGCCCCATTTTTTTTCAACTGATTGAGCGTTACTGTTGCCGCTTAAGGTATCGTGCCAACCGAGCGTGTCGTCGGTAATCGCGCAAAAAACACGTGCCATATCTGAATATAAACAATGGCCTTGGGTTAATTTAAAGGTGTGTTGGCACTTTAGAGTGTCGGGGGCGTTGTAGCGCTCGAGTAAATTTTCGGGGTTGTAAAACAACATCCCTACATTTGCGCCACCAGTTTTATCAATTAACCGTAAGCTAGTACCGCGACGCATACGCATAGACCAGTGTTTACCTGAGGTTAAAGTATCTTGATACAAAATCATGCAGTGACTTCCTTTTTTGTAAATTGCTGAGCAAGTGAGTGGTTTTGAGCTTTGGTTTCGCTATTAAGCGGTAAATCGTAAGTAATTTGTGCTCCATACGCGTTAGGTGCTTGTGGGTCATGGCGTACTTTGTCAAATACCCATAAACGAGAACCCAGCTCAAAGCCTTCTTGAATGTCATGAGTAACCATAAATATGGTGAGGTTGTTTTCTTTCCATACTTTACGAATAAGCTGGTGCATGTCTTTTCGAATACCGGGGTCTAGTGCACCAAAGGGCTCATCGAGCAAGAGTATTTTTGGGGATTTCATTAATGCTTGGGCAATAGCCAAGCGCTGTTGCATGCCGCCCGATAATTCGTGTGGGTATTTATTAATAGCATGAGATAAACCTACGGCTTCCATAAATTTAAGCGCTTTTTGTTTTATCTCGCGTTTTTGTTTGCCAAAGCAGCGCCCTAAAAAACGACTGGCAGAAAACTCATCGGCAATCATTACGTTTTGCAAAGCAGTTAAATGCGAGAATACAGAGTACTTTTGAAATACAATGCCGCGCTCTTCACTTGGCTCGCTAGAAATAGGCTTGCCGTCTAAAAGTATTTCGCCTCGTGTTGCTTGCTCACTGCCCAATATCATTTTAAGCAGGGTGGTTTTACCGCACCCAGAAGCGCCCACCATAGAAACAAATTCACCTTGCTCTACGTTAAGCTGTAAACGCTCTAATATTTGTACATCAGCAAACGATTTCCATACTTTGTTTATTTGTAATAGGCTCATTTTCCAGCCTCCTGATGGTGGTACCAAGGGAAGCAAAGTGATGATAATTTACGTAAGCTAAAGTCCATCAAAAAGGCAAGCGTAGTGATCCAAATTACATAAGGTAAAATGACATCCATCGACATATAGCGCCTTACTAAAAAGATGCGATAGCCCAGGCCTTCTTGCGCGGCGATGGCTTCAGCGGCAATTAAAAATAGCCATGCAGTGCCAAGCGATAAACGCACTGCAGCAATTAAGCGCGGCATTATTTGTGGTAAAACAACACGTATAGCAACCAGCCATGTGGAGGCGCCCAAGGTTTGGGCTTTTATTAAAATTTCGCTGGGCAATTGGCGAACATGGCCCTGAATATCGCGAATAATGACAGGGGCAGTGCCAATAATTATTAGCATTACTTTGGCAAGCTCTCCTAGGCCAAAACTAATAAATAAAATGGGGAAAATGGCCATTGGCGGTATAAGCGAAACAATAGTAATGAGCGGCGAAAAACCGGCTCTAAACAGCGGCAGCAGGCCCGATAACATGCCGATTAATAAACCCAGCCCCGCGCTAATTGTGATACCTAAACAAATACGATACACACTCGCAGCGGTGTCTTTCCAAAACAGGTAGTCGCCACTGCGTTTATCAGGGGTAAATGCAAAGCGCTCGACGGCATCGGCAATTTGCGTAAAGCTTGGCAGCAGTTTATCGTAAGGGTTAGCCTCAAGACGTTCGTTAGAAGCGCTAAAGTAAAGTAGCAACAAAATTACAAACGGCAAAAAAGCCAAAAATCCTTTCAGTGACCGCGAGGGTGCTAAGTTCATTAATTTTTTCATAGTGGGTTCGCTTTATAAGCTGTTGTTAACGGCCATTTCCATAAAGCTAGGGTCAAAACGCAGCTTTATATTTTGCGGGTTACCTACTACGCCGCTTGGAGTTTCAATGCCTATAAAGCCAGCGTCAGGTGCGCCATCTCCTAATAGGCCATGCTTAAATGAAAACTCAGCAACGTATTTCATGGTTTTGCCAAGGTGAGGGCTTTGCGTAAATTCCACCGCTTCTTTGGCTTTATAAAACATTTTGGTGCTGGCAAGTTGAGCTTGATAGCCGGCTAAATCAGTACCTGATGCTTGGGCCATGTGTGAAAGCGCATTTTGATCAGCACTCATTTTTTCCATGATCTCGTACCATGCGCCTACTAAGGCTTTACCTAGTTTTGGGTTTTCTTTTAAGGTTTGAGTGTTTACTACTAAAAGGTCGATGATTTCGCCAGGGATGTTTGATGAGTCGAATACTTTGCTAGCACTAGGCTGTTTTTCTATTTCAGAAAGTAGTGGGTTCCATGTAACAACAGAAGTTACATCTTCAGTTGTATAAGCGGCGACTAAGTCGGCATCTGAGGTATTAACTACATTTACGTCACGCTCTGTTAAGCCAATCGAGTCTAAACCGCGTGCTAATAAATAATGAGATACGCTTAGCTCAACGAGGTTAATTGTTTGGCCTTTAATTTGTTTTAAATCGGTTTTATCTTTCAAAACGATACCGTCGTTACCATTTGAAAAGTCGCCAACTATAAGCGCGGTACTATCTACAAAGCTAGCTGCCGGAATTGTTAACGCATCCATGTTGGTCATGGTGCATGCATCAAACTGGCCTGAGGTATATTGGTTAATCGATTCGATGTAATCGTTAATTTGTACTACATCAATTTCAATATCGTATTTATCGGCCCATTTTTTTACTATGCCTGAGCTGTCGCCATATTCCCATGGCATCCAGCCTACATAGATTGACCAACAAACAGAAAATTTATCTTTAGCGAGCGCATTTGAACTGCAGATTAAAGCGAGGACTAACGTAAGTGTTTTTATCGTTTTCATTTCGTATTCTCCAAGTTTTACACGGTTTTTGGGCGCAGGAGTTCCAAGCTAATTGAACCTCCCGGGCTTTTGTCCCGCCGTGTAACCCTTGCATACGCAAATATAAAAACTAAACACCCTTGGTGATTACTTGTTATATAGCTAGGTTGGCAACTCTCGGACCAGTCGTTCATTTTACTTCGTTAAGTACACATGAACCGGAACCCTAGTCGCCTGTTTAGCATTAAATTGTGCTGGTTCAAAAATCCTTGAACCCCTACGCTTTTTAATAAGCATGAAGCTAGCCAATATTTAAGTGTTGGTTTAAGTTTATGAAATTAAAGCACTAAATTTATTTTTGTGTTTTTTTAAATTATAAAAGCGATGTGGAATGTTTTAATTTGGTGCGATATTTAAGTGCATTGAAATATATTGGTGCAATGGCACTGCTGAATAAATTTACTCAGCAGTGCTTGTTATAATATGCGTAAAAATGCCCCTAGGTCTGCTTGTTCTTGCTTAGTTAAATTAAGCTTTATAAGCAGGTCGGTAGTTTTAGGGAAGTGTGGGTCGTTTAGTTGATTTTTTCGTGGTTTGGGCCTTACTCCACCATGGTTATATAAGGCGACAATGCCGGCTAAATCGTCAAATAAGCCGTTATGCATCCACGGAAATGTTTGCATTAACCCTAATAGCGATGGGGTTCTAAATTGGCCAATATGCTCAGGGTTGTGGGTGGCATCGTAGCGGCCTTTATCTTCAAAACGGCGGCCGTAATAATGCAGCCCTGTGCCATGGAATTGGTTGTCACTGAGTAGTGCGCCGTTATGGCAAGTCATGCATTTAGCTTTAGTTCTAAATAGGTGCAGGCCATTTAACTCACTATCACTTAGGCTACTAACTGCTTGTTGTGGATTTTTATTAAGCTGCGTTAAAAAAGTTTTATAGCGGCTATTTGGCGCTGCTAATGTGCGCTCAAACGCAACTAAGGCTTTTGCCATTTGCTCGGTGGTTAACGTGCTGCTATTAAAAGCGCTTTGATTAAATGCACGGTAACTCTTATCTTTATTTACTCGGGCTAAGGCTATTTTTGGATCTAAGTCCATTTCAATCGGGTTTTCTATTGGCATAAGTGCTTGCTGCTCAGCGGTGCTTGCGCGTCCATCCCAAAAAAAATGTTGCCATTGATCAATACCAAAAATAGCGGGGGTGTTACGCGTGCCTACTTGCTCGTCAATGCCTATGGCAGTTGTACGGCCATCATGAAAGCCTTTGTCGCGTTCATGGCAGGTAGCGCAGCTAACGGTATTATTACGTGAAAGCTGCACATCATGAAAAAGCTTATCGCCTAGTGCAACATGCTCCGGTTTAGGCGATGCTACAGGCAAAAGCGACATGGGCTCAACGCTTCTTCCGTCACTGGTTTGAATAGCAGGCCAATGAGCTTGGCCTTTACTATAAAGTGAGCGTAAATCGATACTACTTGTTGATTTGGCGTTTAAGCTAAATGAGCACAGTAAAAAAATGCTTAATAACCTAATCATAGTTATAGCTAACTCCTACCCAAAACATACGCCCGGGCTCAATACCTGATGCTCCTTCGTTTACTGTGTAAGTGCGGGCATTTAATAAATTAGAAATATCCGCTCTTATGTCAATAGATTGGGTTTTTGTGAGGTTATGGCTATAGCGTAAACTGAGCCCTAGCATGGTTCTGGCGCGTATTTCTTGCTCTTCGTATACATCAACTAAGCTTGATTCTACAGGGCAACTTGTACAGCTTTGCTCAAGCCCAATACTTTCGCTAGCCCCGGTACTTACCGCGCTGGTGTAGCTGTCACTGTAGGTAACATTTAAGCCTGTACTAAATGAGCTGTTCCAATCAACATTCCAGCCAAGCGCACCTGACACTGGGGTGCCAAAGTTGGTGCGTATTTGCTCTAGCTGCCCAAGCGTTACAAGCTCGCCTTCGCCTTGTGCATTGAGATAATAAACGAGTTCATCAAGGGGGGTATTTTCTGCACTAGCGCTGTATTCGTCGTTTGAAACTTTGTTTTCAGCGTAGGAGGCATTGGCCCATAAAGAGTGTTTACCAAACTGTGCACTCCACGAGATAGAGTAGCGCTCTGAGCTGCCATCACCCTCGTTAGTCATATAAATGTATTTATAGCCATCACTAGCTGCTTCTTCATCGGTAACCTGAGAAAATTGCTGATGCTTTTTACGTTTTACATATTTGAGCGATATATTGCCTGCTTTTTCAAATGAATGCGCAATGCCTAATGCGAGTTCGTCATCGTAAGGGGTATTTACATCATCAAAGCGGTATTTAAACGCGCCGGTATAGTTAGACGGCAGCCACCCTTGAAGGTAGCCGTTTTCAATTGGGCGGTACTCTCGGTATGAAAAACGCTGCTGCTCTTTTACTTTATAACCAATAATGGCTGAATCGTAATAGCGGTTAATCCCTGCGCTAATAATAGTGCGGTTGTTGTTAAATACATCGTAACCAAGGGATAGACGTGGCGCAATATTATGATTAGCTAAAAAGTCATCGTATTCGTAGCGCATACCTAAATTTAAGCTTAATTGCCCTAAGGTAATGCTATCTGTTGCATAAAACGAGGCGCGATTTAACGCTACATTTATATACTCTGCTGGGGTTACTAAGCGGCCATTAAAATACTGTGCGGTGGCTGTTACATTGTTGCTGTACGCTGTTATGTGATCTTGGTTGTTAAAATCAATTTCGCCCCCTAACTGCGCTGCAAGTTCGTCAATAGATATAGTGGTTTCAAGCGCTTGGCAGTCAAGCGTGTAACCACTGCAATTAAGTGGTGTATTAGCGCTAGACCATATAATAGGGGAGTCGTAGTTGTAGCTATTTTGTGTGCGTTCGCGCTCTACTTCTTGGCGAATAAGCTCTATACCAGCCTTAATATTATGCTCAGTTCCTGCAAATTCAAATGAATTGAAATTTAGCGTGTTTTTCCAGCTGGTGGTGTATTGGGTGTTATCTAAAGCGCCATAGCCTCCTTGGCGAGAGTAGCGTGTTTGCGCATCGCCTTGGTCGGCATATTGTCCCCAATCTTTGCCTTTAGCTTGCAGCCAGTTATAAAAGTGCGCTGGGCCTTCTCGGCTGCTATCACTCATACTAAAATTAAGGTTGCTGCGCCAGGTTGCAAAATCAAAGTGCTGGGTAAGTGATGCGACCGCGCCTACGGCGCCGCCTTCTAAATGGAAGTCGCTGTCTTTGGCGTCGGTTATAAAGTCATCTACTTCGTAAGGTGAATACATTAGAGTTAAATCTAATGCGTCTACCCAGCCATTGCGATAACCATATTTAACAATGGCATTTATGTTTTTACGGCTTTGCGTTTTGACTTCCCCTAACGACAAATCGCTGATGTCGCTGGTTAAGTAACTAACACTCATCATTACGCCATGGCGCTTATTAATTTGTTTATTAGCACGCAGGTTATAGCTGATTTTTTCATACTTAGGCGTTTCAAGTGTGCTTTGATCAACATTTTGCTGAGAGCTGTCTTGATCGGCTTCTATATAATGATAACTCCCCCAGCTACTTTGATTACCCCGCACACCAAAGCTAAAACTGTCATTGGTAAATACGCTTTTGGTTTTACTATCAACAATACCACCCGAAAAACCACCAAACTCAGCTGGAATGTTATGGTCGTACACTGTGATTGATTCAACTACATCGGAGTTTACATTCATGCTTTGCACGCCGCCCGATACATCGTTTGATGAAGAGCTTAAGCGGCTGCTGCTACCCGGATCTATGCGGTTATTGTAGTTTAGTCCATCTAATGAAAAGCCAGTTTGCCATGGCTGCGCGCCTGAGATTGATATTTCTGGTGCGCTGATTTCTGCCAAACTACCAATAGAGTAAGCCTCGTTGCTTAGCTGTACACCAGGGAGCAATGCAATAAGCTCGTTTATATCGCCGTTGCCTTTAGGTGTGGCATTTATAAAGTCACGATTTAAGTAAGAACGCCCAATAACTTCGGGTACTTCTATGCCTATGTACTGGCCTTTTACTTCAATGTGCTCAAGTGCTTCACAACGCTCTTTTTGCTCATTTTTAAGGCCGTTACATGGCTGTGTTTTTGGTTCGGTCTGCTGTTGCTGCTCTGCGGCGTATACACCCTGAGAAAGCAAAAGCAGACACGCGAGGGTAGTCGGTGTCTGCATTTATTACGGCTCTTAGTTAAATACCTAGTGGGGTAGTGTCTTCGCTATCAATTACGCCATCGTTATCGGCGTCTTGGTCGGCAATTAATCCAGCTAAGGCTATATCTTCATCGCTGGTGTTAGGTAAAAAGAAGTTAGGTAAGCCGTCGTGGTCAGTATCTACGCTGGCAATAGCTATGCCTTTAAAGTCATCACGAGAGGCGACTAAGTTGGTCATGCCTATGTAAAGCTCAAGCTGATCGGCTTCGCCATTAACGCCATTATTTATTAAGCTTTGTGCTTTAGTGGTATCGTTAATTAGCGTAAAACTGTTTACTAAATCTTCCATGTTGTCGGCAATAATTGTATCGGCAAAGTTTAAAATAAGAGGCTCAAGCGTATTTAAAAGCGTGCTAGCTTGTGTTTTTGCATTGCTATAGTTTGCTGAAAAATCGCTAATATTCGCCGCGTTAGTGCCCATACTTGAAAGCATAGAATAACGTTCAAATTCACCTGTTTGAGCTTCTTCTAAGCCAATTACTTCGGCTTTAACAGCGGCTAAAATAGTTTCTAGCTGATCGCTTGTTAATGCATTTAGCTCAGGGGTTATTTCAGTAATAGCATCATTTAAAGTGGTACTTGCCAGTGATGTTTGGTTTGCATTAACTAAGTAACCTAAGGTTTCTAAGCGGGCTTCAAACCTGTCTTCGGTATCTTCATCTAGGGCAATGTAGCTAAGTAGTTGATTGTGTACACCAGCTACTTGCTCCGATAAGCCGCCTTTAATAAGCGATACTATTACTTGATTATGAGCTGTAATTGATGAGGTATTACTTAGCGTACGTATATCGCCTGCATTGAGCGTATTAAGCATGGTTAAGCATTTATTAGCGGCATTTGCTGTACCGCCACCGACTTGGGCAGTTAAATCAACTAACAATTTACAGCCCTTGGAACCGGTTAAAAGCGTGGTTGAGGATTCTTTGCTTATGTAGTCATCCGAGGCTATAAAGTCGCCAGCATAGGTAAATACTTGCTGTGCTAGGTCGTTTCTGCCGGCTTCACTTAAAATTAGGCCTGTGCCAGGGACGTTATCAAGCGATGTTAGCGCTCTAAAAAATTCGTTGTAATCACCATTTTCTGTAAAAAAGCTGCGAGCTTGAGCTGCGGCACTCGTTATATCTTCACCACCAAGCAGGCGATTAGCTATATTAAAACCATACACTTGCTCTTGCGCGTTGTTTATATCGGTTTCGCTGTCTGATAGCGTTATTGCTGGGTTTTCGTCGCTTTGGTAAAGGCCTTCAATTAAGCCTGCTAAAAATTGAATAGGATAAGTATAGTTATCCAAAGTAGCGGCGCTATAAGGCGATGCAGAGTATGCGTAGTTACTATCAAAACCCGTTGAACCATACATGGCAAGTACTTGGTTAGTATAGTCTTTTGCCGCTTCAAATTCACCAGCTCTATAAAGGTATTGCGCAGCCCATGCACCATGTAGCGTTTTGTATTGCTCGTATGGTTGGCCTTCGTATTCGCCGCTACGTACTAGCCTGTAACCTGTTTTTACTGCAAGTTGCGCGTAGTTATTAGCAAGCAATTTGGCTTGCGTTAAATCGCTTTCATCTAGGCTTTGCGCATAGCTTTGTAGGGCGTCATCTATTGATAAGCGTACGCCATTTAAAAAGTAGCCATAGCTTGAGGTGTATTCGTCTTCGCGTACTTGCTCTGCGTATAATGAAATTGTATTTAACAAATTACTTGCTTGCGAAACTTGATCAGCAGCTAAATAGCTTTTTACTAAAGAATAAAGGGCTGATGCGTCTGATGAGGCAATGTTATCAAAGCCTTTATCAGCTAAGTATTGGTTGTAGGCCGCCACCGCTTGGTCACGGTAATCGTTTGCTTGTTCTGTTTGGCCTATTTCGTCTAGTGCTTGTGCCACATCTTTTAGTGCCGAAGAACGCGCTGTTTGCTCGTTTATAAGCGCTAAATAGTCGTTAGCAGTATCTAAAAATCCTGCACGTGCATAGGCCGCAGCTTGGGTTGCGTATACCTCATATCGAGAAAGTTCATCGGCAATATTTGCGCTCAACTCGTCGGCTTGTTTTAAGTGCGACAGACTAGAACTGTAATAATAATTAAGTTTATCTTCGTTAGTTACATAAGAAGGGCTTAGTGAAATAATTGCAGTTAACGGCTCGCTAATTAGGCCATCTGTGTAGCTAATTTCAAATTGCTCATCAATGCTGCTTAGAGATTGAGCCTCATAGGTAAATTCACCCGTGGTGCTATTTATGCTCATTACGCCATTACTCGGTGGTGTTATTAAGCTAATAGTTACGGTGTCGCCATCTAAGTCTTGTGTAGTAATAACCCCTTGAGTGGTGGTTGAAGAGGTAACAAATACATTAGTAGTTAGTACCTGCGGGGCATCATTAACATTTTCTACGCTAAAACGTATCACTACATTTGCCGTTAAGCTGCCATCGCTTGCGCTAATGGTTGCTGTGTCTTCTCCAAAATAATTACTAAATGGTGTGTAGGTAAATTCACCGTTTGCTTCAACTGCTATGATGCCATTGCTTGGTGCATTGGCAAGCGTATAGCTTAAGGCGTCATCGTCGGTGGCTGTTACTTGGCCTAAAAAAGTGGTGTCTTCGTTTACAGTAAAACTTAAATTAGGTTGAGAAAACTGTGGAGCAGCATTACCAGAGCCCCCGCCACAACCTGCCAACGCAAGCGCGCATAATATTGGGGTAAATTTAATTAGCTTGTTCATTATTGTTAATATTAAAAGTTAATGATGTTGCGAATGATAACGCATATCAATTAGATTTTAAAGTGTGTAAAGTATTTGTCATATTAATAGTGAGTATCCACAAAGTACTTATAAGGCAGCTAAAACACAAAACCCTGCTATTAACAGGGCTTTATTGTGAGTAAAAATGAGATTAGTAAAGAGGAGGATGGTTGTTAGTTTAAGTCGCTAATAATAAGCAGCGGAAAGTTTTTAACTGAACGAGGTTGCCAATTATTATAGCTAATATTGCTAATTCCAAAATAGTTAAGCACCTTAGGTGAGTACGTCCAGCCACGTGCACGTTGCTTTATGGCGGCGCTGCGTAAACCGGGTTTTAGCCCTACTGTGAGTAGGTCGTGATTTACATTTAGCTTTGTGTAAAAGGCTTTTTCGCGCAAGCTTGCTTTAGCAATTACCTCATCGTAATGGGCGCGTAATGTCTGCCACTTTTGGCTTTTTTGTGGCTCTTTTAAGTGCTTTACCATGGCATCAATATCACTATCTAACCACTTAGCTGAGGCTGCATCCCCATGCCAGCCAATAATTGTATTGGGCTCAATTGTAGTAGGGTGGCCAGCAAGCAACACATAATTTGCACACGACGAAAAGCAAAACTGCTTTATGTTTACCGTTAGCTTATGCGCCAAAATTAATTCGGCTAAGTCCATCCCTAAATCTATGTTTCCGCCGCCGCTGGTAATCGTAAATGTATTAATTGTAGGGTTAGTTTTTAAAAGCTCAGCTGCCGTATTGTTATTTTGTTTGTTGATTTGGCCACTGTATATAATGGTTTTATCACTTAAGGTTACTTGAGCCTGCAATAACGTGGGGAGTATTAAAAAAAGGGTAAAAATTAATTTATGCATATGAGTTTTAAGTGAGTACTTTTGCCAAAGGCTACGTAATTTGGCTAAACGAGGCAAATACTAATTTGTCTAAAGTAAGTTAACCCCTTTTAACCCATCCTTAACCCTTGCCCTAATAAACTGTGTGTAATGATGTAAATTAGGCACAGTTAAATGGTTTATTTTAAAAAGCGCTCAACGGTTTTATTGCTTGCACTTAGCTGCACGCTTGCTGCGTGTAGTAGCCAGCCAAGCTATACAGGTAATAGCACCGAGCAATCGCTAAAGCAGCATGCAAATTGGCAATACACACAAGATGATGCAACCGAGGTAAGTTATATCACCGATTTAGTGAATATAGCGGGGCTTGATTCGCTTATTAACCAAGCCGTTGCAAATAATCCTTCATTTAACCAGGTGCATGTGGCGCTAAAACTTGCTTATGCGCAGCGCGATGTTACCGCAGCAAGCCAGTGGTTTAGTGTAGATGCCGATTTTGACGCTCAGCGCAACGAAACAACTGGCACACAGTACAGCTCATCACTAGGGGTTAGCTGGGAGGCCGACGTATGGCAAAAAATTGCTGATAACGTAGCCGCGCAAGACATGACCATAGCCAGTAATCTGGCCACTTACCAAGGCGCTAAAGACACCTTAGTAGCCAGCGTGATGCGCACGTATTTAAACATTATTTTGCAGCAAGATTTACTTAACATTGAGCAGCAGCGCTTAACGGTTTTAGAAAATAACGAGCAAAGCATTGTTGAGCGTTACCAATACGGCTTAGGTGATTTAGAAGCCCTTGATACCGCGCGTTCAAATACCGCTTCTACCCGAGCCACTATTGCCGATTACCAAGAGCAAATAGCACAAGCTAAACGCGCTTTAGTATTATTAGTGGGTGTAGATAAACTTGAAAACTTACCTACTACCTCTGTTTTACCTGAGGTTATTGAGCCGCTAAGCGCGCTACCAGAGCAAGATTTAGCGCGTCGCCCCGATTTACAAAGTGCCTATTACAATATTCAATCTAAACGTTATTTAGTGGATGTAGCTTACAAAGATTTACTGCCAAGCATTACGCTTTCGGCATCGCTTAGCGATTTAGCAACTACACCCAGCCAAGCATTATTAACCAACCCAGTATGGAACTTACTAGGCAGTTTAAGTGCGCCGTTGTTTCAAGGCGGGGCACTTCGTGCACAAGTTGATATTGCAAAATTAAATGCCGAACAGGCGTTTTGGGAATACCAAGACACGCTACTTAGCGCCGTAAACGAAGTAGAAAACGCACTAGGCCAAGAGCAATCATTAACACAGCAGCAGCTACAAATTAGTAAAGCACTTGCCAGTGCTAAGCGCAGTTATAGCAACTACCAAAGCAAATACCAGCAAGGTTTGGTTGATATTTTAGACTTACTAACCGTGCAGCAGCAGGTGTACGACCTACAAGCTCAGCTTAGCCAAATAAATTACACCCTTTTAACTAACCGTATAGATTTAGGCCTTGCCTTGGGCCTTGGAGTATCGTCATGAAAATTTCGCCAGTACCTGTTGTTGTAACTCTTGTTGCCATTGTTTGTATAGGGCTTGCTATTTCATATAACGGCCAAAAAATGGCGCAGCAAGCAAATGGCCCAAAGCCAGAGCCGGCTAAATCTGTGGCACCCAATGTATCGGTTATTAACGCTGTGCCAAGTACGTATCAAGCCTATGTTAGTGGCCACGGTGAGGCTAAAGCGCACTGGGCGCTTAGCTTAAAAGCACAAGTTAAGGGCGAAATAACGAATATGAGCGAGCAATTTGCTACCGGTAATGTAGTTAAAAAGGGCCAAGTGCTTGCACAAATAGATAACACCGAATACTTACAAGCAGTTGCGAGCGCTAAAGCCACATTAGCAGATGCCAAACTTGCCCTACAAGAAGAGCAAGACTTAGGAAACCAAGCAAAGCGCGAATGGCAGCGCTCGGGTGTAACACAAGCGCCAAGCTCACCTTTAGTATTTAGAACGCTACAGCTAGAAGCCGCCCAAGCAACGGCCGATAACGCCCAATACGCACTACAAACTGCGCAGCGTGATGAAAAAAACACCCATATAAGTGCGCCGTTTGATGCTGTTATTTTATCGCGCGATGTAGATTTAGGCACTTACGTAAGCATCGGCGATACACTTGCTACATTAAACAGCACCGACAAAGTAGAAATTAGCGTACCGCTTTCATTAAGCCAATGGCAAAACCTGGCAAGCGATAAGTCGGGCGAGGTTATTTTAAGTGATGTAACAACACAGAATCAGTGGCAAGGTTACATTGCTCGTTTTGAGCAGCATCTTGACGATAGCTCTCGCCAGCGCAGTGTAGTGGTTGCGCTAGACAAACCTTTTGAGCAAGCTACACCATTGTTACCAGGTACATTTTTAGCGGTACAAATTGCCGGTAAAGCGCTTAACAACGTAATTAAATTACCCGCCTCAGCAGTATCGCAAGAAGGCTTAATTTGGTACGTAAACGATCAAAACACGTTAATGAGCATTCAAGCGCAAAAACTATTTGAGCGCGGTGATTACGTTTATATCTCTCCTATTGAAGGGCACACTAATTTACGTGTGGTGGCTCGCCCACTCGTAAGCTACTTAAACGATATGTTAGTAAACCCAATTGTTGAGGAGATGCCATAATGAGCCCGCATCAAGCACCGCAATTACCTAATAATACTAACCCTTTGCACGGCATTATTAGCTGGTTTGCTAACAACTCAGTGGCCGCCAATTTATTACTCATTAGCGTAATAGTAATGGGCATAATGTCGCTTTCTACTTTGCGTAAAGAGGCGTTTCCAAGCCTTGAGCCAGATACTATTTCGGTATCGGTGGTTTACGACAGTGGCGATGCCTTACAAGCAGAAGAAGGCATCGCCCTAAAAGTAGAAGAAGCCCTTGAAACCGTACCGGGTATTAAGCGCATTACCTCTACATCCGATGCCAGCGGCAGTCATGTAAGCATTGAGAAAAAAACCGATTACTCGCTTGATGAGCTACTCACCGATGTTAAAAACCAAGTTGATGCCATAAATAACTTTCCGGCAGATGCCGAAGAACCGGTGATCGACAAAGCGCGCAGGCAAGATCACGCATTAACCTTACAATTATTTGGTGATGCCGACCGCCATACGTTGCAAAACCTAGGTGAAAAACTAAAAGCAGATTTATTAGCTAAATCGGGCATTAGCGATGTAGAGCAATCGGGCGTGCTTGACCCTATGATGTCGGTAGAAATCGACGAAGGCAAACTACAAGCCTACGGTTTAACTATTAGCGATGTAAGTGAGGTGATTAACAACGAATCATCGAGCCCGCTTTCTACTAGCTTGCGCGATAGCAATAAAATTATGCGCCTAAAAGCGGCAGACCAAGCTTACTGGCAGCGCGACTTTGCCAATATTGTGTTATTTACAACGCAATCAGGCACACAAATTAAATTAGGTGATGTAGCAACCGTTACCGACACATTCGCAGAAGATACCAACTCACTAAGTCGTTATAACCAACAAAATGCCGTAGGCATTGAAATTTTAATGGATGAAAATAGCGATATAACCACCATAGTTGAGCAAGCACAAAGCGTAATTGATACATGGCACGAGCGCGGCTTATTACCGCAAAATGTAGAGCTTGAAAGCTGGCACGACAAAAGCACCATGATCACCGAGCGCCTATCGCTGCTTACTAAAAATGCCGTAACCGGTATTATTATGGTGTTTGTTATTTTAGCGATATTTTTAAATGTACGCGTTGCGCTATGGGTTGCAGGTGGCTTGCCATTTGTATTTTTTGGCACACTGTACTTTATGACCGACAGCTACACCGCGCTGACCATAAATGAAATGACCACCTTTGGTTTTATTATGGCGTTGGGGATCGTGGTCGACGATGCCGTGGTTGTGGGGGAGAGTATTTACACCACTCGCAAAAAACACGGCGACACCCTTAATAACACGATTTTAGGCACCATGAAGGTGGCTGTACCCACCATATTTGGGGTATTAACCACGGTAGCGGCGTTTGTTGCGCTTTCGAATGTATCTGGCAACTTAGGTAAAATTTACTCACAGTTTGCGACCGTAGTGACGATTTGTTTACTGCTTTCGGTTGTTGAATCAAAACTTATTTTACCGTCGCATTTAGCCCACGTAAGCACTAAACGCCAGTTAAAGTCGGGTCTTAGTGGCTTGTGGTCAAAGGTGCAGCACGGCGCCGACAGCGGTCTAACTTGGTTTAGCGATAAAGTGTACCGCCGCGTTATTGAATACTCGTTACGATTTAGATACGCCATTGTTGCTGCATTTGTGGCCTTTTTTATTCTGGTTGTTGGTATGCCTATGACCGGTGCAGTAAAAGTAGGTTTTTTCCCAAGTATTGCCGGCGATACCGTAACCGCTGAGCTTGTTATGCAAAACGATGCAGCGTATGGGCAAACTAATAAAAACTTGTTAGCGCTTGAGCAAAGTGCACTACAAGCCCAGCAAAATTTAATGGATAAGTTTGACTCGCAAGAGAGCGAAATAACGAGCTTACAATTAGTGAGCAGTAGCGATACTAGCGGTACGGTAAGTGTTGAGCTATTAAACGAGGGCGACTTTACTGCAAGCGAATTTGCACAAGAATGGCAGCGCCTTGCCGGTATGCCAGAGGGCAGTAAAAAGCTACAAGTATTGGCTACACGTAAAATGGTCGATAACTTTAAAGTGGAGCTAAAAGCCTGGGATGACGAAACCGTAATGGCCGCAGGCGCACTGTTTAAAGAGCGCTTACAAAATACTGCTGGTGTTAATGGCATAGATGATAATTTAAACCCAGGTCAGCCACAGCTTAAATTTACCTTGAATGCACAAGGGCGCGCTTTAGGTATGGATACGGCGAGCCTATCAGAGCAGGTTTTACAAGCTTTTGGTGGAGCAATTGTACAGCGTTACCAGCGCGATAAAGACGAAGTAAAAGTACGTGTGCGTTACCCAGAAAACGCCCGTAAAACGCCAGCCGATATTATGCAATCGCGTATTAGGTTACCCGATGGCACCGTAGTACCTTTGGTTAACGTAGCCAATATAAGTAGCGAATATCAGCAAGATGAAATAACCCGCATTGATGGCCTACGTGCAATTTACTTAAGCGCACAAGTAGATAAAAACATTGTGGCATCTAACGAATTAGTTGCTAACTTAAGCCGCGATTTAGTACCTGAGCTTAACGCGCAATTTCCTAACTTAAGTATTCACTTTGCCGGAGAAGCCGAAGAGCAAGACGAAACAACAGGCTCAATGGCCACTATGTTTATAGCCGCGTTATTAGTTATTTACGTATTGCTGGCGATTCCGCTTAAATCGTACATTCAACCTATGTTGATTATGGTGGCGATTCCCTTTGGTATTGTGGGGGCTATTTTAGGCCATTGGTGGAACGACTTAACCATCAGCATACTTTCTTTAAATGGAATTTTGGCGCTCAGTGGGGTGGTTGTAAACGACAGCCTATTATTGGTATCGCGCTTTAACGAGCTGGTAAAAGATGAAGGCATGAGCACGCACGATGCCATTGTAGAGTCGTGTACAAGCCGCCTGCGCGCGGTAATGCTTACCTCAATTACCACCTATGCGGGCTTAGTGCCGTTATTAAGCGAAACCTCAATGCAGGCACAGTTTTTAATCCCTGCTGCGGCATCACTTGGTTATGGTATTTTGTTTGCCACGGTTATTACATTAATCCTTATTCCGGCATTATTAATGATTCAAATAGACATTAAGCGCTTACTTGCCAATGTGTTAGACTTTTTAAGTGGTAAACGCACCGAAGGAGCTGCCTCTTAATGATAAACGTACTACTGGTTGAAGACGACATAGACCTGGCAACAACAATTGTTGATTACCTTGATATAGAAGACATTGAGTGTGACCATGCAAGCAACGGCGTTTTGGGCTTAAATTTACTGCAAGTTAATGATTATCAAATGATTATTTTAGATGTAAACATGCCCAAAATGGACGGCTTAACAATGTGCAAAACATTGCGTGAACAAGGTAAAGATATTCCGGTATTAATGTTGACCGCACGCGATAGCCTCGATAATAAACTTGAGGGCTTTGCCGCCGGTAGCGACGACTATTTAGTAAAACCCTTCGCCATGAAAGAGCTAGTAGCGCGGGTACAAGTGCTGGCAAAGCGCAAAAGTGGTGAGGCAAAACGCCTCACTTTAGCTAATTTAAATTTAGATTTAGCAAAGCGCAGTGCCGATGTAGAGGGGCAAACATTAAAGTTATCGCCCATTGCATTTAAATTGCTAGAAACCTTAGTACGCCATGCGCCGCAGCCTGTTACGCGCAGTAGCATTATGCAAGCTATATGGGGCGAAGAGCAGCCCGACAGCAACAGTTTAAAAGTGCATGTGCATCATTTACGTAAGCAATTAGAAGCCACCACACACCAAGTTACACTTGAAACCATTCCTAGTGTGGGCTTTGCAATAACAGCAAATGAAGGGCAACCACAATGAAAATAAGGCCTAGTTTAAGGCTCTACTTTTTTGCCAGTATGGTGGTGCTTAGCTCTGCTATGGCCATTGGCTTTTCGTTTTTAAGTGTAAATTACTTTATTGATGGGCTAGATAAAGGCTTAAACGGAGTTATGTTAAAGCTTTCGCAAACCACAGAAGTAAAGCCTGGGGAAACAAAAGAGCTGGTGGGTTTTAATATAGCAAGTCGCTGGGAAGACATGCCTGCGTCAATTCAGCAGCGTTTTAAAAAACCAACAGAGGTGGGGCTTTTACATAAAACAAAAGACAGGCCATCGATGTTTTCTATGCCGCAAAATTTATTTTTTGTGGTGTATTATCCAAACCCCGAAGGCGAGCCGCGTTATATATCGCGCATTATGCTCGAAAAAGACAAACCAAAATTGCTCGCTAATATAGAGCCCGAACAACGCATGCTATGGATTGCCATTACAGGCATTGCTGCCATTGTATTATTTGCGTTTTTTTTGTTTATGGTAATGAAAAAAATAGCCAAGCCAGTGGAGTCGTTAAGGGGTTGGGCTAAATCGTTAAACCAAACAAATCTGCAGCAAACACCGCCCGATTTTACATATAACGAACTAAACACTTTAGCCACATTAATACGCAGCAGCTTACTTTCGGCAAATGAAAGCGTAGAGCGTGAACAGCGCTTTTTAAGCTATGCCAGCCACGAGCTGCGTACGCCAATTTCGGTTATTCGCAGTAACGTTGAGTTACTCAATCGGCTGAGCGAAAAAGCCCCGTTAAGTGATAAACAACAGCTTACACTTGAGCGTATAGAGCGCGCCGGTTTAACCATGAGCGATTTAACCGATACGTTATTATGGCTAAGCCGCAACGAAGATCAGCAAAGTAGTCCAGAACCTGTAAACCTTAGTGATAAAATAACGACCCTGAGTAATGAGCTTAACTACTTGCTTAATGCTAAGCACGTTGAGGTGGTTTTAAACACCCAGCAAGAGAGCGTTATTACCACCGATGCTACTGCGTGCCACATAGTACTGACTAATTTAATTCGTAATGCCTACCAACATACCCAATTTGGCCAAGTACATATTACGCAGCAAGGCAGTAAAGTGACTATTGTTAATTGTAGTAAGCAAGACGATGCCCCTAAAGCGAGCTCGCCTTCAGCAAAACACGCCAGCATAGGGTACGGACTAGGCTTGCAATTAAGCGAAAAAATAATTAAACGCCACGGCTGGGTTTACGATGTAAACGACATGCCAGGGCGCTATGAAGTGGTGGTTGATTTTAGTTAGTTATTAGGTTAATTAGGTTTAAAAGTCTATTAAAAAAGCGGCTTAACGTAGTAAACGTTAAGCCGCTTTTTTGTGATTGCTGATAGGATAATACTTGTAAATGATTATTCGGGGGCAGCTTGCTTGGTTTTTCTAAACATAAACTCAAGGGGAATGTGTAAGCGTTTTGCCCACGCGTTTTCGGTGTGATCTTCCCCCGGGAAATACTGGCTTTGCCATAGCTTTGCTGGGTATTGTTGCGCCATAAATAAATCATCAATTTGCGCTTGTAGCCTAGGATACATGGCATCTAAAGTGCTGTCGCCATAATCAAAATACACTTTTTGGTTACTCAGCTTTTCGATGTTGTTGGCAATGTAATTTTTAAACTCGGCAAATACTTCGTCGTCGTGGCTAAAAATACCTGGCCAGTGGGTCGACATACAAATAGCGCCTGCAAATTCGTTAGGATAATTAAGTAGTGTATACCACGATATAAGCCCACCCATGCTAGAGCCACCAATATAGCGATGCTGCGCGCCTTTATTTACGTTGTAGTTAGACTCTATATAAGGAATAACTTCTTTAACTAAAAAGCGTGAGTAGTTGTCTGAGTACACCTTAGAGGCAAATAATTTGTGGCCTGGGTATTTTTCTAACTGGTATAGGGCATTTTGCTTTTGTTTGCTCAAGGCCTCAAACGGTTGTTGTGGGTAGTATTCGCTGTGGCGGTTTTCAACGGCGTTTGGAATGCCTACCACAATAAATGGGCGTACTTTGCCTTGCTCTATTAATGAGCCGGCTACTTCATCTACGCGCCATTCTTGTTTGTTCCATGTGCTATTGGCGTCAAACAGCATGCGGCCATCGTGCATGTAAAGTACATCGTAGGTGGTGTTTTTGTTGTAACCTGGCGGTAGCCATACATTTAAAAAACGGTTTTTTACAAACTGTGATTCTATATTGTCGATCACCTCAATGTGGCCCTTGCTTACTTGCACTGTGGGCGTATTTGCATAGCTGGTATGCACTACAAATATTGATAAGCTAAACAGTAAAGCAACTAATTTCATGGTGGCGCCTTAGCATACAAAAAGTGCACTATCACAAGCTTGCGTTGTTAATTCAATGTGAATACGTATGCACTTGTATTTAAGCTATAAATGCATACACATACAATTTATAAATCGCTGCGCCAGCCCATGCCCGACTCTTCCATAAGGCGCTCGTATACGCCCTCAATATTAAGTGGCAGCCATGCTTTATATTGCTTTAAATCTGAAAATTCATCGAGCTTAACGTTTTGTTTTATTTGCTCTAGGCTTTGCCCTGCAAGTGCGCCTGCGGTTACTTGGCTGTAAAGCTTCTCTATATAGCGTAAGTAACGTGCTACATCGGCTTTATTACCCATATCGGCATGGCCGCCCACAAAGGTATTAAAGTCGTAATTTAATACCGCTTGGGTTGAATTAATCATACCTTGAATATCGTAGCTCCACAGTTTTTGCCATGGCATTCTGCCAATGACTATCCAGTCGACCACAAATAGTGTTTTTTGTTTTTCGAACAGCATACTTACTGAGCCTCGGCCATCGTTAGGGCCGTGGTAGTTAAGTTTTAAGGTTGAGCCGCCAAGGCTAAGTATTAGTTCATCATCAAAAGTAAGGTTAGGCATAACCGTTTTTATTTTCGTGTTTTTAATATCTTGCGCGGTAAGTTTGTGCGCAACAAAGGTTGTGTGCGGGCTTTTAAATACCTCTGCGCCGTAAATATGGTCGCTGTGATTATGGCTGTATACAACGTATTTAACGGGTACGTTATAGCGAGTTTTAATTTGCTCCTTTAACCAAGTGGCGGCTTTTTTATTAAGTGGGTCGGTAACTATTGCACCTTGTGGGGTGATTAAAAATACCGAGCGGTGTCTGTCGTCAATAAAGCGGTGGAGGCCATCGCCTAAATCTTCAATTTCGTAACTTTGCGCCATAAAACCTGTAAATAGTAGGCTGGTGGCAAGTAGTGTTTGTAATAAGCGAAGCATGCACAATCCTGTTTAATGTTCTAAGGGTCTGTTGACCTTTGCGGATTAAAATTTGTTCAAACTAGGGGCTATTTAATCGCGGCGCGAGGTTTGTAACCTAGTGGGCTAAGTAAAAGCCGAGCAAAGCTTCCGCGTCCTGCTCACGCCCTTTACCTACATCCATGTAGGCAACAAAGAGTAAATAGCCCCTAGGAAGAACCCTTTGGGCAGCGCCTGTTTGGCATTAATGCTACGTTATCGCCTATTTGTGGGGAACAACCACACTATATAGGCTCTGCCTTGCCTAAATACCAAACAGACAGCTGCAAATTTAACCTTAAAAGATCAACAGACCCTAGCATTAAGTAGGAAAGTGCTAATGAGTATAAAATTTCAGTCAAAGTAAAAGCCATTTTATTTTAAATATAAAATGGCTTTGTTAGGTTGGATTTAACGCAGGGTGAGCTGCTGGTTTATTTCTTCAAAAATACCGGCATCGTCTATGGTTGAAGGAATTTGTAGTTCGTCGCCATCGACCAGTTGACGTAAATTTTTGCGTAGTATTTTACCTGAACGAGTTTTTGGTAATCGCTCTACGCTTACTATCGTTTTAAGGCACGCTATAGCGCCTATTTGGTTGCGTACTGTTTGCACAAGCTCTTGCTCTACATCGGTAGGGGAGCCGGTAAAATCGTTTTTAAGTACGATCATGGCCATCGGTAATTGGCCTTTTAGTGTATCGGTAACCCCAAACACCGCGCACTCTGCAACGGCAGGGTGGGATGCGACTATTTCTTCCATTTCGCCAGTTGAAAGCCTATGGCCTGCTACGTTTATAACATCGTCTGTGCGGCCCATTATAAATAGGTAACCATCATCATCTATGTAACCACCATCGCCGGAAAGATAATACCCCGGGTACTGAGTTAAATAACCGGTTTTAAAGCGCGCTGTGTTTTGCCAAATGGTGGGTAAGCAACCTGGCGGCAGCGGCAATTTTATAGCCACCACGCCTTGCTCGTTTGGTGCGCATTGCCCGCCTTGCATATTCAATATTTGCACATCAAACCCAGGTGTTGGCACGGTAGAGCTACCTGGTTTTGTTACTAATTCTTCTATGCCTACGGGGTTACAGGCAATGGCCCAGCCGGTTTCTGTTTGCCACCAGTGATCGAGTATTGGCAGGTTGGTTTTTTCTTTTAGCCAGTTGTACGTTGGCGGGTCGAGCCGCTCTCCCGCTAAAAATAGTCGTTTTAAACTACTGGTGTTGTACTGCTTAAAGCCCTCTGCATTTGGGTCTTCTTTTTTGATGGCTCTAAACGCAGTGGGCGCTGTAAATAATGCATTTACTTGGTATTGCTCTACTACTCGCCAAAATGCACTGGCATCAGGTGTGCGAACTGGTTTGCCTTCAAATAATACTGTTGTACAGCGATAAATTAGCGGGGCATACACTATGTAGGAGTGCCCAACGACCCAGCCTATATCTGAGGCAGCCCAAAACACCTCGCCGGGCTGCATGCCGTAAACGGTTTCCATGCTGTAGTGCATAGCAACGCCATGGCCGCCGTTTTCACGTACTACGCCTTTAGGCGTGCCTGTGGTGCCTGAGGTATATAAAATATAAAGAGGATCACGCCCACTTACAGGTACTGGCTCTACTGCAGTGGCTGTTTGCATTGCCTCATCCCAGTTAATATCTCTTGAGGGGATAAGCGTGGCAGCTACTTGTTCGCGCTGGTAAATAACACAGTGATCTATTTTATGATTGGCAAGATCTATGGCGTGATCAATCAGCGGTTTATATTCTATTACGCTATCTACCTCTACACCGCACGAAGCGCTCAGTATGAGTTTAGGTTTTGCATCGTCTATACGTACGGCGAGTTCATGCGCTGCAAAACCACCAAATACCACAGAGTGTATAGCGCCTAATCGGGCGCAGGCCAGCATGCCTATTACAGCTTGGGGGATCATGGGCATATAAATAACAACGCGGTCGCCTTTACTAACGCCTAACGATTGCATTACACCGGCAAATTTAGCTACCTCTTGCTGTAGCTGGTAGTAGCTATACTTCTGCTGCGTATTGGTTACGGGGGAGTCGTAAATAAGCGCGGTTTGCTCGCCAAAACCGGCAATAACGTGTTGGTCGAGCGCTAAAAAACTGGTGTTTAGTTGGCCATCATCAAACCAATGGTAAAGGCCGTCAGTGTCTTGTGTGTAGGCGTGTTCAGGCTTTTTATACCAAGGTAAGCGCTTTGCTTGTTCAAGCCAAAATTGTGCTGGGTTTTGTTTAAAGCTTTCGTATTGTTGTTTATATGGGCCTAACATAGTGGGCTCCTAATACTAAATGTGTGTGAGAGACCTTACAAAAGGTAGGCTTTTTTTTAACCGATAGGTATTCGACTATGGTCGGCTAAAAGTTAAGCAACACTTTGGGTTTTAAAATACAAAATTGACAATACAAAGCGTGTGGCTCAGCATGGCGAGCAATTAAAATAAGAGAATACGCAATATGAGTAACGTAGTAAGAGTAGGGGTTGCGGTTATTATAATGCGCCAAAACACTATTTTATTAGGTGAGCGAATAGGGTCGCATGGTGCAAATACATGGGCAACGCCTGGTGGACATTTAGAATTTGGTGAAAGTGTTGAGCAGTGCGCAATACGCGAGGTATTTGAGGAAACAGGGCTAAATGTGAGTAAAATTACTAAGCTTGATTTTACTAACGATATTTTTAGTGCTGAGAATAAACACTACATTACTTTATATGTAAAAGCCGATTACGAGGGCGGCGAGCCTGTGCTAAACGAGCCAAATAAATGTATGCAGTGGCGCTGGTGCGACATTAATAATTTACCATCGCCACTGTTTACATCACTTAAAAACTACTTAACTACAACAACGCTTACGGCTTAGTTGATGGGCTTAATACTAATTTTTTAAAGCTCACTTGGGCGTAATCACCATTTTGTTTGTCGGTGGCCCAATCGCCAGTGCCTAAACAACCTGGGTACCAAATGCCTTTAGCGCTTTTAGTGCTACATTGGTTATAAGCACCCGCTTTAAAGTAATGCCAATCGGCAGCATAGCCATTAGGGTGATCTTTTTCATCTACCTTGCCATAGGCATCTACGTTATTGCCTAAGTTAATTGCGTAGTTAACGTCTTTTTTGCCTTGGGCGCTAAAGGTTAAGTACATCATGTTTTTATGCACGTTTACCGTGTAACTAAAGTCTTCGCCAAGCGCTATGCCCGCCACACCGGGATCGTCCGAGTTTTCCCAGGTATTACCCCACACAGGGTATGTAATGTCGGTTCGGTTAGGATCTTTTTTTGGTAAGTTACGTTCGTAATTCCAAAAAACAGATCCGGTTTTATGGCCAGGCCATTTTTTATAATAAATTTTAAGTGGTTCGTTACCCCAGCCAAAACCCAGTTTTGTATCTATTAAGGCTTGATCTTTACCTGCGTGAATTTGCCCTACCACCACAGAGTAAGCGGCTTTTTTATTAGGATCGTTAGCGCGAAGTGCAACATGATCCACCTTGAGGGTGGCTTCCATTTTTCCGCCTACCGAGCCAAAGCGCTCCGATAGCGGGTGTACAGCTAGGGCAAAGTTATTCTTTGAATTTTTAGTTTTTATTTTGGTATTGGTGCCGCGGATCATTTGTCTTAGTTCACTGCGGGTATTGGTTGAATTGGCACTGGTAAGCGCTTTGTTTGGCGAGGTAAATACCATATAACCTTGATCATCAAGGTAGAAAAAATCAGGGTGCGCGTAGGTTTGAATTTCTTCTACGTCTACGGTATCTATTTTTCCATCGTTATTGAGATCTACAGGTACGTTTATTTTCCATTGCGATAAATCAAATTTTGACGCAGGTACTGCGACATTACTATCAACAGGTGTACTTGTGCTGGCACAGCCCATAAATAGCAAAGGGGTAACAGCAGCCAGTGCTGTGAGTTTAAAGGTAGATGTTAGATTTTTCATTGTTGTCTCTGTGTGATGATATTAAAAATGAGCGATATTAACTTCGCTTAACTTTAATCTAACATACCAATTTAAAATATCAACATTACCAATTTTTTGTTTGTGTAGTTTTTGTAGTGCCTTTTTGGTTATACCAATGCGGTTTTTTGTTGTTGTTGTTTTTTGCGTTTTTTATTTAGGTGTTTGCGCTGCGCTTTTTTTACATGCTTAACTATCCACTTTGTCATAAGGGGCATAAGTTCTGGCGCAAAGTTATGGCCCATACCAGGGACTACTCTTAGCTTGGCTTTTTTTATAAGGCTTGCCGTTTTTTTGCCTGCACTTACGGGTATTACCACATCGTCGCTGCCGTGAATTACTAAAGTAGGCGTTTTAATTTTACGAATTAAATGTTGCCTATCTTTACTCGCGGCCATAGCAATAAGTTGGCGTTTGTAGCCACTTGGATTATGCGAGCGCTCTACAATTTGCGTTGCATGATGGCGAAGTGCGTCTTCTGATTGAGGGTAAGCGGGGCTGCCAATAAGTTGGTTAAGTTTAATGTTGTAGTTTATTGCCTCATCACGGCTGGATGTTTTGGGCTTTAATTTGGCAAGCTTTATAAATACGCCAATGCTTTTGGCACTCAGCCTTGGCAGGCTAGAGCTTGACATAATAGTGGTTAAACTTAGCACCTTTTTTTTATGTTGAGCTGCAATTAGCTGAGCAATCATACCGCCCATAGAAGCACCTACAAAATGCGCTTTTTTTATTTTAAGCGCCGCCATAAGCGCCAATACATCGTTTGCCATATCATCAAGTAAATAGGGGGTTTGCGTGCGTATGGGCAGGCGTTTACTTAACCACGATTTAAATAAACTCGGGCTAGGGTGGTGCTCTAAATGGGTAGAAAGGCCAGTGTCGCGGTTATCAAAGCGTATAACCCTAAAGCCTTTTTTTACTAAGGTGTAGTAAAGCGAGTCCGGCCACACGGTCATTTGTGCGCCTAAACCCATAATAAGTATAATTGCGGGGGCTTTTTTATCGCCTTCGTCTTGGTAACTGAGTTTTATACCCTGAGGTGTTTTAATTGTTCGCATAGCCAACTAGCAGTGTTTGCGTTGCTAAAATTATAGACCCTGTTTATTACAACTTGTTGGCAGTAGCCGGAAGCGGTAGTTGCCACTTGTTTAAAATAGCCTGATATTCGCCGTTTTCTTTTAGCGTGTTAAGTGCATGGCTAATAGCGCTTGCGGTGTGTTTATCTAGGGTTTTGTTGGCACTAAAATATAATTTTGAAGGGTAGTCGGTTAAATGAATTCGCTTAGTTATTAAATTGGGATTTAGGCCTGAGCGCTTTAGCTCGTTATTTAACGTAAGTGTGTTGGTTAGTACAAAGTCGATGCGTTTTTTATAAAGCATTTGCCACAGTTGCTGATAGTAGCTTACAAGAACTAGGTTTTTGTCTTCAGTAAAACCGGCGTTTTTTAAATAGGTGGCACTTGAATAGCCACGTATTGTGGCCACTTGGTAAAATTTTGCGTGATTAAGGTGGGTAACTTCATCAGTACGGTTTTTTAAGCTAACTAAATAAGCATCGGCAAAGTATGACTCACCTAGCCAGGTGTATTGCCTTGCTCTGATGGGGGTTTTTAAAAGAGACAACGCAATTGCATTTGGGTTGTTTTCAAGCATTGTAAAAATACGCGCCATAGGAATTATTTCAAACTTGGCGGATAGCTTTGTATGTTTAATGGTGGCTTTGGCTAAATCGACTAATGCGCCGTCGGGTTCGTTATTTTCATTTATAAAATGATAAGGCGGGAGATCTTCTGCTACAAAGGTAATGGTTTGTGCGTTGCACATGGCGCTATAAAGCATAAACACACAAATACTTAATACTACACGCACAAATATAACCCACATTTTTAATTATTATGCGCTCTAGTTTAAAGAGTGTTGATTAAAAGGTATACCATAAATGTTTATTTAATGTGAATAACACTGCGGTTCATTTACGTTTTAAAAATTGTGTGGGTGTGCAATGGTGCCATCGTAAAAAAGCACGATTAAACGAGCTCTGATCTTTAAAGCCTAACAGGTTAGCTAGTTCGCTAAGTGGGAGCGTACCAATTAACGTGCGGGAGCGGCTTTTTCTTTCTTGTTCGAGCAATTGCGCAAAGGTTACATGTTGTTTTTTTAAATGTCGCTGTAGCGTGCGCGGTGTTACGTTTAGTGCGCTTGCAACTGCAATAAGCTGGCAATTTTGTAATGTTGTTTTTGCAATAAGTAGCTGTTTAACTTTTTCTGTTAGGCACTGCTGACTTTTAAAACGCGATAGCTGCTGTTGTGAAAGCTGCTTAAATGTAGCATTTACAATGGCGTTGTCGGTTTTAAAGGCAAGGTTTAAATAACTGCTCGGAAAATTTATTTGGTTATGCGCTGCGCCGCTTATAACGGGGCATTTAAACCAGGCCTCTAACTGTTGTGTGTGCCTTTTAGGCCAATTATGTATAAAGCTGATACTGCTTGGGCAAAGCGATGCGTTTATTAATTGGCGAATAACGCTTACCCACGCAGTCATGTTTCGTAATACTACTTGTTCATTACAATGAGGATGAGCATGCCAGCGCACCGTAGCGGTGTCTGCAGTTTGCAAAAACTGCGCTTTACCAATATCTGCCACTAAGCTGTCGTAATTTAACAGTGCCTTTATAGCGCTACTTAGGGTATCGCTCGATTCTATTAAATAGCCCAATATACCGTAATCTGCGGGACGAATGTGCATACCTAAAGTAAAACCAAACAGCGGATCGTTTAGCGCTTTTTGGCCATACACAAGCAGCGCATTGTAACTTTGTAAACTAATACGGGGTGCTAATTGCTGACTATGCTGGCGACTAAATTCAGTAAACCCGATTGCCTTAAGAGCCGTATTAGAATCAATCCCTTGGGTTTGCAAGTAATCTAAAATGCTCGAAAAGTAATGATCAGCCAGTGTATGCATTTGTCGTCTAAAGCTAAAAAATGGTCGTGTATGAGCAAGCTTGCCATGTTCAATTTTTATATGCTAGTTACATGAGTAATTATCTTCGCTGTAAACAATGATCTTTATATCAATAAAACAAACGCTTAATGCAGATCCTTTGCAAATAATAATCATCTTGTTGGATCATCAGCAGTTAGATCGTTTTTTTAATGCCAAGTTTGAGCTAATAAAAACAGCAAATAGCGGTGAGCTAAAAGGTGGTAAAGGCGCTATTAGGCAAGTGAAAATGGCAAATGCCACGTTTAATGAGCGTATAATAATGGCTAACCCCAGCCACATTTGCTACCAAATAGTAGGCAATAAGCCTGTGGCACACCATCAAGGTGATATTTATTTAGTTGCTAATAAAGGCGCTAAAAGTATCACTACTGAGCTTAATTATTGTATACGCTGCAAAGCGCCGTGGTGGCTGCCAAATGCTTTGCTAAAACACCTAATTAGTAAAGATATAACCCAGGCATTAAATAAACTGCAGCATTACTTTATGGCGGGCAAAGTATGAACTCAGAAATTATTTTACTTGCCCTAAGCCCTGTTTTTTTAGTGTTTGTATGCTTTGAATTTGTAAAATTTAAGCGCTATTACAATATAAAAGACAGCCTAGCAAACACCGTTTTAGCCTTGTTGCACCAAGGCGCAGATGCAATGGCACTGCTGCTACTTATGCCATTTTTTTACATGCTTTACGAGTACCGCTTATTTGATATAAAGCTAAGTGTATTAAGCGTTGCTTTTGCATTTTTACTGCAAGATTTTTTGTACTATTGGTTTCATCGTGCGTCGCATCATATTCATTGGTTGTGGGCTGCGCATGTGGTTCACCACAGCTCCACTAAAATGAATTTTACCACTGCGTTTAGGCAAAGCATAATGTACCCAGTAGCCGGCATGTGGGTATTTTGGCTACCTATGATACTGCTAGGGTTTGACCCTTTAACCGTATTTAGCGTAGTGGCACTTAATTTGGCATATCAATTTTTTGTGCACACGCAAATAGTGGCTAAATTAGGCTGGTTTGAAAGCGTATTTAATACGCCATCGCACCACAGGGTTCATCATGCAATTAATAAACGCTACCTTGATAAAAACTTTGCCGGTGTGCTTATTATTTGGGATAAATTATTTGGCACATTTGTAGAAGAAGACAAAAATCAGCCCTGTAAATACGGCATAGTAGGGCAGCTAAATAGTAATAACCCACTAATAATAACGTTTCATCAGTGGGCTTATTTATTAAAAAGTACCTATACGGCGAAAGGATTAAAAGCTAAATGCAAAGTGCTATTTGGCTACCCAACCAGTAGTGTTAAAGTTAAAAACGAGTAATTTAGCCAAGTGGCTTTTTACTTCTTGGCGCTCCAAGTAAAATAAACATGTGGCAAATACAAATAGATAAAAACGCACTCACACCTAAGGCACCGCCATAACCATCAAGCTTTGGTACTAGGTATTCAAATAAAAACGAAAATAAAATAGATGAGCTGGCCACGGTATAAATACCAAATCGGTGTGGGGCGCTCATGCCTATAAATGTGCCGCCAAAAAACACGACTGAGTATAAGTCGGGGTTTAGGTTTAAAGCACTTAATAGTAAGTAAGCAATAATAGAAAGCGAGGCCGATGCACGTATGCCATCAAAACGATTATGTTTGGCTAAGTAAAACGTTAAAAACGCACCTAATAAGGCTATAAATGGGTATTCTAAATTCATAAAACCATTCCTTTGGCCAACATAAATAAAGCCACGCTGGCAAAGGCAACACTGCCAAGCTTACCGCCAAATCCGGTAAACATATTTATGGTAAGCACATATAAACTGGCGCCAATAACAGAAATTATGGCTATTTCCCAATAACTTGTAATTAAGTGTGTAGAGCACATGCCGGCAAAACTACCTGCGTAAATAGCCGCATAGGGATGGTTTTTAAACCGAGCAGGAAAAGGAATAAACGAGCCAATTAGCCCTGTAAGCGCCGCCGAAATAACTAAGGGCAATGCAAAAGTTGTGTGCATGGCAAAGCAGGCTACAAAGCCTAAAAAGAAGGTTATAAACTTTAAAAATAAGAATTTAATCATAGCAGCGCATTTTAAACTAATCCTTTTACGCTTTCTAACTATCTCTAATAAATAAAATGTGGGTGTTAGCGTTAAATGTTATTAAGGCTACTTTTTAAGCTGGATTGGTATTAACTATGCTTATTTGTGGCTGTTAATGTTTCATAAATTATATTTTATGTATAATAGGGGTTATTAATATACAAATTTAAAAGATTAAAGGTAATTTATGTCTAACTGTTTGCACTTGGCTATACCCGCTGGCGATTTAAAAGTAGCGAAAACGTTTTACTGTGATGTGCTTGGCTGTAAAACAGGGAACAGCGAAGAAGGGCGCTGGGTAGACATAGACTTTTGGGGTAATGAGCTCACATTACACCAAAGCGAAGAGCGCTTACCCACTGTTCGCCACGATGTAGATATGGGCGCAGTGGCGGTACCGCATTTTGGTATTCATTTATCTGAAGATGAATTTAACGGTTTAAAAAAACGTATAGAAGATGCGGGGCTTGAATACCTAGATAAACCGTATCGCCGTTTTGTTGGTGATGAGTTTGAACAAGAAACCTTTTTTATTGAAGATCCAAACGGCAACGTGCTTGAAATGAAAACTATGGTAAACCCTGAGGTTTTATTTAAAAAAGCGTAAGCAATATTTATTAAAGAATAGGCCACTTTTGTAGTGGCCTTTTTTGTACCTATAGATGAAAATAATTACACCGTATGAGTGATATTTATTCACTCTACAGTACGGAATTTTAAACGTAGACTAACGCGCAACTCTCATACTTTATAGTTATTTATGTTGCTGTTAAAACTCACCATTGCGCCATTACTTTTATTATTTATTCACTTTGCTCAAAAACGCTTTGGCAGTTTTGTGAGCGGTATTATTCCGGGCTTGCCTATTACATCGGGCCCTATTTCGTACTTTATTGCGCTTGAGCAAGGTAAGTTATTTGCGAGTAACTCGGCTGTGGCGTCGTTGTATGGCATGAGCGGTATAGGCTTATTTTGTTTTTGTTATGCTGCCATGCTTGCAAAATATGGGGTAGTTAAAGCGTTGTTTGCTGCATTAACACTATGGTGCGCTTTTAGTGCATTTACCTTGTTATTGCCGGTGAATATTGCCTTTGCATCGGTGCTCTCGCTCAGTACTTTATTGGTGCTTGCACTGGCATCGAGTAAGTTAAAATTTGCGCCCGATGCCAAACCTTTTACCGCTGCGTGGGAGCTGCCGCTAAAAATGTTATTGGTCAGCTGCTTTATTATGTTAGTTACGTTTATATCGGCAAAAATAGGGGCGATGTGGAGCGGGTTACTTTCTACTTTTCCGGTAATTTTGGCGGTTATGGGCAGTATTGCGCATGCAAGTGATAAAAAATACTCGGCGTATAAGGTGCTTAACGGCGGCATTATTGGCTCGTTAGGGGGCTGTGTGTTTTTTGCTGTGATTGCACTCGCGCTTAAGTTTGAATTTGTGATTTGGCAGGTATATGCAGCGGCTGCAGTGTGCTCAACTTTATTTACCATTATTATGAGCCACTATGTAAACCGTAAACAATTTGCCAAGGCGGCTACGGTTTAATAGCAATAAGCAGTATTGCTTAAATTTAGCCATCTACTAACGTGAGCGGTTTAACCTTTCGTTGTATTTTTTCGTGGTACATGGCGGTGTCGCCCGCTTTTAAAATTTCATCAATAGAGTGGGGCGGTTCACTAAATACGGTAGTACCCATACTGGCTTTAATGGCTATAGGGTCGTTGTTGTGATTTATTGTGAGCCTATTTAAGGCGGTTTTTAAATGATGAGTTTTAGGATTTACCTGCGCATTAGTATAAAAATGTGCAAGTACGACAAATTCATCACCGCCTAAGCGCCCTACAGCATCGCTGCTGCGAACACTGCTTTTTAAGCAACGGGCAACGTTGCATAAAGCGTCATCGCCTACAGCATGGCCGTAGCTATCGTTTATTTGTTTAAAGTCGTCTAAATCTATATACATCAAGCATAATACGCCGCCTTTTTTGGCGTGCATATTGATAAGCGCGGATGATTTTTTAGCCCAGCCCCTGCGGTTTAAAATACCACAAAGGGGGTCGTAGTCTGCTTCGGTTTCGGCGCGCTTTTGTGCAATTCGCATTCGGCTTATGCGCCTTGAAACCGCAACAGCTAATAAAAATGATTCAACCGCAAACGCTAACACAAACCCATAACGCTGCATAAACGGGCTTTGGTTAATAAGCAGCACCCTAAAAATCATACTTACTAATACAAAGCTAAGCGCTACAAATACGAGTGTTGCCTCGCGTACACCTTTGAGGGCTTGCATTGCTGCTAAAGTAAAAATAACAGCCACAATAAACAGCGAAGAATAAGCCATTATATGCCCTGCTATTGTCCAAAATAACAGGTCGGTAACGAGCATTTTAAGTACCGCGCATAGCATTACAGTACAGGCCAATGTTTTGAGCAGCTTAGTTAATTTAGGCCAGCGTTTATTAGTCTCGAGTAACGCAAGCATAAACCACGTGGCACTTAGTACGGTTAAGCCAATGCTAAGTAGGTATAAGTTAAAAATAACGCCAGATACATGCTGCGTTACAAATAAATACAGTTGCCCTTCTTGGAGTAAAATAAAGCTGCCAATACAAAAAATGTAAATGCTGTAGAGCTTAAATACACTTTCGTTAAGTCTATGTCCCATTATTAATACATAAAAAATAAGTGTAATGCACAACCCATAAAATGAGCCCATAATCAGCGAATGTTGCTGTGCTTTTTTAAAATAAATATGAGTTGGCTGCCATTTAAACCGCGGTGTGTAATTAAGCTTTGATTCTAATGTTATTGTGGCTGTAAAAGCCCTCGAGTCCATTAAGTAGGCTACTTGCCCTGCTTTTAAGGGCGCTTTTACAGTGTTGTTTTGCTGCCAAGTAAAGCTATCTAGCCCCGGGCGTAAAAAGCTTAGTACGCCACCATTTTTAACAGAGCAACTTATTTGATATTGATTAACACCGCGTTGAGCAGTGAGTTCAGAAGGAGTATTTACCTTTAGCACAGAGACAGGCGTGGATGAGTTTAAGTGCTTTATTTTACATGTATCGGCAGCATGAGAATCAAAAGTAATAAATAACGTGAGCAAAGTAATAAAAACAAAAAAGAGCGCCCCCTTATTTTTAGGTGGCAAAAACGTCAATCTATTACCTGTATAGCTCATAAGCGGATCCAATTTTTACTACTTTTTTTATACTAGCAGAGCCGGACTATTTAGCTATTAGTTTACTGTTTAATAACGCTTAAAAGTGCGCTATTAAATTAGCTCCTGAGGTGTTTATGCCCGCCAGGTACAAAATAGGCGCAGCTTAACTAAGTAATTAAAAACACCATGTTGATAATTTGGCAATAATATTCGTATTAATTGTTTTAAATGATGATAGTAAACTGTACTCATTGGTTACTAGCCTTATTAACAATAAAACAGGATCACACTATGAAATACTTACACTCATTATTAAGCTCTAACGCAGGCATGGCAGCACTTATTTTACGTGTACCCGTTGGTTTAATTTTAGCAGCGCACGGCGCACAAAAATTATTTGCTTGGTTTGGCGGCTACGGCCTTGAAGGTACAGGGCAGTGGATGGCAAGCATTGGCCTTGAGCCTGGCTACTGGCTTGCAATGATGGCAGGCAGCGCTGAATTTTTTGGCGGCATTGCCTTAGCCATTGGTTTATTAACGCGCCCAGCAGCTGTAGTTACGGCGTTTACTATGCTGATTGCGATATTTAGCGTGCACATTAGTCATGGTTTATTTGTAGCAAACAACGGCTATGAGTTCGCACTTATTTTGTTAGTTGCAACGGCTGCACTGGCTATACAAGGGGCAGGTAGCTTATCGGTTGATAACGTAATTGCTAAAAAGTTAGCGAATAAATCGCTGCCTCAGTAGTAATAAATAACAATTCAGTGTTAAAAAAATAGCGGCTAAATTAGCCGCTATTTTTGTATGGGTTAAGCGCTGTTTTATTTAGCACTGAATTTTAAAGAGTAGTTGTATTGCTTTTGCTCTAGTAAATACTCTTTATGGGTACTAGGGCTCCACGAGTCATCGCCGCCAACACCCATATGTTGATGGTCAATATGTACATGTAAGCAATCATCAGCTACCAGCTCATTGGTGTGCTTTGCTTGCGTTAACATGCTTTGTGAGTACTCACTGGCGGCAAACAAAAACGCACCAGTTACGGTTAAATTATTAATGCTAAGTAATTGGCAATCACTACGTACGCCATTATCGGTTGGGAATATATACGGTGTATGTAGCTCATTATATTGTGCGCTGTAAAACCCTAAGCGCGCAGCCGCTTTACGATCTGGATAGTTTTCAAATGGGCCTAAACCAAGCCAATTTACTTGTGTATCGCTTGGTTTATTAAGCGTTGTGCTTAACCCTAAGCGTGGCATGGGCGGGAGAGTATCGTTTAGTTGTACATCAACATTTAAGCTAATTTCACCGGTATTATAAAGTGTATAAAGCCAAGTTGTTTTTGCTTGTACTGCGCCATTAAATTCATAACTAAATACACAGGTAATACGTATATCTAAGGTTGATTGCACTACTTCAAACGAGCGACATGTACGCTGCCACTGCCCAATACCTGCTCTTAACCAGCGTGCTTCCCACGCGTTAGGGTCTAGGTTGTCTACTTCGCTTACGCCTATGTCGTTATCAAGCGGGGCGCGGTAAAAATTATCAACCAATGGGCTTTTAATAACTTGGGTTTGATTGTGCAGCCACTGCTCAATAAGGCCTGATTGGCTATTAAAGACAAGTTTAAAGCTATCGCCTTCAATATTTAGCTGTGTGTTGGTTTCGCTTATATTTAGTGCGCCGTGCGTTGAGGCGTTTGCTAAAGCAGGCGAAAATGTATCAGCGCTTAAACTTTGGCTATTTATAAGCTTAAATTGCTCGGTGTTTAATACATGCTCGGCACTTGCAAAGCTTGAGTCGTTAATCAGTGCAACATCTAAATTAAGGTGATATTGCGCACCTACTTTAAACACCGTCTTTGTATTAATCGTTAGCGTTTGCGTGCTTTGCGGAGAAATATTAATAACCTGCTCGCCTTGCTCTACACATTGGCCATTTTCTATTAACTGCCAAATAAGCTTTTCGTTATCGGTTGCTCTAAATACATAATCGCTAAATACATCAACGGTGTATTGGTTTTGAGTTTGCTCTCGCAGCGTAAATTGTAAATGTTGCTGACTGTATTTAGCTTCAAACAGGCTTGGGTGCGGTGTACGGTCTGGAAATAATAAGCCGTTTATACAAAATTGGCGGTCGTTTAGCTCATCACCAAAGTCGCCACCGTAAGCCCAGTAATGCTTGCCGTTTTTATCTGTTTTAGATAAACCTTGG
Organism: Pseudoalteromonas sp. Angola-30; assembly: GCF_028599215.1. Lineage (NCBI taxonomy): Bacteria > Pseudomonadati > Pseudomonadota > Gammaproteobacteria > Alteromonadales > Pseudoalteromonadaceae > Pseudoalteromonas > Pseudoalteromonas sp. Angola-30. The sequence goes on from NZ_JAQREI010000005.1 coordinate 224,817, forward strand.
TCTACCCAATCCCAAATAAAGCCGCCTTGCAAACGCGGATATTCTCTAAATGCTTGCCAGTAATCGTCAAAGCTACCTAGGCTGTTACCCATTGCATGGGCGTATTCACATAAAATAAGTGGACGCGTTTCACCCGGTAGGCTTAACCACTTTTTAATAGAGTATTTAGGTACGGCGTCGTCGGCAACATGGGTATCTACACGGGCATACATAGGGCAAATAATATCGGTTGCGGTGGTATTTGCGCCGCCACCTTCGTATTGCACTGGGCGCGATGGGTCAAAGCTTTTAGACCAGCCGTACATCGCATCGTGGTTGGCACCGTGCCCGCATTCGTTACCCAGTGACCAAATAATAATAGAGGGGTGGTTTTTATCGCGCTCAACCATTTGCGTATAGCGCGACATAAATGCGCCAGCCCACTGCGGATCGCTTGTAAGCCTACCCATAGGAAACATACCGTGAGTTTCTATATTGGCTTCGTCTACTACGTATAAACCTAGCTCGTCACACAGCTCGTAAAAACGAGGGTGGTTAGGGTAGTGAGCGGTACGTACAGCATTAAAGTTATTTTGCTTCATCAGCTTAATATCTTCAATCATGTCGGCAGTACTCACCGTGTGGCCGTTTTCTGGGTGATGCTCGTGGCGGTTAACACCGCGAATAAGCAGCGGTTTGCCGTTTAAGCAAAGCTGCCCGTTAAGCATTTCTACTTTTCTAAAGCCAATGTTGTAGGCTTCTACATCTACAGTGTTGCCTTGCTCATCTAGTAAGCTTACAACACAGCGGTATAAGGTCGGGGTTTCGGCGGTCCATTTTTTAGGGTTTTGTATATCAATTGTTTGAAATACGACATCGCTCCAACCGCCTTTTTCATCAACGCGTTTATTGTTAGTGCTTTGAATCTGTGGCTCACATAGCGCTTGTTCACCATCAAAAACCTGTACGGCTACTTGGTAGTTATTTGGCGCATCTATTGCGGTTTTTACATGTAGCGTTGCATCGCGGTAGCAGGCATCTAAATCTGGGGTTATAAATACATCGCGTATTTGGTGCTGCGGTTTAGTAAGTAAATTAACATCGCGAAATATGCCACTTAGCCACCACATGTCTTGATCTTCTAGGTAACTGCCATCGCTCCAGCGAATAACCATAACCGCAATGCGATTAGTACCAGCCACTAACAGTTTGCTTAAATCAAATTCGCTGGGTAAGCGGCTATCTTGCGAGTAGCCCACCCATTGACCGTTACACCAAAGGTGAAACGCCGAGTTAACGCCTTCAAAAATAATATGGTTACGTTGCGCTAATTGATCCGCCGTAATAGTAAACTCAGTACGGTAACAGCCAGTTGGGTTATCGCTTGGTACAAAAGGCGGATTAACTGCAAAGGGGTATTTAACATTACAATAAATAGGTTTATCAAAGCCGTGTAGTTGCCAGTTAGAAGGCACTGGAATACTTTGCCAGTCGCTGGCGAGTGCCTCACTTAGCAATGACTCATCAACCGCTTCGGGCTTATCAAATAATTTAAAATCCCACTGGCCGTTTAAACTTTGTTTTTGTGATTGTGTGTTGGTAAGGGCATGGTCAACGCTTTTAAAACCATTAAGTGGGCTGTGCGCTTTTATTTGATTAACTTGCACCGAAATAGGGTTTTCCCAATCGCGGCGGTTAATTATGTGCTGTAGTGAGTTCATTCGTGTCCTATTGCATGTGTGGCAATTATAGTGGCTTAAATATAGCTAAAATAGCGCGTTGCGGTTATGCTTAAAGCTCTCTTTTATTTATCCAAAACTATCATTTTAAATTATGCGCAACACCATTGTAGATTTACTCGATATTGGCCCAGAGTGTACAGAGCGGTTTATTGATTTAGCCACGCTTTCGCAAATGCCAAGCCTTGAAATAGAGCTGGCTGGTTGCTCAAATTTATTGGGTGATTATTGTGTTGCACGTACTAACCCGCTTGAACACACTCTGTTTTATACTTTGGGTGGCCAGGGCACGCTAAAAACCATTAATAACCAATATACACTTGCCGAAAATAGCTTAGCTATATTGCCTGCAAGGCAAAGTTTTGAGGTTGAAATAGCGAGCGAAAAGTGGGATGTGATTTGGCTAAACCTTGCAAATACCAAGCGTTGGCAGCATTTAAATTTAGCGCAGGCTAAAGTATTAACTAATCAGCAGTTAGCGCCATTACATTTAGCTATGGAGCTTTTATACAGCGAGGCAAACGCTACTTTGCGCGAAGGCGTAATGCCTATTTTAAGCCACTATTTAAACACTACGCTTCAAAGCGAGCCGCAAATAGGCGGGCAAAACAGATTAACCAGCTTGTTTTTAGAAGTAGAAGAGCGCCTGCAGTTTGATTGGACAATAGAGGCTATGTGCGAACAAGTACATTACTCAGCACCGCATTTACACAGGTTATGCCAGGCACAATTTGGTAAAAGCCCAATGCAGCAGCTTATTTATTTACGTATTAAACGGGCTAAAAACTTGCTACTAAATACCCGCTGGCCGGTTGCCCATATTGCCGCTTACGTGGGGTACCCTAATATATTTAATTTTTCAAAACGGTTTAAAAAATCAGTGGGCGTGTCACCCACTGAGTTTAGAAAAATGAGCATTTAAAAAATAGCTTGGTATAAAAAGCCTGCACCAATAGCCATAGTAATAATGACAAACAAAAAGGCGGCTATCATTTGGTTTTTAAAAATTGATTTAAGCAAAATAACTTCTGTTAAGCTTGCGCCCGCGCTGCCAATTATTAATGCCATTACCGAGCCAAGCGCCATGCCTTTTTTGACCAATGCGGCACTTAGCGGAATAACGGCTTCGGCTCTAATATAAAGTGGAATACCAATAATGGCTGCAATAGGAATGGCATACCACATACCATCGCCCGCATATTTAGCAATTAGCTCGGTAGGAATAAAGCCATAAATAAACGAGCCTATTGCTACCCCTAGCATTAAGTACGGAAACACCTGTTTAAAGTCTTTAAAGGTTGCATGCCACACTTTTATCCAGCGATTAGGCTGCGCTTTTTTAGTAGGCTCTATTGCTTTAGGTTCGCCGCAGTTTGTGGTTGCACAGCTTGGCTCAACTTCTTTAGGCTCACTACAGCTTGGTTTTACGCAGCTACTAGTAGATTCTTTGCTGTAAGCTTCTGGTTTTACATACCTTTCAAAGCCTAGCTTTTCAAGGGTATAGCCTGCTACAACCGACACCACCACAGCCACTAAAAAGTAAAATAAAGCGACCTGCCAGCCAAAGGTAATTACAAATAACCCAATGATCACCGGGTTAAGTAGCGGGCTGCCAAATAAAAATACCATCATAGGGCCAAAGCCCGCTCTCGCTCTTAATAATCCTTTTAAAAACGGAATGGTTGAGCACGAACAAAATGGTGTAATAGCCCCCAATAAAGCAGCAACAACGTAGCCCTTACCGTTTTTTGAACTTAAAATAGATTGAATTTTTTCGGGTGTTATAAATAGCTGTAAGACACCCACTAAATAACTAATAACAATAAATAAAATAGTTAACTCTGTAGCTAAAAAGGCAAACATGCCTAACGCCTCTTTTGCCATTGCTAGCATTTCATTACTCATAACGCACTCCAAAGTACACAAGGTATAACTTACGTTAAGTAAGTTATATTTCGAATTTTATGGAAGTATATTAATGGGCAATAATATCGTCAATACTTTATTTCTAGATATATAGAAGTAATTTTTATGCCCTTGTTTCTAAATGTTTTATTTTTTAACTTTTAAGGTAACTTGCTAATAAAGCTGTATTTAAAGATTCAAATTGTTATTATTTCTAATAATTTAGAAATTACGAGGTTGTAATGGAAATTATCGACGTTGCAAAAGCATTAAAAGAATTAGGCCATCCTACGCGTTTAACTATATATAAGCGTGTAGTTAAAGCAGGGCACACTGGAATTAGTGTTGGCAATATACAAGAAGAGCTAAGCATGGCGGGCTCTACACTTTCGCACCATATATCGGGCTTAGTTAACGCTGGGCTAATTAGCCAAAGGCGCGAAGGGCGCACGCTTTATTGCGTGGCTATGTACCAGCGCTTAGACGATGTAATTGGTTTTTTACAAAACGAATGTTGTGTAGACGAAGGGCAGTAAACTTTTATCAACGGTTTTGCGCGTTGTTTATTGACCTCAAGACGCGTGCGGGTTTAATATGCCGCTGTTCCTAGTTTGTAAAATAGGAACCTACTTTAAATTTAATTAGGTAATGGATGCGCTCAAACTACTTTTTAGTCGTGATACTTCTTGTGCTTGTACACAGCTTTATTAGCTGTGATGCTGCCGCGTATCATTTACAAGAAGAAGTCGATCATGCCTCGCACATTCAGTCTGTGGCCGATACAAACGATGAAGACGCGCAACCACCTACCGAAATTCATGCCCATCAGCATTGCCACTGTGGTTACTACAGTACGATAAATCATTCAATAAGCCCTGAACAAAGCCAGGCCACAAACAATGCTTGTTACAATGGTTTAAATTACCCACCGGATGTTCCGCCACCCAATTTTTATAGTTAGTTTTTAATTTTAAACACTTTGTATATAACTGCCTGCGCCTGTGCGCTACAAGGCTAATTATGTACATATTTAGGTTGCTTAATCGCGCTTGTTTTTAAAATAGGCATAGTGATTAAGCCAACTCTGTTTGTTAAAACGGATATGCTATATGAACAAAAAACTACTTATGCTGGTAGCGCTACTGTGTGCATTACCAACACTGAGCGCTTTGGCAAAAAGCGAGCCTCAAAACGTATTAACGCTAAAGCAAGCGCTTAAAAATACCGAGCAGCAAAACTTACAGCTTAAACGCTACCCGTACCATCAAAAAATATTAACCGCGCTTAAAAGCCAAGCCGCGCTTTCACCTAACCCTGAGCTGAGCTTTGAAGCTGAAAACTTTTTAGGAACTCATGGCTCTCATGCGTTTTCGGGGGCGCAGTACACGCTGGCTTTGAGCCAGTTAATTGAGCTTGGAGATAAACGCCAAAATCGTATTAATTACGCTACTGCAAATATAAAAGCGCAAACAATTGAGTATAAAAATACTCGGTTAGCACTTTTAGCAACCACCGCTGAGCGTTATTACCAAGTATTAAAATTTCAGGCGTTAATTGCACTAAACAGTGAGCGTAAAAACACTGTTAAGCAGGCACTCAACGCAATTGAAAAACGCGCTAAAGCCGGTGCGGTCTCAAGTGCTGATGTAACCCGCATGCGCTATGCGTTAAGCCAAGTAGATTTAAACACGGCCATGCTACAAAGTGAATTTGAGCGCTCTCGCTTAGCACTCAATGAGCTTTGGCAAGAGGAGCAAGTGAGTGATTACTATGCGGGAGATTTATCAAAAATAGCTGCTATTAAAAGTGAGGCAGCGTTACTTGATATGGTAAATACAGCACCAGAATTTGCACTACTACAGCAGCAATACATGCAACAAACTGCCAACTTAGTACTGCAAAAATCAACGGGTCAAAGTGATTTAACCCTTGGTGGTGGTGTGCGATATAACCAGCAAACTGATGCCAGCTCGTTAGTGTTTTCGTTTTCAATGCCGCTGCAATTAAGTAACGCTAATGGCGGTAATATTGAGGCGGCACAGCATCAACTTACGCTACTTAATGAGCAACAAGGGCAATTACGTATTCAGTTACGTAAGCAAATACGCACGCTCTATGCGTATTACCAAGGTAAAGCGGCGCAAGCACAGCTTTTAACACAGCGCGTTATTCCACAAGCGCAAACGCTTATAAAGCAAAGTTTAAAAAGCTATCAACAAGGGCAAATATCGGTATTGCAATTACTCGACGCACAGCAAGCTTTATTTGATTCTAAACGCGCACTTATCATAACGCATAGCGAGCTATACCAAGTGCTCCTTACCCTTGAGCGTTTAACTGGCCAACCTTTAATTGAGACTCAGCAATCATGAATAAAACTCTTATCGCATTATTAATTACGCAATTACTTACACTCCCATTTTTAAGTAGCACGGCTATGGCATCTGATGACAATCACGAAGAAAGTCATGATGATAGTCACGAACAAGGCCATAAAGGCGAACACACACAAAAAGGCCCGCATGGCGGCTTTTTACTAACCAATAACGTCCTTGATTTAGAGCTTAAATTAACCCAGTTTGCCGGTAATACTGAGCTGCGAATATATGGGTTTAAGAACGGTAAAGCCGTTGATATAAACCAGTTAGAGGTAACCATAAACGTGCAGCGTTTAGGTGAAGAGCCACAGCTTATTCGCTTTAAAGCTGAAGATGACTACTTAGTAAGTACCGTGAGCGTAAACGAGCCGCATTCTTTTAAGCTTGATGTAATGGCTCGCTATAAAGGCGCTGAAATAAATTATCATTATGAGCAAGAAGAAGGGCGCACAACGCTAAGCGAGAAAGCAATTGAACGCGCTGGTATTAAAACTGACATTGCAAAAGCTGGTAGCGTTGAGCTAACAGATACTTTATTTGGTGTTATAGCGCCCACTGCGCAGAGCACCGTTGAAGTAATGGCGCCTTATACCGGCTTAGTTAACGATATTTTTGTAAGCATTGGTCAAAGCGTTAAAAAAGGCGAGAAGCTTGCCAGCATAACCAACCGCGAAACCCTACAAAATTATACCATAAAAAGCCCAATTACAGGCGTTATTACCGAGCAATATTTAAAGCGCGGTGAGCTTGCCAGTAGCGCTTTAATGCAAATAGTAAACCTTGAAACCGTATGGGTTGAGCTGTCGGCCTTTCCCGATAACATTGAAAAGCTCGCCATAGGGCAAAGCGCTACAGTGTATGACTTACATCATCATTTAAATGCCCAAGGTGAGGTGTTTTACATAGCCCCAATGATGAGTGGCGGGCATATTGCACGTGCGCGAATCGAACTTAAAAACCCTGATGGCCATTGGCGACCTGGTATGCATGTTAATAGCGACATTAGTACTGCAAAAGTAGATGCGGCTGTACGCGTTAAAGCGATTGCTATTCAGGAATTTAACGGCAAACCTAGCGTGTTTATAAAAAGTGGCAATGTGTTTGAAGTACGCCCTGTAAAACTTGGTGCCAAAAACAGCGAGTGGGTAGAAGTGCTCGAAGGGCTTTCGCCAAACAGTGAGTACGTAACGCAAAACAGTTATGTAATTAAAGCCGATATTTTAAAAAGCGGCGCAAGTCACTCTCACTAGGAGGCAACATGATTAACTGGATAGTTTCGTTTGCGGTTAAGCGCCGCATGATGGTGCTTGCGCTCACACTTTTATTTGCTGGGTTTGGCGTATACAACACACAAAATTTAGCCGTTGATGCCGTACCCGATATAACTAATATACAAGTGCAAATAAATACCAAAGCGCCGGGCTTTACCCCGCTTGAAGCCGAGCAGCGCATTACATATTTGATTGAAACCGCAATGGCGGGTATTCCTAAGCTTGATTATACCCGCTCAATTTCGCGTTATGGGCTTTCGCAAGTTACCGTTATTTTTAATGAAGGGACCGATATTTATTGGGCGCGCCAGCAAATTAGTGAGCGTATTCAAAGTATTCGTTCAAACCTACCAGCCAATATTGAACCAAACTTAGGGCCAATTGCCAGCGGGTTAGGGGAGATTTTTACTTACTCTGTGCATGCAAATAACGGTGCATTAAAAGATGATGGCACGCCATTTAATGCAGAAGATTTACGTACCCTGCAAGATTGGGTTATTCGTCCGCAGTTATTAAAAGTAAAAGGCGTTACCGAAATAAACAGCCAAGGAGGTTTTGAGCGCCAGTACCAAGTAGCGCCCATGCCAGAAAAGCTACTCGCTTATAAGCTCACGCTAAGCGATGTAATCACAGCACTTAAATTAAATAACAGTAACCAAGGTGCAGGGTTTATAGAGCGTTTTGACGGGCAATATTTAGTGCGCTCACCAGGGCAATTAAAAACCATTGATGATATAGCCAATACCGTAGTTGCTAAGCGCGATGATGCACCAGTACGCATTAAAGATGTAGCAAATGTGCGCCTAGGTAAAGAGCTCAGAACCGGCGCTGCTACTTATAACGGTAAAGAAACCGTGCTTGGCACCGCCATGATGCTCATTGGTGAAAACAGCCGCGTAGTGGCAAAAGCCATGGCTGAAAAACTTAAAGATGTACAACTTAGCCTACCAGCAGGTGTAGTGGTTGAGCCTGTGTACGACAGAACAACCCTTGTTGATAAAACCATAGACACTGTAAAAACGAACCTGTTTGAAGGCGCGGTGTTGGTGGTTGTTATTTTACTGCTTCTACTGGGTAACGTAACTGGCGCATTGATTACGGCCATGGTTATTCCGCTTAGTATGCTATTTGCCATTACCGGTATGGTAGGTAATAGGGTGTCGGGTAACTTAATGAGCTTAGGCGCAATCGATTTTGGTTTAATTGTTGATGGCGCTGTAATAGTAGTTGAAAACTGTTTAAGGCAACTTGGCCTTGCGCAACATAAGCATGGCAGGCTACTTACACTAAACGAGCGTTTAAATGTGGTAACCGCCGCCACTAAAGAAGTGTTCAGCCCAGCAGTATTTGGTATTTTAATTATTATGCTGGTGTATTTACCGCTGTTTGCATTAAGTGGTGTTGAGGGCAAAATGTTTCAGCCAATGGCATTTACTGTTGTTGCTGCATTAGTGGGTGCACTTATTTTTGCGGTTACCTTTGTACCTGCCGCTATTGCGGTATTTGTACGCGCTAAGGTAAGTGAGAGCGAAAATGCAGTTATGCGCGGTATTAAAAAAGGCTATAAACCGCTACTTGGTCTATCGCTTAAGTTACCGTGGGTGATGGTTAGTATTGCGGGTGTGCTTGTAATTGCACTTGGCTTTAAAGTTAAAAATATGGGGGCTGAATTTTTACCGCAGCTTGATGAGGGCGATATAGCTATGCATGCGCTGCGCATTACCGGCACCGGTATTGAGCAATCGGTAAAAATGCAAAAAGAGCTAGAGCAAGCCATTTTAGCTAAGCCGGAGGTGGCAAAAGTATTTTCAAAAATAGGTACTCCCGATGTAGCAAACGATCCTATGCCACCTAACGTTGCCGACACCTTTTTAATGTTAAAACCTCGCGATCAATGGCCAAATCCTGCTTTACCTAAAGAAGAACTGGTTAAGCAAATTCGTCATTTAGTTAATGAAGTACCCGGTAATAACTATGAGTTTACCCAACCAATAGAAATGCGCTTTAACGAGCTAATTGCTGGCGTGCGCGCCGATGTGGCTGTGCGTATTTATGGTGATGATTTATCAACATTAAAACAGTTCGGTGAAAAAGCCACAGCCTTGGTACAAAATATTACTGGTGCAACCGATGTACGCCTTGAGCAAATGGAAGGCCTGCCTACGCTTTCGGTTACGCCGCTTCGCGACCACATGGCGCTGCTAGGTTTAACAGTAACCGATATACAGCAAAGTGTAAGTGCTGCTATAGGTGGTGTGCAAACTGGGCTAATTTATGAAGGCGACAAACGTTTTTCGTTATTAGTGCGTTTAGATGAGCGTTGGTCGAGGGATATAACACAGCTTGCGCGTTTGCCTGTAGCTGTGCCAAAAAGTGCTAATCCCGACCTTGCATTTGTACCGCTGGGCGAAGTTGCAAATATTAGTATTAATAAAGGACCTAATCAAATCAACCGCGAAAGCGGTAAGCGTAATGTTGTAGTAACTGCAAATGTAGAAGGGCGCGATTTAGCAAGCTTTGTAAGCGATGCACAAACTGCTTTAAATTCGCAGCTTAATTTACCTAGTGGTTATTGGATTGAATACGGCGGCACGTTTGAACAACTAGAATCGGCAAGTAAGCGGCTATCGCTGGTGGTACCGGTTACTTTATTACTTATATTTGGCCTGCTTTATAGCGCGTTTAATTCACTGCGTGATTCGTTAATTATATTTAGCGGCGTACCACTTGCCCTTAGTGGTGGTGTGCTTGCGTTACTGCTACGCGATATGCCGTTATCAATATCGGCAGGTGTGGGGTTTATCGCGCTAAGTGGTGTAGCGGTATTAAATGGCGTGGTTATGCTGTCGTTTATTAAGCAGTTAAGAGCCGATGGGCTTAGTTTGATAGATGCAATAAAAACCGGTGCGCTCTCGCGCCTGCGCCCAGTACTAATGACGGCTTTAGTGGCGAGTTTAGGGTTTATTCCTATGGCGCTAAATACAGGCACCGGCGCTGAGCTACAAAGGCCGCTGGCAACGGTTGTGGTTGGCGGAATTATTTCATCAACTCTACTGACGCTATTAATATTGCCTGCGCTTTATAAATTAGTGCATGCAAAATTTAACAAGCAACTTAGTTAGTTGCAGCTCAAAATACAACGTAAAAAGCAGCTGAAGTTTCAGCTGCTTTTTGTTGTTAAGTAAACCATGCAGGTTAATTATATTGAAAAAGATTATCCCAGCGCTCATCCAAAATAGTTTTTGCATGATCTAAATTTATTGCGCTATACACATTGTTAGTGCAGGTTACTAAACGCATCCGGGTGAGTTTTTCAAGCGCATCGCTAATTTCAAAGTCGAGTTCGCATTTATACTTTGTTTTAAACCACGCCTCTATTTGCTCATCAAGCGCCTGTGCGCTTAGGCCACTTTCTGATTTTAGTAAAAACGTATAGGCCAGCAGAGCTTCTTTTATGTCTTCTTCTTCGGCGGCGTCTATAAGGGTATGAAAAACACCGGCATTGTTATCTAGATTTTTAAAGTAGAGGTTATCGCTTAGCGCTTTCATAAATTTAATTTTACGGTTTTTAAATTTACTCCACTCTTTAAAAATAAAGCTGCCAAAAACCCCCATTCCAATAGCAAAGGTAATAAAGTGTTGTTGGGTCATTTCTACGGCTTCACTTCTAAAGCCACCCCAAAAAGCAAATAAAGCAAATAACAATAAAATAGATGCGCCAAGCTTAGTGATTAATACCACAGCACCGCCTACTAAAGCCGATGAGCCAATAATCACTTTATCTATAGGGCGCATACGTACTTCGCTATTTGGAAATAGCATTTCAAGGTCGGCTTTGGGTACATTTTGAAACAGCTTAACTATGGTAGAGCTTGGTTCAAACCCTAAAGGCGTTTTATTTTTAGCCTCAAAGTAAGCTTTATCTTTAAAGCGAATAAACACCGCAACGCGGTCGTAATTGGTAAAGTGCAGGGGCTTTTTACGCAAGCCCCAAAAGCTGGTTATGGTTTCAGTGAGTTGTGATTCGCCACGGCGGTAAAAAACCACTTCTTCAAAGTCGTCAAACTTTACCTCAAGGCGTACTTTAAATAGTGACTCTTCGTTGAGTGCATCTTGCAGGTCTTGATGGGTGATCACTTCAAAGTTAGCTGCATTAAGTACCTTAGCAAAATCTTTAGCAAATTCGCGTTGGCACTGCGCTTTTTGATCAGCTGATACTGGCGCTAAAGATCGCGTATCGCTATTAGGATCAAAGGGCGCGTAGTTATTTTTGAGCGACTCAAGTGTTGAATGGTAATCGTAATGGATAAGGCTTGCTAATAAATCGCAAAATTGTTTAAACGATGTTTGCTCTGAGTTGTTTGTGAGCTCAGCGCTGCACATATCAACAATATCTTGTTTTCTAAAGGGAATAAAACGTGCACTTTGCATTTGCTTGACTAATTTGGAAATGAAACTACCTTTAGGGATGTTAATTTATTCCCAATAAAATTGCTAACATATAAATTTACAAATAAATAAATTTTATTGAATCCAAATCACCCCTTCATACGTTGTATACATGTAGCAGTTACATTTTTCTAATTTTTTTGTATTGCAATTTTGATATTATCTTATAAATAATAACTATATTTCAAACTTAACCACTATAAAATCCAGTAAAAAGGTACTGTAAGATGTTATTTTTTTGTATCATTGACTGGATTTTGTAACGATTAGAGCTACCTTTTGGCTAAGCCGCTATTTACTCTCATTAACTATTTAGGAAATTCACTTTGGAAAATATAAGTAAAGCTGTTGTTATTGTCGAACTACTAAGTGATGTCTGGGTTGTTATGGATAATGGAGATTGGGTCAAGGTAGACTCTATACCAGAGCAATTTGCCGACCTGCCTGTGTTAAATAGCAGTGACATTGCGCTAGAGGGGAACGAGCTGGTTTTTTCTGAAGCCAGTGAACAGCTTGTTGTACCTCAAGATATTATTTCACAGCTTGTATCGGATTTAAGCCAAAATAGTACCTTTGACGCCCGCAGCAATACCAGTAGCGTTACATCTTTATCCTCAAGTGATGCTAATGAAGCTCAAGTGGCTTATCAACTTATTGCTCGCCAAGGGCAAGAACTTGTTCCTGAATCAGGCTATGAAACAACACCTACCGAAACAACAGAAGAAGAAGATCCTAATTTTATTGAGTTCAGACCCGACCCTATTTTTACTGTAGGTCAGCTCGGTGGCGATGGTGTGTTTATTAATAAATACGATGCTGTGGCTTTGGAATTTTCCGGTACTGTTGAAAATGTACCCGATGGCTCGTTAGTACAAATAGTTTTAAGTGATAGCGATGGCAACGAAATAATTGTTACAACCGAAGTGCAAGATGGTGTTTGGTCTGTAACAAATATTGATATTACTGCTCTAAATGATGGTGAAGTGACTGCAACGGTTTCTCTTGTAGGGGGCAACGAAGATGATGCAGCCAGTGAAACTAAAGTAAAAGATACTCAAGCAGATATTTTTATTGATTTTGAGGATGGCTTAAACACTAATCAACCAATTGAATTTGAAGGTGAAGTGCAAGATGTGCAAGATGGACAGCTGGTAACAGTGACCATTTTTGATGCGCAAGGTAACCCTATAGCAACGTATGAGGCAACAGTCACTAATGGTCAATGGAGTGTTGGCCCTGAGCCTTTTGCCGATTTACCGGATGGAAATTACACCATACAAGTTAGTACCATTGATGAAGCGGGTAATGACACGCAAACTCAAAAATCATTCTCAAAAGATACTACGGCCATTATAACAATAGACGTTAATGAAACCGAAGATGGCGTAATAAATAACTCAGAAAACGTAGTACAAGTAAGCGGAACAGTTGAAGGTATTGAAGATGGTCAAACAGTCTTAGTAACCTTAACAGACATAGATGGCAATGAAGTGAGTGTTGAGGCTGTTGTTGAAAATGGCCAGTACCAATTAGAAGTCGATATTTCTTCGTTAAGTGATGGAGAGATCACAGCAACCGCGCAAGCACAAGATTTATTAGGTAACGAAAGCACCGCATCTCAGGTTATTTCACATGATAAAACAGCACAGCTCACCGTCGAAATAGACTCAACACAAGATGGCGTTATCAATAGCGAAGAAGAGAGTAACGTAACTGTACGAGGTGTAGTAACTGGTATTGAAGACGGCCAAACAGTGACTGTTGTATTGAGTGACGGTGTTAACCCTCCAATTACATTAACGGCAATCGTAGTTAATGGCAGTTATGAAATAGCCGGTGTTGATATTTCATCGTTAAATGATGGCACTATTAGTGCAAATGCAACTGCTCAAGATATTTCAGGAAACCCAGCAAGCGCGAGCGATGAAGCGCAATATGACAGCTCTGTTGCAACAAGCATAGTGGCACAAGATATTGATGGGGTTATTAATAGCGCCGAGCAAAATAATGTACAACTTAGTGGCTCGGTTACAGATATTGAGCCAGGCCAATTAGTTACCGTTACTTTTACGGATAGTAATAATCAGCAAGTAGTAGTAACAGCTGAAGTTGATGCTGATGGGAATTGGCAAATTAGCGGTGATATTGAATCTTTAGCTGATGGCGAAATCTCAGCGCAAATAAGTATTTTTGATGCAGCTGGGAATGAGGCCACTCAAGAGGTTACTTTTTCAAAAGACACACAAAGCACGCTAACACTTAATATTGATAAAACTGAAGATGGCGTTATAAATGGCAGCGCTGAAAACACCGATATTTCGCTTAGCGGCATAGTAAATGGTGTTGAAGATGGCCAAGAAGTTACCATTATATTTACAGACTCATTAGGCAATGAAGTGGTTGTTACCGCAATTGTTGAAAATGGTAATTACGCGCTTTCAGGTGTGGATATTTCTGCACTTAATGATGGCGATATTTCGGTATCAGCAAGTGTGCTTGATACGGCTGGAAATACCGCAGTTGCAGACGATTCTTTTGAAATAGATAACAGCGCATTAATAACTGCATCAATAGATAAAACAGATGATGGAGTGATTAACGGGCAAGACGACGATCTTCGCGATAATGTTAATACAGCAGAAAATGCAGGTGTGGTTGTACGCGGTACTGTAGAAGATGTTGAAGATGGCCAAATAGTTACTGTAACGTTGAGCGACGGTATTAACCCTCCGGTAATTACTCAGGCTGTAGTTCAAAATGGTCAATATGTTACAGAGCCAATGGACGCAACAGGCTTAAATGATGGCACGATGGTCGCTACTGCAGAGGTTACTGATGCAGCAGGTAACCCTGTTAGTGCACAAGATAATGTTGAAATAGACACAACGGCAGCTATAACAACTAGCATTGATAAAACGGCTGATTCGGTTATTAATGGCAGTAACGAAAACCAAGAAATTGTAGTGCGTGGCACCGTGAGTGGCATTGAAGATGGCCAAGTTGTAACTATCACCCTAAGGGATGGTGTAAACCCAGATATAGCTGTGCAAGCAATTGTACAAAATGGTGAATATGTCACAGCTCCTATAGATGCAAGCTCTTTAAACGATGGCGATATTGTGGCAAGAGCCGACGTCTCTGATTTAGCTGGCAATGAAGCCACAGCAAGAGACACCGTTGAAATAGACAAATTAGCAGACATTACAACCAACATTGATAAAACAGCCGACGGTGTTATTAACGGCAGCGGCGAAAGTGCAGCCATTGTTGTACGCGGTACTGTAGAAGATGTAGAAGATGGCCAAATAGTTACTGTAACAATAAGCGATGGCGTTAACCCTGCGGTGACTACAACTGCAA
>NZ_JAQREI010000050.1:0-587 GCF_028599215.1 Pseudoalteromonas sp. Angola-30
TGCGGCGGCAGGGTAAGATGAGGAGAAGAGACAGGGGCAGGAGGCCGCCGTGGCGGAAGTACTCCAGCTCGTCGGGCGTATCGATGCGGCAGGTCAGCGGGACCTGCTTCACCGAGCCGTCGGCGGAGGTGATCTCGGCGGTCAGCGTCTGGCGCGGCTTCAGCTCACCCGCGAGGCCCTTGATGGTGACGGTCTCGTCGCCCTTCAGGCCCAGCGAATCCCAGGACGTGTCGCCCTGGAAGACCAGCGGCACGACGCCCATGCCGACGAGGTTCGAGCGGTGGATGCGCTCGAAGCTCTCGGCGATCACGGCGCGGATGCCGAGCAGCTTGGTGCCCTTGGCCGCCCAATCGCGCGAGGAGCCGGTGCCGTACTCCTTGCCCGCGAAGACGACGAGCGGCGTGCCCTGCGCCGCATACTTCTGCGCCGCGTCGTAGATGAACATCTTCTCGCCGGTCGGCTGGAACAGCGTGTAGCCGCCCTCGACCACGTTGCCGGAGCCGTCGCGGACCATCTGGTTCTTGATGCGGATGTTGGCGAAGGTGCCCCGCATCATCACCTCGTGGTTGCCGCGGCGCGTGCCGTAC
>NZ_JAQREI010000051.1:0-578 GCF_028599215.1 Pseudoalteromonas sp. Angola-30
GCTGGCTTGTACACTGTAGCTGCCATCAGGTAATTCTGGACTGATTGCTTGCCAGTTGCCGTTGACATCCACGGTGGCGGTGAGCGGTGTTTCATCGCCATTACTGTCGGTGATTACAATGTTTACAGCTGTGCCTTCTGGCTCAGTTGAAGTACCACTAATAAGTGGAGTACTGTCGTTACCAAGCCCCAGTGCATCCACAGTTACAACCGGGGTAATGGTATCTACATTACCACTGCTGTTGGCGGTGCTCTCATTGCCGGCGGCATCAGTAATACTGGCCGTTACAGTAAAGTCACCTTGTGCCAGCGCACTTGGCACTTCAATATCCCAATGCCCATCCGTGCCAACGGTGGTGGTAATGGTTTGCACAGCGCCATCACTGTCGGTCACGGTGAGTGTTACCGTGCCGCCAATTTCGTTACTGGTGCCTTGCAGTGTCGGTGTTAAATCGTTTATATCGCCTACATTTTGTATCGTAAGCGTTGGCGCTTGCGTGTCGATAGTCGTGGTTTCACTCACGGTGGTTTCGTTGCCTACGCTGTCGCGTACGCTCACTTCAATTGTGCTTTCACCTT
>NZ_JAQREI010000052.1:0-571 GCF_028599215.1 Pseudoalteromonas sp. Angola-30
GCCTAGCCATATCTTCTCAAAATTCGCGTCACGCTCTTGTAGTTCTACATGGCCGACTTCGACGACTTCCCCTGTCTCTGTGTCGAGAAGCTTCCTATGCGAGATCGCCTTCAGCTTCTTGCTGGTGGTCCCTCCGCGCGATCTTTCGACAGCCTTTTGAGGGTCCGGGGCCACTAGCTTTTCCAAGTCACCCATGAGTCGGTTTCCCAAGCGATTCGCATCTAGGTTCTCATTCTACAGATCCGATCTCCAAAAACCAGAGTCGGTTTTAAACCGACAGCAAACACTAAAAAAACCGACAGCAAACACGGAAAAAACCGACTGGCTAAAATCACTCATATTCATAAATATCAATGACTTAAGCCAAAAAACACCAAATTTCACTCTCTTCTTATGTCCCTGCGCGACCCCTCCGGGGTTCGCTCCGGTCAGAAGCCAGGCGGGCCGACCGCTGCGCGGCGGCCGATGCCTGGCAGGCCGGGACCTCCGGCCACCGGCCAGATTTGCTACTACGGAAAAAAAATGGCTCCGCCTGGCCGGCTACCACGCTTGCCTCCCCGTCTCAGTGAAC
>NZ_JAQREI010000053.1:0-538 GCF_028599215.1 Pseudoalteromonas sp. Angola-30
ATAATCAACTGTCTGAAATACTGGGCTATGAGGATTCAGAACTCATAGGGATGAACATAGATAGTTTACTTCCAGCTCAATTTAAAGCCAATCATACCCACTTGATGAGTCAGTTTTTTGCTAACCCTCGAAAACGCTTAATGGGTGAAGGCCGTGAGTTATTTGCGAGTCAAAAAAATGGTAAGCAAATCCCAATTGAAATAGGTTTAAACCCAATACAAGGACAACAAGAATTAGTTTTAGCCACACTGGTTGATATATCGCAAAGGCTGCGCGCTAATAATATGTTTCAACGCTCTATTCAAGCTGCACCACATGGTGTGTTAATAGGTGACCAAGCGGGCATTATTCAAGCGGTTAATCAATCGTTATGTAAATCTTTTGGTTACAGTGAAATAGAACTACTCGATAAAAAAATGGAAATGTTATTACCGCAGCGCTACCAAGGGCATCACTCAGCACTTCGTCATTCATTTCACCGTGAACCCAGTGTAAGAAGTATGGGAGTAGGTAGAGATTTAACCGCGTTACACAAAGA
>NZ_JAQREI010000054.1:0-517 GCF_028599215.1 Pseudoalteromonas sp. Angola-30
CCCTTATCAGTATCTTCAAGTACGTTAAAACGTGAAATTCCACTGGTACTGCTGGTCTCCATTGCAACTTGGTATATTTTTTCAGATAACTATTTTTCATTTTTTGAAGGTGCAGCCTTATTATCTGGCTTTGTTGTTTTTATTGGCGGACTTATTTTTGTCTCACTGCGAGCTAAAAACCAAGACGATCCGTTTGTGAGCGAAGCCTGTGACGAAGTACCTGACAACGTACCAACCAAAAAAGCTTTTTTTTGGCTGGTAGTGGGTATGATTTTACTGCCGGTTAGTTCACACTTTTTAGTTGGCTCAGCCGTTGATATCGCAAAATATTTTGGCTTAAGTGACTTAGTGATTGGTTTGACCATTATTGCTATAGGCACCAGCTTACCTGAACTTGCAGCTTCAATTGCAGGTGTACTTAAAAATGAAGATGACTTAGCGCTGGGTAACATAGTTGGTTCGAATATTTTTAATATTTTAGCGGTATTACCGCTGGCAGGATTAATTAATCCATCGG
>NZ_JAQREI010000055.1:0-513 GCF_028599215.1 Pseudoalteromonas sp. Angola-30
CCTCAGTTACGCCCCAATTGCAAACATCCTGTAAGGTATCCTTTACCTATTCCCTGTTTATCATCCTCTGAACGAGCAAACTACCGTGTTTACTCTCCATTGCATCTTGCAATATCCACTTGCCGCCTTGGCTATCCTGCGTAAACTAACGCTCCTGCAATTTCCTATCGCATCATCCTTGGTGTCCTTTAAATAGCTCCCAGCTATTTTAGTACTCCGTGTACTTCCTGTTTCATCCCTGCATCCGTGTTAACTTGTCCTTTGTGCTTCCTGCTAGTAACTACTTAGTTGCCTGATTCCTTATCCGTGGCAGTAGCTCAATCATTGGGCTATGTCGTCTTAACAAAGTAAAGTTTAAAGCAAACGGCTTAGTATGATAGTGAGGAAAACAAAAAAAATTACGGTCATAAAATTGAAAAATAAAAATAACTATAAATAACAATAACTTGATGTTTTTAAGAAGATAAAATACGGAGTTAAACTGACAAGGCGCACGTTAATGTAAGATATATC
>NZ_JAQREI010000056.1:0-511 GCF_028599215.1 Pseudoalteromonas sp. Angola-30
GCGTTATGTGTAAATGGAAGTTTGGTAAATGAATTCTAGCTTTGATGAATATATTTCTAATCTAAATTCAAATAGGAATAATTTTCCGAGTGAATTATTTGAGTTTGCTGCAAACACTGAAAGGTATGAATTAAACCACCCAAAATCACTTCATGATGCATGGGTTACATCGATAACTATTGCAGAAAATAGAAATAAGGTTCGTCCATTTGAACCCTCTTTATCAATTTCATTAAATTTACTTGGCCAACAACATGACCGTGATATTGTTCTGAATTATTTAAAAGTAAAATCATATGAACTTATAGGTACTGAGAATCCATTTAATTATGGTGATACTTTTCATGGTGATGTTTTAACCCATGAAGTATCGATTACAGGCAATGGATTTCAGCATATTATTGAGTTACGCTCAGGTTCTACATTTAAAGTTACATTTGCAGATTTTAATTGTGTGGAGAAAATTTACACATAACAAGCGCATTAAGCACGGGACTGCTAACAGTTTGCT
>NZ_JAQREI010000057.1:0-505 GCF_028599215.1 Pseudoalteromonas sp. Angola-30
TGCGTGTGTTCCCTGCTGCATCTGTGGCTGTGGCAATCACAGAGCCTACATCCAGTAGTGATACATCAAGCCCCACCAAAGACCAATTACCGTTGGCATCGGTTGTGGTGGTGTAAGTTACACCCACTCCTCCGCCAATAAGTTGCTCGGTGATGGTGATTTCACTGCCTGCTGGCAGGTCAGACGTACCACTGAGGGTAACCAATAAACCAAGCTCGAAGGTTGGCGTAAAGGCAAGAGCCGGTGGAGTTACATCCACTTCGCCGCTGTCTGTCCCTGTGCCCGTGTTGCCCGCTGCATCCGTGATGCTGGCACTGACACTGTAACTCCCTTCGGCTAAATCAGTCGCTGGGGTGGCACTCCAATTACCATTCGCATCGGTTTGTACATCAATAGTTTGTACGGCATTGGCTGCATCGGTAAAGGTTATCGTAACGGTGCTGTTTGGTGCATCACTGGTGCCCGTAACTGTTGGCGAGCTGTCGTTGGTGAGCGCTGGTGCATC
>NZ_JAQREI010000058.1:0-499 GCF_028599215.1 Pseudoalteromonas sp. Angola-30
GTCCATATCGGCCCATTCGGTATGTGGGCATGGTTTACGGGCAAAAAAGGCTTTAGCTAACTCATAACTTTTTAAACTGGCTGCGTCGTCACCGCCTGGCACAAGCTCAGTATTAAAGCTAAATAAGCCACTGCGCAGTGATCGCAACTCTCCAATAACGTGAGCATCACGGGCTATTTCTTCATAAATAGCCGTGTTTTTACCCGCACGGCGCAAGATTGGATCTGGGTTTGGTAGCTCAGTAATAAGCGCTGTTAGGCTAGGGTCTAAGCGGTTTTGGTCAAACATACGGCTAAGCGCAGCGTATGCTTTTGATGTAATACGTGGCTTGCTTTTAAACATGATAGCCCCTTATTTGTTTTGTCACTTTACGGCTATTTACACGAGGAACGCCGCCTGCCCCTGTGCTGGCTATCATCCATAAAATAGCCAGGGCACAACTTAAATCGTAGTGATGGGTTGTTTGCTTTTCGGGCCAGTTTTCAAGCTCGTCGAGCAG
>NZ_JAQREI010000059.1:0-499 GCF_028599215.1 Pseudoalteromonas sp. Angola-30
GCCGGTGATGATCTTCTTCATGGGCACAATGTATCTCCTTCGAGGGGCTCTCCACAACGGTCGGGCACAAGTGATACGAGGAGACCGGCACGTGCAGAGACAAGCCGCAGGACGCGCCGGTTGGCTGATCATCTGACCAGGTGGCCGACTCAACCATAGACATTTGGTTACCGGTAGTCACGTTGCTAACCCGCTGCTGCTATACAGACTGCTGCGGCATGCGAGGATGGGAAGTAATGTGAGGTTGACAAGATACTTCGCGTCGCAGGCGTTATATGTCTGATCGTTGGCGCCGCGTGATCACCGTGGGTGAGGAGGTTCACTTGGGCTCAGCAGTGCCCAACGTGAGAGTAAGGAGGAGTGATGTCAGTTCGACTCGTGGTTACTGACGATCATCCGATCATGAGGCAGGCTCTTGCCGGCTATTTCTCTCGTGTTGAGGAGATGGAGGTCGTCGGCCAGGCCACTAATGGTCGTGAAGCCGTTGAGCTTGTTGATC
>NZ_JAQREI010000006.1:0-226593 GCF_028599215.1 Pseudoalteromonas sp. Angola-30
AGGCAATACCGCAACCGATACAGACACAGCCATTCACGATAAAACCGCAGCAACCACCATTGAAATGGCAGCAGGCGATGACGTTGTTAATACTGATGAGCAGGGTAATGTTGTAGTAAGCGGTGTAATAGAAGAGGCTGATGAAAATCAAACCGCCACGGTGGTCTTTACCGATGTAAATGGTGACAAAGTCACAGTCGAAAATGTAGTTATTAATGCCGCGGGTGAGTGGTCAATCAACGCCACTGATATATCAGAACTTGCTGATGGAGAGATTACCGCAGAAGTGAGCGCACTTGATATTGAGGGCAATTTAGCGACTAATTCAACAACTTTCACTAAAGACACCACCATTAATATTGATATTGATACTGGTGAAAGCGGCATTAACAGTAGATCATTTAAAGACGGTGAAGTAACCACGTTAAATGGTACAACCGATGCTGAACCAGGTTCTATCGTTACACTTACGATTTTTGATGGCACTACTAGTGAAATAGTGACTGCAGCAGTAGCAAATGGTGGAACTTGGACTGTTAACGGTATAGATGTATCTGAGCTTGATGATACACAGTCGTGGACTATTACAGCAACCGTTACCGATTCTGCAGGAAACACAGCGCAAGATATCGCACCCACATTAGATGCGCTTGATAGCCAAACATTAAACGAAAGTAATACTGCAAGTGGTGGCACAAGCTCAGCGACTAGTTCAATAGAAATAGATAACGCTGACCTTACATTAAGTACAAATCAATCTGGCCTTGAAGGCTTAACGGTAGATGGAAACCCTGTAACTGTTACCTTAGCAAATGATGGTTTATCGTTAGAAGTTAAAGACTCTCAAGGCAACTTAGTGTTAAGTGTGGCGCTTGCTGGCGGTGAGCTTACTACCACGTTACATGCCCCCATTGATCATGAAAGTGAAAGTTTACTAACAGATATTTTTGTCGATGCGCTGCAAACAGATGCCGATGGCACAACCGAGCTTGTCGTTGTACCAACATCCGTTACGATTACCGACTCAGCCCCACAAAGCAGTGACGACAGCTTTACAGTCACCGAAGCAGACACTGATGCAGGTAGAGTATCAACAGGTAGCTTAGTCACTAACGACAGTGTAGTAGAGGGCGAGCCAACCGTTACAAGCGTTACATTTAATGGCACTGACTATGATGACATAACAGCCGATACACCTGCAATAATAGTAACCGATGAAGGCACGTTAACGGTTAACAGTGATGGCACTTGGAGCTTTAACGCACTAGATAATCGTGATTCAACCCCTTCACCACAGTTTACTATTGAATACACAATAGCAGATCGCGACGGTGTAGGTAGCTCTACCAGTACAGCTACATTTACAGTACAAGATGGCAGTGCGGGCAGTTTTACTAACCAAGCAACCACCTACACTGAAAGTGACTACGGCGTTATTACCACGAATAACAAATCCTTTGATGTTGTAGCAGGCTCTGATGCATTAGTTGCCGATTCAATCACCTTTGATGACACTATTGCAAGTTTAGATTCGCTTAACTTAACAAGTTCAGGCTCTGCTATTACCTTTGTTTTAAGTGAAGACGGAAAAACAATTACAGGCTCAGCTAATGGCAGCGAAGTTATTCGCTTTAGCGTAAGTGCAACGCAAGATGCAAATGGCAAAGATTTAGATGCTAAGGTTCAAACAACAGTAAGCTTACCCCTTGATAACCCTAATGGAGAGAATATTGATTTTGCGCTTTCTATTAATGGGGAGGACAGTGATGGTACAGCAATCAGCGGTGCGGGTAACGTAACCATAACCGTTCAAGATGGCGGTGGGCCTCAGGTTGAAGATACCTCAGAAACACCTATTAGTATTGACGAAAGTGGTTTAGACCCCGCTAATAACACCACCGTATCTCAGCAAGGTACCGTGAGCACAACAGTTGGCAGTGACACAATTACATCGCTAGCATTCTCTAGTGATTCACAACCAAATTTAACTGCCGGTGGTGTCGCGCTTGTATACACTTTAAGTGATGATGGAAGAACGATAACGGCAAATACTGGCGAAGGTACAGAAACAATTTTTGTAGCGACGTTACCCGACATTAATGGCACGAGTAATCAAAACTTAACATACGAGTTTACGCTTTATCGTCCATTTGACAACACAATAGAAGGTACCAGCGTACCATTGCAAGTCGAAGTGATCGATAATGATGGGGACAGTAATACGACCACATTAAACATTACCGTTAATGATGGCGGGGCAGAGCATACTCAAAATGATATTACTTTAAATGTTTCTGAAACACCTAACAGCGTGGCTGACAATAACGAAGATGGAGATGGCCAAGCAAATACTGATACTGATACCTCATTTACAGTAACAGCAGGTCTTGATGATGTAGTGGACATGCAAGTTAGTATTACTGATGGGTCAGCGGTGCTTGATAGTAATGGTAATCAGCTAACGCAAACTACGCTCGATGAGAACGGTAATGCTGTCACCACAAATATTGTTTGGCAAGTTAATAGCGACGGTACCGCACAAGGTATTTTAGAAGGCACTTCAACCGAGGTCTTTAAAATCACTTTACCAGATGTAAATGTTGATGCACAAACCTCTGCCACCTATGCTATTTCATTCGAAATTTCAGGTGCAATAGATCACACAGGTGATACCACAGATGCACCGCAAATAGTGATTCCAGTGTACACAGAAGATACCGATGGTTCACAAGTTACAAGTAATGTTACGGTGACATTAAACGACGGTACCGACCCTGTAATAGCTAACTCAGCTACAAGTGTTGATGAAGCTAACCTTAGAGGTAATGACTCAATAACGGCAACAGGGCAAATTAGTGTTACCCAAGGCTCTGACGAGATTATTGAGATTAAGCTTGTAGATGACTTTATAACAACCTTTAACAACGAAGGTTACGTTACTGCAGATGGAAATAATGCAATTACATTAAACGATAAAAACGCTGATGGCTGGTATATCGCTACAGCAAATGGCGAAGATGTTTTACGTGTTAAATTTAATCCTGATGGCTCTTACACTTACGAGCAATTTACAGCAATAGAACATCCTGATGCTAACGGAGCCAATACGAAGGATATTAGTTTTGATGTAACAGCTGTTGATGCTGATGGCGATACAAATAACGCGTCAGTAACTATTTCAATAACAGATGATACACCAACAATTGATGCAAACCCTGTTGAAGTCAATTTAGTCGAGGGGCAAAGCACGACTATTGATTTATTAGATACAAACAGCAATGACTTTGTAGGTAATGATAATAACCCAGGCGCTGATGGTGCCAAACTGTCTTCATTTAATTACGGTGGTACTGAATATACTGCGTTTGATTCAGGCAGTGATACCAACGGTAGCTATAAAGAAGTGGCTCTGCAAGATGAAAATGGTAACGATACTCAAGGTACATTGAGAGTATACGAAAGTGGTAAAGTGGTATTTGATACATCTGCATTTGATCAAACAGCAAGTGTTGATTTTAATGAACAAATTACTTACAACGTCATAGATAACGATGGTGATGAAGTGACAGGTTCGATTATCGAACTGACCACTAGTGACGCTGAAGGTTCGATGAGCGTAACAGCACAAAATAT
Organism: Pseudoalteromonas sp. Angola-30; assembly: GCF_028599215.1. NCBI lineage: Bacteria > Pseudomonadati > Pseudomonadota > Gammaproteobacteria > Alteromonadales > Pseudoalteromonadaceae > Pseudoalteromonas > Pseudoalteromonas sp. Angola-30. The sequence continues at coordinate 3,634 of NZ_JAQREI010000006.1, forward strand.
CCGTGAAGATGCAACTGATGATAATGGCATTGTAAACTCAGCTCGTAGCCAAATCACAATAAGCATTGACCGGGGAGACATAGATCAAAACGAAACAGTGAGTGAAATTAGAATAGAAGTTGCCTCTTTACAAGGCGGCGAACTTTACCTCAATGACGCTTTAGCAACGGATAAGGCTAACGTTACGATTGTTGATGGCTACTATGTATTCACTGGCGATACGATTACAATTAACGCTGATGATACAGTGACAATAAGTGACTTATTTTTTCAACCTGCGCAAAATAGTTCAGATGAAACCCAATCTGTAACTGTAAATATAGAGGCGACAATTGGCATCGGCAGTGCCTCTAGAGAGTTGTCGGCTAGTGATACTATTGCCGTTGAGTCAGTGGCCGACACCCCTGATTGGGATGACACAAACGATTACAGTTACACAACAGCAGAAGATACCGAAGCTACTATTAATATTGGCGCTTCACTGCAAGATACAGATGGATCAGAAACACTCACTTATATAATCAATAATATACAAGAGGGCTTAATTGTTAGTGCCGATGGCCGTGAACTATCAAACGGTGATGAAATAACCGCAGCAGAGGCGCAAAGCTTAACTGTAGTTGGCGAAGAGCACGTAGCAGGCACGTTTACATTTGATATTACTGCAGTTGCTACTGAAGCTGAAAATGATGATAGTGCATCATCAAACACGCAAACAGTAACGGTTGAAATAACTCCTGTTGCTGATGAACCTCGCTTATTTGTGCGAAACCAAACCGTAGATGAAGATGCGCTCACCCCAGCTATCGATTTATTTAGTGGTTTACTTGTAGATGAAGATGGCTCAGAAACACTGCGTTTTGAAGTTGAATTACCAGAAGGTTTTGAGCTCGTAGATGAAAATGGAAATGTATTAACTCAAGATACAGATGGAAATTGGCTAGTCAGTGATACAGAGCTGCAAGCAGGAAATATATTCTTAAAACAAAAAGAAGATGCCAGCCGTGCAACCGATGCTACCTTCGATATTACGGTTACAGCTATTGCAACAGAAACCAGCACCGGTGAAGAAGCACGTACACAGCCAGATACTCTACAATTAACTGTTATAGGTAAAATAGATCCGCCAGAGCTAGATGAAGAAAATAGCAATGATAACTGGGCATTTGCAGAGGTAGATGAAAACAACTTTACGCTGAAAAACACCCAAGGTACGGAAGATACTAACCTACGTTTAGACTTTTTAATTGTGACCTCTGATGTGGATCAGTCAGAAGCAATTAGCTTAGTTATTTCTGACTTACCAGACTCGGTAATGCTAGTTGATGTAAACGGCGACCCAGCAGATTTACCAATTGTTGGTACTGATGCTAACGGCAAGCCAATGTACAGCTTAACGGCTGCAGAGATGGAGAATTACTATTTAGCGCCTGTTGATGACTTTAGTGGTGAAGTTAACTTTAATATTAAAGTAGTTCCAACAGAAGCTGATGGTGATACTAATGATTACAACATTGCTGTAACCACAAACTTTAACCCAACAATCGACAATAATACGCAAAGCCTAGCAACAACGTCTGAGGGTAATGAAGATACACGCATTGCACTTAACTTTAATCCCGATTTAATCGACAGCGACGGGTCAGAAACAATAACAGGTGCCGTAATTACAGGCATACCAGCAAACACTACCTTGTATGTTGATGGCAACGAAGTGAGTGTAGGTAGCGGGTATGATTTAGCTGATTTAATTAATGACGAATACCCAACACTTGAGGATGTTTTAGCCAGCGATAGAGTGCGTTTACTGCCTGATGAGGATTTCTCAGGCACGCTTACTGTTGATGTACTTTATACCGTGACCGATACATCTGATGTAGGCAGTGTGAGCGAAGACATTAGTAGTCAAGTTACAGTAACCGTAAACGGGCAAGTTGATACCCAAAGCAGTGCCGAGCGCGATAACAGTGGTGCTGTTACCCGCCTTGAAGCAACCGATGAAACAATAACGAGCTCAAGCAGAACAATGAGCTTATCAGGTGCTGTTAGCTTTACAGAAGAAGATATTGATGGCTCTGAGGTTATTACTCATATAGAAATAATACTCCCTGATGGCGTAAATATAGAGGTGATTCATCCAAATGGGGCGTACCCAGATGGCTCTGGCCGTTGGATTATACCTATTGATGCAGGTACAAGTGACACAGTACAAGATGTAATTAGTGACTTACTTGCTGATGTGACCTTAGAAGCGCAAAATTCTACGGGTGATATAGATGTTACTGTTAAAGCGCGCGTAGCCGATGGCAGTCACGCCGTATTATTAAGTGACAACTTTACGGTTAACTTTAGTGTAACAGGTGAAGGGAGCAGCTCAGAAGCTTCTGAAGTAGGGCAATTACAAATTTCGGTGGTTGATGCAGTAGAAGATGAAGTTGTTGATTTTACAGGCCATATTAATACCAGCTTGACTGATGATGAAAACGACACCGTGACTGTTTACATAAGCGCAGACAGCTTACCTGAAGGCCTTATTATTGAAGGTGACGGTGTTATCGCAATCCCTGGAGATGACGGTGAAGTTGCTGAATATATTATTCCAGAAGAGTCGCTTGGCAACTTAAGCTTTACTAGTGCAGGCGATGACTACTCAGGGCAATTAATCATTCCGGTAACCATTATTGCAGTAGATGATGATAGTGGTGATGAGTATATTGATGACACTCAATCTTTAGAAATAGATGTAACCCCTGTCGCCGACGGTGGTGAGTTTAGCGCTGCTATTAACAAAATTAAAGAAGATAACCGCACCACAGCGCTTGGCTTAACGTTAGCATTTACCGATTTAAACCAAGTGGATGATGATTCAAACCCTCAGCAAAATGGGGGAGTTGAAGAGGTTGATTTCAGTCAGCCTATTACTATTACTTTACCGGACGGTGTGGGGCTATATGACCCTAATAATATGTTTACCGACAACGGCGATAACACATACACCTATAACGGGACAGAAGCAGAGTTTGCCGCTGCGCTTGCAGGTATTGGCGTTGAGCCAATTGAGGACCAATCAGGAACTAATATTGATATTCAAATAACGGCAACCATAGTTGATACCGCACAATTAAGTACAGGTACAGCTACAGCTACAACGCAAGTTACTAATACAATTAGTATTGCAGTAGAGGCGGTAACCGATGAAGCCGTATTAACAGTGGCAGATGCACAAGGGAGCGAAGATGCCGATATAGCATTAGCAGGCTTAAGCGCGCTTCTAAAAGATGATGACGGCTCTGAAACTATATCAATTACTATTTCGGGCGTACCAAAAGATGCCGTACTAAAAGACGCTGATGGTAATTTACTTGTTAATAACGGTAAAGACGGTGGCACCTTTAATGGTGAAGACACCACAAGCTGGACCGTAACTGCAGAGCAATTAGCTGGTTTAATTATTGTACCGCCGCTTGATTTTAGTGGTGAGTTTGAATTAACCCTAAATGCGCTAACACAAGACGAATCACCTGGTGAAATTGTACAAACCTCAGCCTCGTTTATGGTTGTAGTAAACCCAGAAGCCGACGCATTGGATTTTTCTAAGCAGCCGTTTGAAAGCTACGACGGGCAAGAAGATGACACTATAACTATTGACCTTGAAGCATTTAGTGAAGAGGCTGATGGCTCAGAGACAATTCAGTTAACGGTTAATATAGCAGCCGATTCGGACAGTAGTGCTCTTGAGTATATTGACGGCGAAGCGTTTATTACTATTGGGAGTGAAACTGTATTCTTTACCAGTGATGGTAATGGCGGCTTTAGCGCAACAATTACAAGCGATAGCAGTTCAATAGAAAACTTTGACTTTAATGCCGGTGGTCTTGCGTTTGGTACATTGAACATGAGTGTCGATGTAGCAACAGTTGATAGCGCAGAAATTAATGGCGAAACAGTAACAAGTGTGGGTGATACACAATCATCAGAGTTTATTATTGAGTTAGAGCCTCAAGCTGATGCGCCTGTATGGACTGCCGCAAACGATGTTACAAGTAATTCAACCAACAATATTGCCCTAAACTTAGATGCAGACTTGCAAAACCCTGCAGCAGATGAAACCGGCTATATTGAAATTACCGGCTTACCTGATGGATACAGCTTTAACTTTGGAGAAAAAGTAGGTGATACGTGGACCGTTGATATTGCTGATATTGAAGCTCTCGAAATTATTGACGCCGATGCAGGTGATAGCTTCACGCTAACGCTCAATGCATTCGCTACACTCGATGGTGAAACGCAACAAGCGGCTACAGAGGAAGTGAATGTAACTATTTCTGAGTCGGCTACAAGTAACTCAGCGCGTACAGCAAGTGCCAGTGGTGCTGATTATAGTGAAATGTCTGGTAGTGGCGACACTGCACATGATGAGACTATTGCGAGTATGACTAGTGGTGATGAAAACGTATGAAGCTAATCCTTAACCGGGAACAAATGTTGGCACTCGGTAAGCATATTGCCGATGCCTTGCATTTGCGTCATCAAAGCGACAACTTGTTACTTGGTTTACCAAGTAATGAGTTTTCGGCGCATCATTTAGAGCAAGCATTAAGTAACATTAATGTAAGTGCTCAACTACAAACTACGCCTAAACATTATGCTTATCCCGCTTTGGTACTCGATAAAGATGGTTTTTTCTGGCTTTTTGAAAACAGCGGTAAAAGTACGTTTAGCTCACAAGATGATGCAAATCCCAAGCAGTTAACAGACATAGATATAGAGCTTATATGGTACTTATCGCACGATAATGTAACCGATGAACGCTCTGAAAAACTCCACACCCGTATTCCAAGCTGGCTAAGGCCTGCGTGGGATCAGGTAAAGCCATTTTATAACTCATTATTATTGGCCTCACTAACTGTGAATTTGCTCGCTTTAGTGGTGCCATTGTTTACCATGAATGTGTATGACCGTGTTGTGCCAAACGCAGCTATGGATACGTTATGGGTGTTAGCAACGGGTGCAACAATAGCGATTGTATTTGACTGGCTTTTAAAACAAGCGCGAGGGCATTTGACTGATGCCGCAGGCAGGCAAATTGATTTACGTATTAGCAGTATGTTGTACGCTAAAGTACTCGGTATGAGGCTAGAGCAGCGCCCAGCTTCTTCTGGTGCTTATGCAAAGCAAGTACAAGATTTTGATAGCGTAAGGGAATTTATCACCTCTGCAACCTTGGTCTCTGTTATTGATTTACCCTTTACCTTATTGTTTTTAGCTTTAATTTTTTGGCTTGGGGGATTAATTGTACTTATTCCTGTAGCCGTGCTTAGTGTTGTTATTATTACGAGTGTTGTACTCCAAGCTAGATTAAATGAAAGCGTAGAGCAGGCATCTAAGCTATCTACCCAGCGTCAAGCGTATCTAATTGAAAATTTAAACCAACTTGTTGAGCTTAAGCAAATGAATGGCCAAGCAGGGGCACAACAAAAGCTTGAGCAAACACTCGCACAAATGGTTGATTGGCAAAATAAATCACGTCACAGTGCAACAACTCTAACGCATACCGTTTCTAGCCTCAGCCAATTTACCAGTATTGGATTAATCGTTTTCGGTGTGTACTTAATTAGTAATGGCGATATTAGTATGGGCGCACTGATTGCTATTGTTATGTTAAGTGGGCGTGCATCAGGGTCAATATCGTCGTTGGCTGGGCTTGTTTTAAAGTACAAGCAAACTCAAACGGCTATTGAGTCCGTTAAAAATATAATGGCGTTAGAGCAAGAGCAGCAAAGCGGTGAAAGTACTATTGATGCAACGTTAAGTGGCGATATTACAGCTCGTTATTTAAGTTTTCAATATCATGAGCAAGAGCTCGAAGCTATTCATAATATTAATTTTGAAATAAAGCCAGGTGAAAAAATAGGCTTATATGGACGAGCAGGGTCAGGTAAGTCAACCTTGTTAGCTATTATTGCTGGCCAGTTCCGAGCAACCTCTGGGCAGCTTTTAATAGACGATATAGATATAAAGCATTGGTCTTTGAGTGCACTGCGCAGACAAAGTGGCTGGGTAGCACAAAGCCCAAGCCTATTTTACGGCACCGTGCTTGAAAATATCACATTAGGTGCTCAAAACATAAACCCGACTGAACTCACCAAAGCGCTTGTTCAATCTGGCGTAAGCCGCTTTATAGATCGTTTAGAATCGGGGCTTGAAACCCAAGTGGGCGAATTTGGCCGATTTTTATCTGGCGGCCAACGCCAAGCTGTTTGTATTGCACGAGCGCTACTACAAAGTAATAACGCCTTACTTCTGTTAGATGAGCCTTCTTCAGCTATGGATGAAGGGCACGAAAAACTATTAATAAAAACCCTAAAAGAGCGCACCGAAACTGTGGTTATTTCTAGCCACCGTAAAGAAATGCTCTCAATTTGCGACAGAATTTTTGTTATAGACCATGGCCGATTAAAAAGTATAGAAACCCCAAAATCATTATTTAGCGAAAAAGTATCGGGCGGCGTAAAACTGGTGAGTAAAAAAGTAACGCGAGTAAGTAATGCCAATATTGGGAGTGGGTCTAAATAATGGCTGATTTATATATGGGGCAGCTGCAAGCTGCAAAGCAAGCTAAGCGGTTGGTTATTATTGTTTTTATTTTGCTGTTTTCAGTCGTTTTGTGGGCCAAGTTTGCTAAGCTAGAAGAAGTGATTATAGGACAAGGCACCGTTATTCCTGTTCAGCGTGTACAAACAATAGAAAACCTCGACGGTGGCATATTAAAAGAGGTGCTCGTACAAGAGGGGCAATTAGTTGAAGTGGGCGATCCTCTACTTTTAATTGATGAAACTCGCTTTGCGGCCGCATTTGCTGAATCAAGCCAAGAACGTGAGTCTTTACTTGCTAGGCGTAACCGCCTGTTAACAGAGCTTAAAAGTGTTGAACTTGATGATAAAAGTAGTTTTGGAGCCACAATTCAGCGCCTAGAAATACCACGAAAAGGCGTGTCGCCAGAGGTATATAGGCAAGCCTATAACACTTACACATCTCGTTTAACTCAGCTCGAGTCACAATTACAGCAGCGTACGCAAAGCTTATTGCAACAAGAGCAGGCAAGTAATGAACAACTGGCTAATATTTCAGCGTTAAAGCAAAGCTTAAAGCTTACGAGCAGAGAGGTAGAGTTAACGCAAAGCGCAGTAGATGCTGGAGCCGTTGCTGAAATGGAACTGGTTAAATTACAACGCGATGAAATCGCAATGAAAGGTGAACTAAACCAAGCTACGGCACTGCTACAGCAGCTTAGAGCAGCCAAAAGCCAAGTGCTTGAAGAGCGTAAAGCGATTGTATTTGATTATTTAGCCGATACACAAAATCAGTTAGATGAAGTGAGTAATGAACTGGCCAAAATTTCACAAAGTAGTAAAGCGCTTGAGGACAGGCTGTTAAAAGCACAGGTAAGAGCGCCTGTAAGAGGAACGGTTAAAAATATAGTCTCGCGTTCTATCGGCAGTGTCATCGACCCTGGTGAAGTTATGATGGAAATTGTGCCGCAAAATGATCAGCTTTTAATTGATACCAAAGTACAGCCAAAAGATATTGGCTTTATCAGAGTGGGCATGCCTGCCAAAGTAAAATTTACTGCATATGATTTTGTGATTTATGGCGGATTGGAAGGCGAGGTTACTTATATCAGCGCCGATGCTCAATATTTAGAAGACGGCACCGCTTATTACCAAGCTTTTATAAAAACCACCGTAAGTCAGATTGCTCAGCAGCCTATCATACCGGGTATGCAAACTCAGGTAGATATAATTACTGGGAAAAAAACTGTTTTAGATTACTGGTTAAAACCTTTGCTAAGAGCAAAGGCAAATGCCATGCGTGAACCATAATAGGAATATTAAATGCGAATTATAGGATTACTCTCTGTTTTAGCTTTAACACCGGGGTATGCAAGTGCTCTTACATTAGAGCAGTCGGTAGCAGAAACATTAAATACAAACCCTCGCTTAATGCAAAAGTATGCGAGCTTTGAAGCTAAGTATCGTGATAAACGCAGTGCATTTAGTGAATACTTACCGCAAATACGTTTATATGCGGCCTATGGCTATGAGCATGTGAATTATAAATCGGGCAGCGAATTTGACACAGAACTAGACCGCCGAGAATTGGGCTTAAAAATTACACAAATGCTGTTTGATGGTTTTAGCACTTCTTCTGAGGTGGCTAGATTAGATAACGAAGCACGCGCCGATCAACTCGGTTTGATCTCTGAGGCAGAAAATATCAGCCTTGAAGTTGTTCAAGTCTATTTAGATTTATTAAAAGCAATTGAATTAATTGAATTGTCTGAAAAAAATATCGAAATACATAAAAAGATTTTAAGTGATATTGAGCAGCGCCACCAACGTGGTTTATCAAGTGATGCCGATGTAGCTCAAGTGCAATCACGTTTAGCAACATCGCAGTCTGGTTATCTAGCCGCTAAAAATAATTTATTAGACATACAAGCAAATTATTATGATTTAGTAGGCAAGTATCCTGAGGATCTCGTTATCCCTAAAGCGGATGCACATTACCTACCTGACTCTTTAGAAGAGGCTATGAGAATTGCAAAAAGCGCACATCCTGAGATTGCTGCCGCTATTTACGATATTCAAGCTGCTGATAAACAAATACAAAGAGAGAAAAGTGGGTATTGGCCTAAAGTGAGTTTAGAGCTTGATGTTGCAGATAACCGAGATATATCAGGATCGCCTGGGCGAGATGACAATGGCCGTATAATGCTAACTATGAGTTACGATTTATACAGCGGCGGTAAAACTAATGCTGATACTGATGCCGCAAAATGGCGCTATCAAGAAGCTGTAGCTGTAAAAGATTCAACCCACAGACAGGTCAAAGAGGCTACTAGCTTTGCGTGGAATGCTTATGTGTTTTTAGACGAGCAAAAGAAGTTTTATCAGGAAAACGTTGGTTATGCTGAAGTGGCACAACAAGGTTACGAAAGACAATTTGGCTTAGGGCGTCGTTCATTATTAGATGTGCTTGATTCGCAAATTGAGTTGTTTACTGCAAGAAGAAACTATATTGAATCAGCGTATGATCAACGTATTGCAAGTTACAGACTAATTAATGCAACGGGTCGTTTAGTGAGTGCCTTAAAAGTAGATAAGCCAGATGCTTGGCAGCTTGGAGATAGATAATAATGAAAAAAATAGCTTTATTAAGTGCCGCTTTACTTTTAACAGCCTGTGCTACTGAGCCAGGTCCGTACGAGCAAAAATTACAGTCTAATGATTTGCTTGATCAAGACCAAGATGGGGTTATTAACGAGCGCGATAAATGTGCAGACACGCCCTTTAAAGCGGTAACAGATAACGACGGTTGCCCGCTTGAGGAAAACATAAGCACAACTCGTGGGGTGGTAATTAACTTTGAATTTGATAAGCATGCACTTACTACTGATGCAAAGCAAAAAGTAGCCGAGTTTGCTCGCTCTATTGAAAATTCACCACTACTGAGTGTTATTTTAATAGGCGATACCAGTAAAAAGGGCTCACTTGAATACAACCGAAAGCTAGCGTTAAAACGTATTGAAACGGTTAAATCAGCACTGCTTGCGCTTAATGTGAGCGAAGAGCAAATTTCGCAACAAACGTTTATCGAAACTAAAAAAATTCCGACAGAGCTACAAGGCCGAGAAACGCGTGTTATTGCTTTAGTTGAAGGTGAGCAGTCTAGCGTTATGCAAATGCAGTTTGACGTATATAACTCAACCATTTAAATAGCGCACAACAATGGATAATAGCCCGTTTTATAACGGGCTTTTTTATGCTTAAGCGTACCTTAATACTCTTACTATACACTGTGCTTACAATGGCAAATTATTAAGGGATTTACATGGCTATTCAAAAAAAACTAAAAGAAAAAACACGGCACTTTATAGATTCTAAACATATGCTAACAGGCATTACCGTAGCGTCGTTTTTAGAATCTACGATAGTCCCTATTCCGCTTGAAGCAGTGCTTGTGCCTCTTATGCAAGCACGTCGTGAAAAGCTTTGGTTAATAGCGCTTATGGCAACAGTTGGGTGCGTGATTGGTGCTTTATTTGGTTATGCGCTGGGTTATTACCTATTTGACGCTATAGGTGACTGGGTTATTGAAATGTTTTCAAGCCAAGAGCAATTTGAAAATGTTAAGCAGCAAATGCAAAGCCAAGGTTTTTGGTTTGTAATGACGCTGGGAATTGTGCCCATTCCGTTTCAAATTGCGATGCTTGCCGCTGGGGCTACAAAATACTCTATTGGTTTGTTTTTATTAGCCTCAGGTATTGCTCGTTCAATTCGCTATTTTAGTTTAGCCGTTGTTGTATATTACGCAGGTAATAAAGCCGAGCAAATAATCAGTAAACACAAAACTAAAGCAATGATTGCTATTACTATTTTAATATTAGCTTTATGGGGCCTTAGCACCTTAATATAGTTTTATACTTAGTTGTTATAAGTAAGCTGCTCAGCGCGACTAAAACTGTGTGGACACTAATGCAAATGTGGGTTTTTAGCTTTGCATTGTATTTGTGTCTGCTTTGCTCAACTCTTTGTATTCAAGGTGGTGAAATAACCCTGCAAGTACAGGGTAAGTTAACCTTTTATAGCGGTTTTTTCTGGTGTGCTATAGTTTGTTAATAACGCATTAAAAAGCGCCACCCTATGATTGAAACTGTAAAACTTACCGTTAGGCTGTCTAACTTTTATAAAATGAGTTGGATAAATAAGGCGGTAAGTATAGCGTTACTGCTCTACATTATTGTTTTTTCACTTTATGCTTTAAATACTTTCCCCCCTTTAAACGTGCAAAACAATGTGTATGGTTTTACTACCGATTTTTGCAATCTCATCGTGCTCGTATTTTTATTTTGGATAGTGCAATGCTCTGAGCTTTCAAAACAAGCGTACGTGTTTTCTACTTTAGGTTTATTGCTATGGAGTATGGGTACAACGGCTGATGTAATAGATGAATTAGTTGTGCAGCCTTATTGGATGAGTGTTTATTTTGAAGACTTATGCAGAACCATGGGAATGCTTTTTACCGCCTATGGCTTATTTAAGACCATGCGTTTTGTACAAAGTATACATAACCGTTTAGCGCACGAGTTGATAACGGACGATCTTACACAAGTACATAATAGACGCTATTTTTATCGGCATGTTAAAACTGCCCCTAGTACGCCTTACGTTATTTTAATTATAGATATTGATCATTTTAAGGCTATTAATGATGAGTTTGGACACGATGAAGGTGACTTAGTACTACAGCAGTTAGCTACTAAGTATAATAGTGCATTTGTTAATAATGCAGTATTTGCTCGTTTAGGCGGTGAGGAGTTTGGCGGCTATTTGCCTACCGGTAATATAAGCCAAGCGGCTGAATTTTGTGGGCAACTAATAGACATTGCACACAATATTAAAGTTAAACAGGTCAAACAGCTTACCGTAAGTATTGGTATGGCGCTGCAAAGCGCTAACGAGCCCCTCGACAAGGTAATGAAGCGGGCAGACATGGCTTTATACGTTGCTAAAAATAATGGCCGAGATCAATATAAAATAGCCCCTTAAGCTTTCTACGCAAATATCCTTATTATTTGCACATTTATTACACTTTTAAACGTTTTCGTAAAGAACTGTCAGCGAGGGTAATACTTTGTAAACTATGAAATTAAAATGCAGCAAAGAAGTCATAATAGTGATTTTAATAATAAGGAAACTTTAATGACCAACTCTCTGTTGAAAGCTGCTTTACCTCTAAGTTTAATGTCTATTTTAGTTGGTTGTGGCGGCAGCGACGGCTCAAGTGATACAGGCTACGTACAATTATATAACGGCTCATATAACAGCCCATATACGCGTTTATTTGTAGACGAAACTGAGCGCTCAGGCACTGATTTTGCTGATGTAACCACGCGTCATAATTACAGCACCGGCACTTACGATTTAAGCTTTGAATACTTAGATGCAAACGACAGCTACATTACAATTAGCGAACAAGAAGTATCAATCAAAGGTGACAAAACCGAACTAATTGTAATGAGCGGTAACTTTGACGAACCTACGTTCACAGAGCTAAGCGTGCCCATTTCAAGTGATACAGATGAGTTTAACTTAGGTTTTTACAATATCACCAGTGAAGACACTAGCTACGATATTTACCTAGCAACCGATGATGGCGTATTTGAAAGTGCTGAACTATTTACATCAACACAGTATTTAAGTGAACTAGATTTACAAACCCTTGATGAGGGTTACTACACAATTTATATCACTGAGGCAGGTAGCACTGATGTAGTGTATGAGTCGGAGTCGGTTTATTTTTACGATGAAGAAAGCTACGTAGCCATGATCCGCCCAAGCTATGCAACAGAAGAAAACGGTATCACGCTCGATATTGTGACTGACAATAACTATGTTACAGCACTAAAGCACCAATCAGCGTTAGGCCAATTGCGCTTTATAAATACCGTTGACGATTACTCGCCAGTTAGCTTTAGCACGACCCGTGGCACCACAGTTAACGATACTAATACGGTAGCAAGCGATACCTACACCGATTACGTTGAGCTTTCGCCAAACAGTTACAGCGTTGCAATGTACGACGAAGAGGGCACTAAGCTTGCCGATAACTTTTTAATGACCCTAGAGCGCGAGCAAAGTGCGGTAGGCGTTTTTTACAACGATGTCGATAATGGTTTACGCATGATGAGTGTTGAGGAAAACCTAACACCTAGCAGCTACAGCCATACTATTTCGGTTGTTAACCTAATTGAAAGCTACGCAGGGCAAACAGTAAGCGAAGTTGACGTGTACTTTACCTTAAATGGTGAAACTGTTGATGACGCCACCAATGTAATTGATGGCTTAGATAGATACGATCAAGAAGAAATTGATGTAGATGATGAAGCTTACACTGTGTATGCCGTATACGAAGATAACGGCCAACAAATAGTGTTAATTCAACAAAGCGATATAGATTTTACCGAAGAAGGTAACTATATCTTAATTTTAGAGCACGATGAGACAACCAGCTCAGGCTTTAAAATGAGTGTAACGCGCACAATTACAGACAGCGTAGAATAAGTAACATGTAACACGTTCTAGAAAGTAAAAGCCCTAAGCATTATTGTTTGGGGCTTTTTTTGCCTAGCTGTAGCGTGATTTTGTTTACATTAAATAAACCCATATATAAGCAGATTGCTATAACTTTTAAAAATTTTAGGTACACTCATAACATAATAAATAAAAAGAGCGTGCCATGGATGAGTTTTTAGGAATAGTGGGTTTATTTGCATTTGCAATAATGGCCGGTGCTATTTGCGGTATTGTCGCAATTGCACAACTTAGTAATTTAAAGCAAGAAATTGCCCAATTAAAAGCAAAAGTACTTAGTTTAGAATTAGCTAACAACGCACAAAGCCACGGTGAAAACGCCGATAAAAGCACCAATTGCTCCACAGCTGAACATGCGTACACGGCTCAAGCAAATAGCAATGAGGCGACTTTTAATCAAGTTAGCCCTAATCAATCCAATCAGCCAAGTCAGCCTCGTGACCAGGTAAAAACGTCAGCTTCAGCAATAAAGCCTCCCGGTAATGCTTCTGCCAATAAACATAAGCAAGGCAGTAAAAATCTCAAACCCACACTTGTTACTTCTTTTTTTGAAAAACTGCGTAGCGACTTTGAACAAAACTGGATGACCTGGATAGGCGCAATCGCATTGGCGCTAGGCGGTATATTTTTAGCAAAGTACAGTTTAGAAGCCGGGTTGCTCTCTCCTGCAATGCGATTAACTCTAGGCGGTTTATTTGGTGGTGGCTTAATTGCAGCCGCAGCTTATATGCATTACAAAAATAGTGTATTTGAAGGGTTTAAGAACTATATACCTGCAGCGCTTGCCAGTGGGGGTTTTATTACGTGCTTTGCACTGACCTTATTAGCGTATAGCAGCTATAACATGATCAGCCCCTTAACAGCATTTGTTGTACTTGGGGTTATTGCCATAAGTGCGAGCGCTATGGCAATAATGCTTGGCCCAGTATTAGCCGTACTAGGTATTATTGGTGCTTATTGTGTCCCCGTGCTGATTAATACCGGCAGCAATAATTTATTTGCGCTTTATATGTACATTGGGTTTGTGAGCTTATCTGCTGCGCTGGTCGCGCATAAAGTACAGCGTGCATGGCTGTGGTATTTACTTTGGGCGGGGCATTTAAGCTGGTATGTTGTTGGCTTTACTTTAGCTAACAGCAGCACCATTTGGCTTATGGGCACGTATGGGCTATTAAGTGTTATTGGTTTAATTGCCGTGCCGCGCTTGGGGTTAAAACTTGCGGTGGTTGAAACTCGCCCACATAGTTTAAAGCGCCTAATAAACGCACTCCCTAGTAACCCTTTAATGCTTGCCTGTATTGTCCCTTTGTTACTGGCTATGCTTTTTGATAGTACTAACTACTTACAGTGGCAAATAATAAATGCGTTAAGCATATTAACATTGCTGTTTTTAGTGCTTAAAAATAGCCGCTGGGATTTATGGCAAGGGGTGGCGATGTTAATAGCAGTACTCTGGCTATTAAGCACGCCTTCTTATTATGCTGATTATTCTGACTCGCTATTTATATTTAGGCACCAATATGGTGGCGCTATATTTTTAGGGTTAGCGCTCAGCGTATATGGGCTTTATTTTGGTATAAAGTGGCAACCTAAACGATTGACTTTTCATATTACTGCCTCGTTTAGCGTATTTATAATGATTGCCACCTTATACGCTATAATCCCAAACCATGCGTTGGCCACAGCCTATCCATTGTGGGCAGTGATACTACTTACAAGTAGCGCCATTTTAATTAAGTGTGCAATAGGTGGCGCAACGCTTTTTCAGCGCTTTACATATTGGGTGGGGGCAAATGCCAACATCACGCTTGCTATTACTATGTTATTAAATGACAGCGGGCTAACCATTGCACTGGCTATTCAAGTTTTACTTATTAGCGTGTTAATAAACCGCTATCGGGTGCCTATGCCACATTGGCCAATTAAAGCGCTGGTGGCTGCATTACTACTTCGCCTTACACTGTCACCGTGGACCCCAAGTTACGAGGCGCTTAGTGTATTGGGTGTACACTGGAGCTTAGTAGTTTATCCTTTGTGTGTGGTGTTATTTTATACTGCAGCCAAATGCTTTAACGCATCGCATTTAAAAGTTTGGCTTGAAGGCGCAGCGCTGCATTGCTTGGCGTTATTTATTACCACCGAAACCAGCTATCAACTGGTAGGGCACTATCCGCAGTTTGATTCTTTGAGCTTTTACGAACAAGCTTTACTCACCTGTAATTGGCTTGCGCTGGGTTGTGTATATTTACACCGTGCTCGTATTGCCGGTAGCTTAGCTAAATTATACCAAGTGGCAGGCATGGCATTAGCAGGTGCTGCGGGTGTTACTGCACTGAGCACCTTACTAAACGCTAATCCATTTTTAAGCTCTATTTATATTGGCGAATATTTTGTATTTAATTGGCTATTTTTGCTTTGGTTAGTGCCTGCGGGTCTCGTGCTTTGGCTTTATACGTTAATTAAACCGCTGTATACAAAAGCTGCGCCATTTATACTCACAGTAGCGGGTGTATTGAGTGTGTTGGCAATTAATGGCTTTATACGCCAATACTGGCAAGGCCCTTATATTTACTTATCAACAGGTGCAAGCAACGCAGAGCTTTATAGCTACTCGGTTATTTGGCTTGTGTTAGGGGCTATTACTGTGGTGCTAGGGCATTTAAAAAATCAACTATTAATCCAAAAGATAGGGTTAGGATTATTGGCAGCGGTTATTTTAAAAGTATTCTTAGTGGACATGGCTAATTTAACGGGGCTTTTAAAAGCGCTGTCGTTTATTGGCTTAGGCTTGTCGTTAGTGGGGCTAAGTTGGTTATTTCAAAAACTACGCAGCCAAGCCAAACCAGCCTAATAATTTAGGGTTCCAACGCTTTGTTAAGCACATAAATAAGCCCAGCTAATGCTGGGCTTATTTTTTGCTGCTAATTAGCTATTACGTGCTGTGATTAAGTAAAGCTTTAAGCTTACCTGGCTTAATAGGCTTACTTAAATAATGTATATTAGCCGCTTTGGTTTCTTGTTTAAGCTCGGTGTCGCGTACGGCGGTTATAAGTATGGCGGGCACTTCGCTTTGCCATGTATCACGCAGTGTTTTTATAAGCGAAATACCATCGCAATCATTACCTAATTGGTAATCCATTAAAATTACATCGGGCGCTGCGTGCTGTTTAGCGTGCGCGAGTACTTTATTTACATCGTCAAACAAGGTGTAATTGGCTTGCCACTTTTTAAGTAAACTGGCCATTGCTGCTAGGTTTTCGGGGTCATCGTCTACCGCGACTATGTTAATCGCGTCGCGGTTTTCTACTAAGCTGCTGGCCGTTGCTTTTTGTTGTACAAACTGTGCATCTCCATAGGGTACTTCAATACTAAAGCGGCTCCCTTTACCGGGCTCTGAGTGCACATCAAGCTCTAAGCTAAGTAAATCAGCCATACGTTTTACAACGCCAAGCCCTAAGCCAACGCCTTTGTTATCACCGGCTTCTATACGGTAAAAGTCGTTAAATATTTTAGCTTGTTCTATTTGGCTAATACCTGGGCCGGTGTCCCATACTTCTATACGTAAATTATGTTTACGGTTTCTGCATGCTATTAATACTCGCCCTGTTTCGGTGTATTTAACCGCATTAGACACCAAGTTTTGTATAATTCGGCGCAAGTAGGTGATGTCGCTATGCACAATTTGTGCGTTTGAACGCACGGTTAGTTTTAAGCCTTTATCGCTTGATAAAATAGCGTACTCGCTTTGCAGTGGCATAAGTATATCGTTTATACAAAAGTGCCGAGGGGTTGGGGTCATTGCGCCTTGCTCTAACTTGGCAATTTCTAGTAAGGCCGACATTAAATGCACGGTTGAGTCTAAACTGTGGCCAAGCTTATTAAAACTATTTTGGTTAGTTGTATCAAGCTGCTTTTCATCAATGGCGGCAAGGTATAAACGCGCCGCGTTAAGGGGTTGTAAAATATCGTGGCTTGCCAGTGCTAAGAATCGCGTTTTACTGTCGTTGGCTTGCTCTGCTTCGCGCTTGGCTAAAGTAAGTGCTTGCTCTGTTTTTACTCGACTATCTATTTGTGCTTGTAAGTCTTTATTAATGGTTTGCACTTCTTGAGTTCGCGCCTCAATGCGGTTTTCAAGATCCATGTTAATTTCTTCAAGCGCATTTTGCGTACTTATATGGTTTGTAATGTCTGAAAAACTCGTTACAAAGCCGCCATCGGGTAGGGGGTTACCTATCATTTCGTACACTTGGCCGTTTCTGCGGTGGCGAATAAAGTGATGCGAGCTACCATTTTTTAAATGCTGAACGCGTTTTTCTACTTGGCGCTCTATTTCGCCTGGGCCACATTCACCGCGTACTGCGTTGTACCTTATTATATCTTCAATGGGTTGCCCCACTTCTAAAAAGCCGTCAGGGTAGCCAAACATTTGGCTGTAGCGCTTATTCCATGCCACCAGTTTTAAATCTTTATCGACCACCGAAATACCATGGCTTAAGTTTTCGAGCGAGGTATACAAAAGGTTTTGGTTAAACTGCAATGCTTGTGTGGTTTCGTCAAAAAAGTTAACCACCTCTTCAAAGGCCATACGTTTACCCGATGAAACCGTACGTATTAGCGCCTGCGCCGAAGACGCCCCTAATACTCCAGTTAACGCACGCTCGCAGTAGGCTATAAATTCGGGCTCGGGGTGGGCATTATTGTCACTTAGCTGGTGCGAAAGTGAAAAGTGCGCCAGTACTTGTTGGCTACGCTGAATACCTAAAAAGGTTTGCAGCAGTATTTTAAAGTCGTAAACCGTGGCTTTAACATTTTTGTTTAAGCGGCGCGATAAAATAGCCTGATCTTTAGGGTTAACAAATGCAGCCGCCTGAATTTTATCTATCAAGCGCTCTTCTGCCCCTAACGAAAAACTAATATAACAGCCAATGTTAGCAAATAAGGCAATCAGAGTGCCGCGTGTAATAAGGGTTTGCTGAAGCTCGCTATCAAGGGCACTGCCGGCATCTAAAATTGGCATCATTAAAAATAATACCCAACAAATAAAACCCGCTAATAGCCCCGCATATACACCATAAGCATGGCCTTTACGCCAGTAAAGCCCGCCCACAATAGCCGGGAGCAGCTGCGTTACTAACGAAAATGCCACCAGCCCCATACTGGCCAGCGCACTACCATGGCCAAACCATTGCTGATAAAAATAAGCCAATATAAGTATGCCGGCTATGGTAAAGCGCCTGACTAGTAAAATTTGCGATTTATAACTGCTGGTAATTAAGTTGCGCTTAAATTTACGGCGTAGCATAAGCGGCAGCACTACATCGTTAGAGATCATGGTGCTAAGCGTAAGTGTGGCCACCACTATCATAGCGGTGGCTGCAGAAAGCCCGCCAATAAATACAAAGGTACTTAAAAAAGCTTGGTCGTGAATAAGCGGTAGCGCTAATACAAAGCTATCGGGTGAAAAACTGCTACCAATACTTGGGTGAATTGCGGCAGTAGCAATAGGAATTATCATCGCAGCGGTGAGTAATAAATACAGCGGAAAAGCCCAGCGAGCAGTAAATAAATGGCGTTTGTCTTGGTTATCTACCACGGTGACATGAAATTGTCGTGGTAAACAAATTATGGCCGCGGCAGCCATAAGTGACTGGCCAATAAAGTTAAAACTAAAAAAGTTAAAGTTGCCCCAGTGTTGCCAAATCGACTCTGTGACTTTGTCGCCGCTAAGGGTGGGTAAATTAAATAAGGTGTACAAGGCTAAGCCAGCGACGGCAATAAGCGCAATGAGCTTTATCATTGACTCAAAGGCGACTGCTAGCATAAGCCCAGAGCGGTACTCGGTAACATCTACCTTACGGGTACCAAAAAATATTGCAAACAGCGCCATAATTAACGTGGCGGTGAGGGTAAGCATTTCGCCAGATATTTGATTGCTGTTTTGCAAAAGCAAAAAGCTGGTACTGAGTGCTTTTAACTGCAGCGCAATATAGGGAATGGTAGCAAGTAGGGCAATAACAGTGACCAGTATTGCACTGGTTTGACGTTTACCATAGCGGGCAGAAATAAAATCGGCAATGGTGGTAATGTTTTGTTTTTTACTTACTAATACCAGTTTGCGTAAAAAGCCTTGGCCAAAAAAGAACAACAATGAAGGCCCCAATAAAATGGGTAAATAGCTCCAACTACTGGTGGCGGCGGTACCAACCGAACCATAGTACGTCCACGAGGTACAATAAATCCCTAACGATAACGAATACACAAAAGGATGATGGCTAATCCGTTTAGCAAGTGGTGTTGTTTTATCGCCCCAATTAGCAAGCCAAAACAGCACCCCAATGTAGCCTAATGCTACAAAAATCAGTACAGCAGTCATGTTGTTATTAAACCTTATTATTTATACCCACACACAATACCAGAGATAACTTTAAGTGTGCGTGCACAATTTTATGCAAAATATTAACGTTGTTTTTATTGTATTGATTTTAAATGATTATTTATATTGTTGATGATTTATTAGACTAATGTCGCATTTTTACACAAAGCCACTTAAATTTTGCCGTTAACGCGCTTAGGCAAAAGCTAACCTACTGAAAATTATGTGTAATTGTATTTTTAAATACAATTGCATTTGCAGTTTACGTAAACGTTAACAGGCTGTTACGACTATGGTCTCACTTCACTCTTCACGCCGCGTTGCTAAATTAATAACCGACTATAAAAAAACCACTCATTGCAATTATGCAATGCTTAAAGGGGAAAATAAAAATGGCTTTTAAAGATGAAGAACAAGCAAAAGCTTATTGGGCAGAAAACATTTCACTACTGTTTAAGTTACTAGCAGTGTGGTTTGTGGTCTCATTTGGCTTTGGCATATTACTGGTAGATGTACTGAATGAAGTACGTTTTTTTGGGTTTAAACTTGGCTTCTGGTTTTCACAACAGGGCGCTATTTACACCTTTGTAGCTTTGATTTTTGTTTACGTTTTCAAAATGAACACGTTAGATAAAAAATACGGCGTAGACGAATAGGAGCTAGGTAATGGATGTTCAAACACTCACATTTATAATTGTTGGTTTAAGTTTTGCGCTTTATATCGGCATTGCAATTTGGGCGCGTGCAGGCTCTACAAATGAGTTTTACGTGGCAGGGGGCGGCGTACCTCCGCTTGCCAATGGTATGGCAACCGCAGCCGATTGGATGAGCGCAGCGTCGTTTATTTCAATGGCGGGTATTATTTCGTTTGCAGGTTACGATGGCGGTGTTTACTTAATGGGGTGGACTGGCGGCTATGTATTACTCGCTATGTGTTTAGCGCCTTACTTACGTAAATTTGGCAAATTCACTGTACCTGACTTTATAGGCGATCGTTACTACTCACAAACAGCACGTGTTGTTGCTATTTTGTGTGCAATCTTTATTTGTTTTACTTACATTGCTGGACAAATGCGTGGCGTAGGCGTGGTATTTTCGCGCTTTTTAGAAGTAGAAATTGAAACCGGTGTTTACATTGGAATGGTGATTGTATTCTTTTATGCGGTACTTGGCGGCATGAAAGGCATTACCTACACGCAAGTAGCGCAGTACTGTGTGCTTGTGTTTGCCTACCTTGTGCCCGCTATCTTTATTTCAATGATGATGACAGGCCACTTCTTCCCGCAAACCGGCTTTGGTGCCACATTGAGTGATGGCTCAGGCATGTATGTACTTGATAAGCTAGACGGGTTAAGCGCAGAGCTGGGCTTTGCACAATACACCGAAGGCTCTAAAAGCATGATTGACGTATTTGCTATTACCGGCGCTTTAATGGTGGGTACTGCAGGTTTACCGCATGTAATTGTTCGCTTTTTCACTGTACCACGCGTTAAAGATACCCGTATTTCAGCAGCGTGGACACTGGTATTTATTGCTATTGTTTACACTACTGCACCGGCGGTTGCCTCGTTTGCACGCGTAAACATGATTGACACCATTAACGGTAAAGATGGTAGCGGTACAGAGTACGCTCAAGCACCAGCGTGGATCAAAAACTGGGAACGCACGGGTTTAATTACCTTTAATGATAAAAACGGCGACGGCAAAATGTTTTACACCGCCGGCAAGGTAGAAGACCCAACAAGCGCAAACGAAGTAAAAGTAGACCGCGATATTATGGTACTGGCTAACCCTGAAATTGCTGATTTACCAGCATGGGTAATCGCATTAGTAGCGGCCGGTGGTATTGCTGCTGCGCTTTCAACCACAGCGGGGTTATTGCTGGTTATTTCGACCTCAGTGTCGCACGATTTACTTAAACGCACCCTTAAACCCGACATAAGCGATAAACAAGAGCTACTAGCTGCACGGTTAGCCGCGATGATTGCCATTGTTATATCGGCTTACTTTGGGATTAACCCGCCTGGGTTTGTTGCATCGGTGGTCGCCTTTGCCTTTGGTTTAGCGGCGGCGAGTTTCTTCCCGGCAATTATTATGGGGATATTCTCTAAAACAATGAATAAAGAAGGTGCAATTGCTGGCATGGTGACCGGTATAGGCTTTACCGCTGCGTATATTATCTTCTTTAAATTTGTAAGCCCTGAGCTTAATAGCCCAGAAAATTGGTTCTTAGGTATTTCACCCGAAGGAATTGGCTTAGTGGGAATGATAATTAACTTTGTGGTTGCTGCAACCGTACTTAAATTAACAAAATCGACACCGCTTGAAATACAACAAATGGTGGAAGGTATTCGTAATCCTAAAGGGTCAGGTGAAGCACACGCACATTAATGCGCTAAGCCTACTTAAAAATAAAGCACCAAAAGCCCGACTTTAGTCGGGCTTTTTATTTGTTCAAATAATGAGTACATTAGGTTTTGTGTATACTTTTTAAGAGTACAGCAATGAGTGTAGAGCAGCAGGAAGTTGCCCAGTTTGTGTGTATGCAGGCACCATTTAGCATGCTACACGACAGTGCGTGTGAGTATTTTGTAAGCCATATTGATAGTGTTTATTTAACCCGAGAAAACCAAGCGCAGTGGCTGCAAACGCAAACCCCAAAGCTTTTTTTAATTCGCTCCGGTTTATACGACCTAGTGGATGCAAAAGGCGATGTAGTGAAGCGTTTAGCGCAGGGTGATTATTTTGGTTATCCCTCTTTGTTAACAGGGGAAGCGATTCAAAATAGGTTACAGGTACAAAAAGAGGGCATAGTGTATATGCTTGCGCAAACGCATTTTGACTTTTTACGTCATCAGTACAAACCGTTTGAGCAGTATTTTGTACGCGCGCACGCCAATCGTTTACTTTCATCACATTATAAAAGTAAAAACGATAGCTGGTCTGAGCGCAGAATATCTGAGCTGATGACCCGCACCGCCATAACCTTAGCCCCCGATGCCAGTATTAGGCAAACCGCTAAAAAAATGAAAAAACACGGTGTATCGTCAATTATGATCACCGAACACGCCATTTTAGTTGGCGTAGTGACCGACCGCGATTTACGCAACCGTGTGCTGGCCGATGAAGTCGATCCACAAGATGCGGTTAGCAGCATAATGAGTGCAAAGCCTAAATTTATATTTGAAAACAATCGGGTGTTTTCTGCTTTGCATTTAATGCTTAAATACAATATTCATCATTTACCTGTACTTGATGAAAACCATAAGCCTTTGGGTATGCTTACCAGTACCGATTTACTTCGCCAGCAAAAAAGCGATCCTGTGCAGCTTATTGGCCGCATTTATAAAGCCCACAGCATTGCCGATTTAAAACGTTATGCGGGCGAAATCCCTGAGTTACTGCGAAGTTTTTCGTACAACATAGAAGACATATCGCTAATTGGTAAACTGCTCAGCGGCTTAACCGATGCACTTACCTCGCGTCTTATTCATTTATTTCAAGAAGAAAATGGCGCAGCGCCCACCAGTTTTTGCTTTATATGTTTTGGCTCGCAAGCACGCGAAGAGCAAACCCTACATTCAGATCAAGACAACGGCTTATTACTCCCAGATGATTTAAGCGAGCAACACCAAGCTTACTTTAAACACATGGGGGAGTTTGTATGTGAGCAGTTAGTAGAATGTGGCATTAGGCGTTGCCCCGGAAATATAATGGCCAGCAGCGATGAATGCAGAATGAGTGTAAGCCAGTGGTGCGAGCGCTTTTTTAAATGGATAAAAAGCCCAACCCCAAGCGCCATGCTTAACTGCAAAATATTTTTTGATTTGCGCTTTATAGAAGGCTCCAATGCCCTATACAGCGGCTTTTGCGAGCAGTTAAACAGAATATCGCGCGATGAGTTATTTTATGCTGCTATGGCAACCGATATAAGAGCCAGCTCAGTGCCTATTGGCTTGTTTAATAAACTTAAAACGCAAAAAAATGATAACAACCATAAGTACATTGATTTAAAAAAGCGTGGTGTGGTGATCATTAACGATATAGTTCGTTTATATGCGTTAAAAGCAGGTATAAAACGCGCCAATACCCAAGAGCGTTTAGATGCTTTACTTAAGCATTCACTGCTAAATAAAGACGATATTTATAATTTAAAAGATTGCTGGCGATTTTTAACTCAGTTGCGTTTTAGTACGCAAATAAACGAAGAAGGTTTGCCAAGTAACTGCATAAATCCCGATAAATTAAGTTCATTAGAGCGTCATCAGCTTAAGGAGGCTTTTTATTTAGTAAAACAAGCGCAGCAAGCCGCGGCGTTTAAATTTGCCCGTGGCAGTTTGTAACAAGAGGTAAGCGCTGTGGTAAAAAAATGGCTCAGTAAGTATATAAAAAGGCGTAATCTTTTAAGTCAAAATGCGTTAACGCAACGCTATTTAGTGATTGATTTAGAGCTTACTGGGCTTGATGTAAACCAGCATGAAATTGTCTCGGTAGCCTGGGTAAAAATAGATAACCAATGTATAAAAATGAGTGAGTCTCAGCATTTAATTAATAAAAACGTTAAACGCTTAGACCAAAGTCCTGTTTTTCACGGCATTGTAGAAGACACGGTTGCTAAAGGACAAAGCCTGCACACTATATTAACGCAGCTAAGCCGTGATTTTAGTGACCATATTTTGGTTTTTCATAACGCCATACTGGATTGGGGGTTTTTAAAAGCAGCCCTTAAAGGTTCCAATATAAACGCACAACCTAAGTTGATACTCGACACCCTCCACATAGAAAAAAAGCGCCTTATTTGCCAAGGCGCAGAAATAAAACAAGATGATTTAACCCTAAGTGCGTGTCGCAAACGTTATGAGTTACCAAGCTATCATTGCCATAACGCACTTACAGACGCACAGGCCACCGCCGAATTATTATTAGCCCAGTGCTACCAAATAAACCGTGGTAAAGAGCTAAAAGTGGGTGAGTTAACCTAGGTTGGCTGTAGACGCGGCTTTATGCCGCGCGAGGTAAACTCTGCTTACAATAAAGGGCAGTTTTCTTTTATTTTTACATGTATGATTATAGGTACGGTTACGTAATCATTATTTAACTAACTACTTTAAGGAACGACGTGAAACTCATTACCGCTATTGCTCTACTCTTTTTGCCACTCATCGCTTGTGCTAATTCGAGCTTACCTGCCAATCGTCATATCTCAGTGCAAGGCACTGCTGAGGTATTAGTTGAGCCTGACATGGCTAAAATACTATTTAAAGTGAATAGTGTTAAAAATGAGCCGAATGCCGCCAATAACGCGCTTGAGAATAAAGTGAAGTTATTAATAGATGGGCTCAATCAATTTGAAATAAGCGCCGATGACGTAGTTGCCTCAAACGTTAAAATTGAAAAAACAGGAATGGATTATATTGAAACAGGGCATCAGGCCCTTAGCGAATACGCAGCGATAAGAACGTTTGAAGTAACGCTAAACAGTATTGAGCGTGTGAGCGACTTAACCGATTTTTTATTGAACCAAGAAGTAAATGCGATTCAAAATATTGAGTTTTTATCTTCAAAATTTGAGCAATTACAAGCGCAAGCCACACAGTTAGCAATTGAAGATGCAAAAATAAAAGCGGATTTACTTGCTGATTCATTCAATGCAAAAGTAGGTGAAGTACGCACTATTCGCTCAACTAAAAACAACTATGACAGTGGTTTTAGTACAGCCATAACCAAGATGCACAGGGCGCAGCATGATAATAACTCTTTTCCTCAAATACGTAGTAACGATTTACAGGCAACAATAAGCTTTAAATCATCCATAAACGTGGTGTTTGATTTAGAGATAACTGATTAAATTAATAATTTCATTTCAAATACATGTTCGTACTGTAAGCTAGTTTTATGTTTTTGATTAATTTGAAGGTAGCAGTATTATGAGCGATGAAAGCAACACGTTAAAAGCACAAACCGAGGCAAAAGTAGCAGCAGGGCGAAAAGGTAACCCTGATTTTATGAAAGGCGTTGATGAAACCATTGCTCAGGCAAAAGCGTTTCAAGAAGGGGCAAATGCACTTAATTTAGATCAAAATGCCCCACGCTTTGAACTGCCGAACCAGCACGGTGAGCAAGTTTTATTAGATGAGCTACTTGCAAAAGGGCCTGTGGTTATAACTTTTTATCGTGGTAGTTGGTGCCCTTATTGTAATTTACAGCTAAAAGCATTGCAGTCACGCCTAGCTGAAATTCACGCATTAGGCGCACAGCTGGTGGCTATTAGCCCACAAGCGCCCGATGGCTCAATGAGCGAAAACGACATACGTAATATGGATTTTGTCGTGCTGAGTGACCAAAATGCAGATGTAGCAGCAAGCTATGGCGTAGCGTGGCAAGTACCTGCATTTTTATTAGATCATATGCGCGAAGACCGCGGCCTTGATTTAGAGTCGCTTAATAACGGCAACGGCAGTATTTTACCTATCCCTGCCACGTTTGTTTTAGATAGCGAAGGTAAAGTGACGTGGCGCTATGTTGATGTTGATTACCGCACCCGCTCAGAGCCGCAAGATATAATTAATGCTTTAAAAGCACTACAGTAAGCAATAAAGCAAGCTCGCTTTATGCCCAAAAGTAGCCAAGTAAATTAGCTACTTTTGGGTTAATTTAAAGTTTCTAATCGCTCCCTCTTATAATAATGTTCAAGGTCGATTACAATACAGCCATCTAAAAGGCATCGATGCCTTTGTCTGCACGTAAAGAGAGTGGATTTTATATTTCATGGCAATCAAACTTGCAATTAATGGTTTTGGTCGTATTGGTCGAAATATTGTCCGCGCGTTGTACGAGTCAGGTTTGAGCGACGAGATAAAAATTGTTGCGATTAACGAACTTGCTGACCCTGAAGCTATTGCTCATTTATTAAAATACGACACGTCCCACGGTCGTTTTTCTTTTCCTGTAAAACTTGGTGAAGACACCATTAGTGTTGCAGGCGATACCATTGCACTATTTTGTGAAGAAAACCCAGTAGAATTGCCTTGGCAAACCCTTGATGTAGATGTAGTGCTTGAATGTACCGGTGTTTATCACTCGCGCGAGCATGCACAATTACACATTACCGCGGGTGCTAAAAAGGTGTTGTTTTCGCACCCAGCTGATAACGATGTAGATGCCACCATTGTGTATGGCATTAACGACGATGAGCTCAAACGCGAGCACACTATAGTATCTAACGGCTCGTGTACTACAAATTGTGTGGTGCCTGTTATTAAAGTGTTAGATGATGCGTTTGGCATTGAATCGGGTGCTATTACCACTATTCACGCGTCGATGAACGATCAACAAGTGATTGATGCGTACCATCATGATTTACGTCGTACCCGCGCTGCGAGTCAGTCTATTATTCCGGTTGATACAAAATTAGCACGAGGAATAGACCGCATTTTACCCAAATTTGAAGGGCGCTTTGAAGCCATAGCGGTTCGCGTGCCGACAATTAACGTAACGGCAATGGATTTAAGTGTTACAGTAAATGCCGATGTAGATTTAAAGGCGGTAAATACGGCTCTTAAAGCCCAAGCAAAAGACCGCTTAGAAGGTATTTTAAGTTACACCGAAGAGCCATTGGTATCGGTTGATTTTAATCACGACCCACATTCTTGTATTATT
The DNA here is from genome assembly GCF_028599215.1 of Pseudoalteromonas sp. Angola-30. Lineage (NCBI taxonomy): Bacteria > Pseudomonadati > Pseudomonadota > Gammaproteobacteria > Alteromonadales > Pseudoalteromonadaceae > Pseudoalteromonas > Pseudoalteromonas sp. Angola-30. The sequence continues at coordinate 30,823 of NZ_JAQREI010000006.1, forward strand.
GATGGCACGCAGACACGTGTTAGTCACAAACGCCTGATAAAGTTACTTGTTTGGTGTGATAACGAATGGGGTTTTGCCAATCGCATGCTAGATACAGCACGTGCGATGATGGCTAAGTAAGCATTTTATAATAATTTTAAAATTTATTTTTCAGGTTCAAGTATCGTTAACTAAGGAGATGTTATGTCGGTCATAAAAATGGCAGATTTAGATTTAAACGGCAAGCGCGTATTAATTCGTGAAGATTTAAATGTACCAGTTAAAGCAGGTAAAGTGACCTCAGATGCACGTATTCGTGCTGCACTACCTACTATTAAGCTAGCTCTTGAAAAAGGCGCTAAAGTAATGGTTATGTCGCACCTTGGCCGCCCTACGGAAGGCGAGTACGATGACGAATTTTCACTTGCCCCTGTAGCCGATTACCTAAACGATGCACTTGAGCAAAATGTACGCCTTGAAAAAGACTACTTAAACGGCGTTGAAGTTGCCGATAACGAAGTAGTTGTATTTGAAAACGTACGATTTAATAAAGGCGAGAAGAAAAACGACGAAGCCCTATCAAAACAACTTGCTGCCCTGTGTGATGTGTATGTAATGGATGCATTTGGCACCGCTCACCGCGCACAAGCGTCTACTCATGGCGTTGGCTTATTTGCAGATGTTGCCTGTGCTGGCCCGTTATTATCAGCAGAACTTGAAGCACTAGGTAAAGCACTAGATAACCCAGCACGCCCATTAGTGGCCATTGTAGGTGGTTCTAAAGTATCAACTAAATTAACTGTTTTAGACTCGCTTTCAACGATTGTAGATCAGCTTGTAACAGGTGGCGGTATTGCTAATACCTTTATTGCTGCTGCGGGTCATCCGGTTGGTAAATCACTCTATGAAGCTGATTTAATGGATGAAGCAAATCGTTTATGTGCAGCAGCTAAAGCAAACGATGGTGAAATTCCGGTACCGACTGATGTTGTAGTAGGTAATGAATTTTCAGACTCTGCGGTCGCTACGCTTAAAGATGTAAGCGAAGTAACAAGCGATGACATGATTTTTGATATTGGCCCTGATACAGCCAGCCAGCTTGCAAAAATTATTGCAAACGCCGGTACTGTTGTATGGAATGGCCCAGTTGGCGTATTTGAGTTTGATCAGTTTGGTAATGGTACACGTGCTATTGCCCAGGCAATTGCTAACTCTAATGCGTTTTCGATTGCAGGCGGTGGTGACACTTTAGCGGCAATTGATAAATACGGCATTGCCGATAAAGTATCTTACATTTCTACCGGTGGTGGTGCGTTCTTAGAGTTTTTAGAAGGCAAAAAACTTCCAGCAGTAGAAATGCTAGAGTCGCGCGCTAAATAATAAATTTTAGCCGCATTAGGTGAGGGGAAACCCTCACCAACGATTAATTATTAAATACCTCTCACCCTTATTTAATAGTTAATTAAGACAAAACTAAGCAGTGTAAATTGCTTTATTTTGTGGCGCAGTGATTGCGTCAAACTAACATATCCGTTCAAACTAGATGGCAGGAGACTGCTGTCGATAAATTGGAGAATACCCAATGGCTTTAATCAGTATGCGACAACTTTTAGATCATGCAGCTGAACACGGTTACGGCGTTCCAGCCTTTAACGTGAATAACCAAGAGCAAATGCGCGCAATAATGGAAGCGGCTGATAAAACAAACAGCCCAGTAATTGTTCAAGGATCAGCAGGCGCACGTGCTTATGCTGGTGCTCCATTTATCCGCCACATGATTTTAGCAGCCGTTGAAGAATGGCCGCACATTCCAGTAGTAATGCACCAAGATCACGGTACCTCACCCGGTGTTTGCCAACGCTCAATTCAACTTGGCTTTTCATCAGTTATGATGGATGGCTCATTAATGACTGACGGAAAAACCCCATCAAGCTACGAATATAATGTAGAAGTAACACGCGAAACCGTGGCTATGGCACATGCTTGTGGCGTATCGGTAGAGGGCGAGCTAGGTGTACTTGGCTCACTTGAAACCGGTGAAGCGGGCGAAGAAGATGGTGTAGGCGCAGAAGGTAAACTAACTACTGATCAAATGCTTACCGACCCAGAAGAAGCCGCTGATTTTGTAAATAAAACCCATGTTGATGCCTTGGCAATTGCTTGTGGTACATCGCACGGTGCGTACAAATTTACGCGCCCACCCACAGATGACATTTTAGCGATTGATCGTATTAAAGAAATTCACGCACGTATCCCGAACACGCACTTAGTAATGCACGGATCGTCGTCTGTACCACAAGAGTGGTTAGAGATCATAAATCAATACGGTGGCGAAATTCCTGAAACGTACGGCGTACCTGTTGAGCAAATTGTAGAAGGGATCAAATACGGTGTACGTAAAGTAAATATTGATACCGATTTACGCCTGGCCTCTACCGGTGCTATTCGCCGTCATATGGCGCTTAACCCATCTAACTTCGATCCGCGTAAATACCTAGCAGAAGCAACTAAAGCAATGACAGAGATTTGTGTTGCGCGTTACAACGCGTTTGGTACAGCTGGTCAAGCAGGTAAAATTAAGCCAATTTCACTTGATGACATGCACCTTAAATATTTAAGTGGTGAGTTAGACCCACAAATTAAATAATGATCTTTGATTAATAAAATACCGTTATAAAAACCAGCTGGCGTAATCCAGCTGGTTTTTTTATACCGCAAGGCACTGGGATCACTGTTGTACCAACTTAATAAAATGGGATCACTGATTTACTAACCGCCCCGTATTCGGATCATTTATTTACCAACTAGCGCATAAATTTACGCCACGTTAGGCGCTCAATCAATCAGATCGTTTTTTATTTGTACAATAGATCAGGTGCTTAGTTGTTTGACTAAGTATAACCGTGATCCCAAACCCGATCGGCTTAGTAAAAATCTGATCTTTTTATAGGCTGCTTAGTAAAAAACAGATCTATTTTTAACCACGTAATGACATCTTCCAGTGCAAACTCAGTTTCGTATCTGGTTTTTTTACTGTGTTAGTAAAGTAATGATCCCGCCATGGATATCTACTCAGAAATAAAACTGTCATCTTTTTGTAAATATGTTTTGATTAACCGTAATTTGCAAAATAGTTTTAAAAATATGACGTTAATGAGGTTTTTTGTCACTATTTTGTGTTTTTTTTACCAGGATTTTAATTTACACGTTACACTTTCATAAAAATGTCATACTTAGTCATAATAATGAAAACTAATTCGATAGCGTAAGAGATAATTTGGAATGTCACGTAAAGTACTAGTCGTAGATGATGAAGCTCCTATCAGAGAGATGTTAGTTTTTGTTTTAGAGCAAAATGGATTTCAAGCAATTGAAGCAGAAGATTACGATTCTGCAATTGCAGCTATGGTTGAACCGTACCCAGATATGGTTTTACTCGATTGGATGTTACCAGGTGGTAGCGGTATTCAAATTGCTAAGCAATTTAAGCAAAGTGAATACACACGCCAAATTCCAATCATTATGCTTACAGCCCGCGGCGAAGAAGAAGACAAAGTACGCGGCCTAGAAGTGGGGGCAGATGACTACGTCACTAAACCTTTTTCTCCTAAAGAGTTAATGGCTCGTATTAAAGCGGTTATTCGCCGTGTATCGCCTACCTCATTAGAAGAAGCCATAGAAGTACATGGCTTGCGTTTAGACCCAATATCGCACCGCGTTACCTCTGAGGGAAGCGAGCTTGATATGGGCCCAACCGAATTTAGATTATTACATTTTTTTATGACTCACCCAGAGCGTGTTTATAGCCGTGAGCAACTGCTTGACCATGTTTGGGGAACTAATGTGTACGTAGAAGACCGTACAGTTGATGTGCACATACGTCGTTTACGCAAAGCGATTGCACCACTGGGGCATGATCGCTTAGTACAAACAGTACGTGGTGCAGGTTATCGTTTTTCTAGTAAATTATAAGGTACCGCAGCTAGGGTGTGAGTACGCATAAATTACTACTTAAAGGTAAAGTGAGTGTATGTATCGAGTTATTAATAAACAGGCGTTAGTAAAACGTCTGTTTATCTATTTTTTACCCCTGTTATTAGTTGGTGTGCTTATTGGTGCACCTTTTTTGCTTTTATTTTTAGGCACTTCTTCTCTTTTAGTCTGGCATTATCATCAACTTTATCGCTTAAGCGATTGGCTTTTAAATCAACGTAGCTTTAACCCACCAGAGGGCGAGGGTGCGTGGGAACAAGTATTTGAAGGCATTTATCATTTACAGCACCGTAATCGTAAAAAACGCAATGAACTGGCCGATTTAATTCGTCGCTTTCGCGATGGAGCTGAAGCCGTACCCGATGCTGTAGTGGTGTTGCAAAGTGATTTAAGCATTGTCTGGTGTAACCAACTTGCACTTAAAGTATTGGGGCTACAGTGGCCTACCGATCATGGCCAGCGCCTAGATAACCTAATACGCGAACCTAAATTTGCCAAGTACATGCTGCGCGGTGAATTTGAAGAGCCATTAGAGCTTGATAACGGGCATATTGTTGACCAAGTGCTTGAATTTAGGGTAATGCCGTATGCCAACACGCAGCTTATGGTGGTGGTACGTGATGTAACACGCCTAAAGCAGCTAGAGCAAATGCGCAAAGACTTTGTTGCCAATGTATCGCATGAGCTGCGTACGCCGCTTACGGTTGTTACTGGCTACCTTGAGATGATGGATGGCGATATGATGCCACCGCCCGCAATGTGGAATAAAGCGCAAAATACTATGCTTGAGCAATGTAAGCGTATGGACAGCTTAGTTAATCAGCTTTTATCTCTTTCGCGTATTGAAGGGGCGCGCAGGCAAGACAACGACAAAGCCATAAATGTGCCGCAAATGCTCAACTACATTAAAACCGAAGCGCAGTCTATAAACCAAGACAAAGGCCACGAGCTTATTTTTGATATAGATAATGAGCTTGATATTAAAGGCTCTGAAGATGAGCTACGCAGTGCGTTTTCTAATTTAGTGTTTAACGCTATACATTACACTAAAGCGGGCGGAAAAATTGTTGTTACCTGGCAGCGTAAAGAGGGGCTTGCGCACTTTAGTGTAAATGATAATGGCGATGGTATTGCACCAGAGCATATAAATCGTTTAACAGAGCGCTTTTACCGCGTAGATAAAGCAAGGAGTCGCACAACCGGTGGCTCAGGTTTAGGCTTAGCAATTACTAAACATGTGCTTACACGTCACGATAGTAAATTAAATATAAGCAGTGAGCTTGGTAAAGGCTCGTGTTTTTCTTTCGACTTTTCAAAGGATAAGCTTGTTAACTTAGCAAGTTAAAGGCAATAAAAACCAAAGTCATAAAAGTGTCATTTAAGAGTAATGTAACTGTCATCTACTCACTTTACAGTAGACGACAGTTAGGAAATGGGACGAACAAATCGGAGAACCCCGCATGAAATTTAAAAACTTAGTTGCCGCAATGGGTGTGGCTGTTACAACATTAGTATCTGCACAGGCTGTTGCTCTTGACGACGCAATTCCTGAATATCAAAAAATTAACGGCGTTTCAGGTAACTTTTCATCTGTAGGCTCTGATACTTTAGCTAACATGATGACTTTTTGGGCTGAAGAGTACAAACGTATTTACCCAAATGTAAATATTCAAATTCAAGCGGCAGGTTCGTCTACTGCTCCACCAGCGCTTACCGAAGGCACCTCTAACATGGGTCCTATGAGCCGTAAAATGAAATCAAAAGAAATCGAAGCGTTTGAAAAACGCTACGGTTACAAGCCTACAGAAGTGCGTGTAGCGATTGATGCATTAGCGGTATTTGTACACAAAGATAACCCAATTGAAGGCTTACGTATTGACCAAGTAGATGCTATTTTTTCATCTACTCGTAAATGTGGTGCGTCTGAGCAAGTTAACCGCTGGAGCGATGTTGGCCTAACGGGCGACTGGGCTGCAAAAGACATTCAATTATACGGACGTAACTCTGTATCAGGTACTTACGGTTACTTTAAAAAGAAAGCACTGTGTAAAGGTGACTTCCGTAACAACGTAAATGAGCAACCAGGTTCAGCCTCTGTTGTACAGTCAATCTCATCTTCATTAAATGCGATTGGTTACTCAGGCATTGGTTACAAAACGTCGGGTGTACGTACGGTTCCTTTATCTAAAAAAGGCACTAACTACGTAGATGCAACGCTTGATAATGTTGCTAAAGGTAAATACCCACTTTCTCGTTTCTTATACGTTTACGTGAACAAGCACCCTAATAAGCCGCTTTCACCAATTGAAGCTGAGTTCTTAAAAATGGTACTTTCTAAAGACGGTCAAAAAATCGTTGAAAAAGATGGTTACGTACCACTATCTGCTAAGTTAGTAGAAGCAGAGCTTAAAAAGTTAGGTTTATAATTTAAACCCAACCAATAAAAAAACCGCTCAATGAGCGGTTTTTTTGTGTGTAAAATTTTAAAGCGTAAAACAGATTAACTTACTAAAAAGCGATTACAGATCAGTCAGCTTTTGCGCTTGTGCTTTACACTGATTATAGCTCTCTACACACTTGGCAGAGCACACTTGCTGTTTTAACCCTTTGTCAATCGATTGCTGATCGCAACTATTTTCGCACTGATAGTTTTGTTGTGCGCATTGGTTTAACTCAGGGTTTTTCACTTGATTTTGGCAAGCTGCTAACAATGAAAATGAAAGGGCGAGGGCACTCGTTTTAATAAATGTTTGCATGCTTATCCTTAACGTTGAACTGCGCTTTTGTTAAATCTCAACTTGTAAGTTGTCGATTAATCTAACATTGCCTAAAAAGGCGGCAGCTAAAATAACAAGTTGTGTATCATCAAGTGTAGCAGCTTTTAATGTATCTCGTTGAGCTATCTCAAAATAATCTGGCTTTAAGCCGGCTTGCTCTAAACTAAGCTGTGCGCTTTGCTCAAGTGCTTTGTAATCGGTATTACCTGCTTTGAGCTGCTCAGCGCAGCTGTTTAGTGTTTTAAATAATGCGGTAGCCGTGGCTTTTTGCTCTGCAGATAAATAGCCATTTCGCGAGCTCATAGCTAAGCCAGAAACTTCACGCATGGTCGGTACACCAACAATTTCAACCGGAATTGATAAATCGCGTACCATGGTTTTAATCACTTGCAGCTGCTGAAAGTCTTTTTCGCCAAAGCATGCATAATCTGGTTGTACTAAATTAAATAACTTAGTCACTACCGTGGCAACGCCTCTAAAGTGTCCTGGGCGCGTGCCGCCACAATACCCCATAGATACGCCTGGTACATCTACAAAGCTTTGCTCACCAAGCCCATTTGGGTAAATGGTGTCTACGCTTGGGGTAAACACAATATCGGTGTTTAAGTCGGCTAAGCCTTGTTTGTCTTCGTTTAATGTACGTGGGTAGCTATCTAAATCTTCGTTGGCACCAAACTGCATTGGGTTGACAAAAATACTCACAACCACTTTATCGGCCATTGTTTTTGCTTTTTCAACCAATGAAAAGTGGCCGCGGTGTAAGTTGCCCATGGTTGGCACTAAAGCCACGCTTAAACCTGCTTGGCGCCAAGCTTTAATTTGACTACGTAATGATTTAATTTCAGTAATTGACTGCATTATTTAAACTCATGTTCGGCGCTTGGAAACGCGCCACTTTTAACGTCTGAACAATATTTTTTAACTGCATCTGGCATGTTGCCAGTTTCCAGTAAAAAGTTTTTAGAGAATTTAGGAATGTATCCTGCCGAAATACCGACTAAGTCGTGCATTACCAGTATTTGGCCATCCGTTACATTACCAGCGCCAATACCTATGGTAGGAATGGTGACGGCATCGGTAATGCGTTTAGCGAGAACACTTGGGATACACTCAAGCACTAATAATTGGGCACCTGCGGCTTCTAGGGCTTTTGCATCATCAATCATTTTTTGCGCTTTGTCGTCTTCGCGGCCTTGAATTTTAAAGCCACCAAATACGTGTACTGATTGCGGCGTTAATCCTAAATGGCCGCAAACAGGAATACCTTGCTGCGTTAAACTTTTAATGCTGTCGTAAAGCCATTCACCGCCTTCAAGTTTTACCATATTAGCGCCTGCACGCATTAACTCTGCTGCGTTTTTACAGGTGTCGCTAACGTTTGAATAGCTCATAAAAGGCATATCGGCTATTACAAAAAGCTCACGGCTGCCACCGCGTACACAGCGGGTATGATAGGCTATATCTTGATTGGTTACGCCTAGGGTATCGTCGCCACCTTGCAGCACCATGCCCAAAGAATCGCCAACTAAAATAACGTCCACACCGTTATCATGAAATAACTTCGCAAAACTGGCATCGTAAGCGGTTAATGCGGTGATTTTGTTATTTTCTGCTTTCATTTTATTTAAAGTAGAAACGGTTATTTTAGACATAATATCCTCGCAGGCATAAGCCTTGGTTAATTACAGAGGTAATTGTTGTAAGTCGTTGAGCGGTAAGTCTTGCGCAATGGTTTTTAATGCAATGCCGCTTGGTAAAATCAGTTCTGGGGCAAGCTCAAGTAAAGGGTAAACTACAAACTCACGTTCGCACAGGCCATAATGTGGCACAGTTAAGCGCTGGGTATTAATCACTTGCTGACCAAACAGTAAGGTATCTATATCGAGCGTACGCGGCCCCCAACGTTCGGCTTTTCTTACCCGCCCATGTTCAAGCTCTATGGCTTGAGTTAAATCAAGTAATTGCTCAGGTTCAAGCGCGGTTTTAATACACGCTACGGCATTTACATAGTCGGGTTGATCTTGTGGGCCCATTGGTTTGCTTGCATAGTAATGCGATACACTTATAAATTCACAATGAGGCAGCTTTTTAAGCGCACAAACGGCGTTATCAAGCTGCTCTTTGGGTGAGTTTAGGTTGGCACCTAAACCCAAATATACACACTGCATGCAATTACTCGGCTGGCTTTTTAGTGGTGCGGCGGCGCGGACGTTTACGTGGTTTTGGCCCACCTTGGTGGCCTAGGTTTTTTACCATTTCTTTTTGGCCATTAATATCTAGGCTCAAGTATTGTGTCCACCACTGGGCAAGCTCACTATGTTGGTGCTCACCGGCATCCACACGTAATAATAAAAAGTCATAAGCGGCTTTAAATCGTGGCTGCTGGGTAAGTCTGTAAGCGCGTTGGCCGGCACGTTTATCTAAACGTTGCTGTATATGCCAAATGTCGCGTGCGCCTAAGGTAAAGCGTTTAGGTACTGCTATATGCTGGGCATTTTCGCTCAGTACTTTATTCATGGCTTGAGCAAAGGCATCAAAGTAAGACAGCTGTTCTTGTTGTTTAATTTTAGTTGTGCGCTCAAGCAGCGGAAACCACATTAAAGCAGCAAATATAAACGCAGGCGTTACTTTTTTATCTGCATTAATGCGTTTATCGGTGTTTTGAAACATTTGCTGAATAAACGCCGCTTCTAAGCCGTCAGGGTTTTTATCTAAAATTTTATCAAGCACCGGAAATAACGACTTAAATAAGCCGTATTGGCGTAGCATTAAATAGTTAGCTTCGGCTTTGCCGTTTAAAAACAGCTTTAGAACTTCTTCAAATAAACGCGCTGGCGGTATGTTATCAAGTAGGCTGGCAAGCGCAGTAATTGGCTTTTCGCTTTTTGGCGCTATGCTCATATCAAGCTTAGTTGCAAAGCGTACCGCACGTAGCATACGTACAGGGTCTTCGCGGTAGCGTGTTTCTGGGTCGCCAATTAACTCAATTTGTTTTGCTTGTATGGCCGCTAAGCCATTGGCGTAATCGTATATACAAAAATCGTTAATAGAGTAATACAGCGCGTTGATAGAAAAATCACGGCGCTCGGCGTCTTCTTCAATGCTACCAAACACGTTATCGCGCAGTAACTGCCCGTGCTCGCTTGATTGGCTAATTTGGTTTTTGTCTTCTTGCGCTTCGTGGTGCCCGCGCATGGTGGCTACTTCTATAATTTCGCGACCAAAAACAATATGTGCTAAGCGAAAACGACGGCCAATTAGGCGGCAATTTCTAAATAGTTTTTTTACTTGCTCTGGGGTGGCATTGGTAACAACGTCAAAGTCTTTTGGTTGTTGACCTAACAATATATCGCGAATACAACCACCTACAAGGTAAGCGTCGTAACCACCGTCTTTTAAACGGTAAAGTACTTTGATTGCATTTGGGCTAAATTGTTTACGTGAAATACCATGTTCGCCGCGTGTTACAACAACCGGTTCATCACTTGTTTGAGTGCTTTGCACATCGGCATTTGGGCCGATTATTTGCCTGCAAAATTGAAAAAGCTTGGAAATAATAATCTGTCTCCTACAGAAATGATGATTGGCTGGTCATCGCAATCAAAAAGCACATAAATTAGGTATTATAGTGCGGTGCTTTGTATTTATTGTAAATAGCCTCTATTTAGGCGGCTATCATATACCAGCGCGGTATAAAAATTAAGTTGATGGACTGAAATTAAGCCGTTTTTAAGTTTTTTATTTGCTTAAATGCGTAAATTTAGTGCTGTTTGGATGCTGACCTTGCGAAATTTGAATTTCGGGTATGTTTGGCACCGCTGTTAAGCTAAATTCGTTAATAGCCCACGCCATTAATTGCTCCACAGACAAATCATTCAATTGGCTATGCACAGGTAAGTTTAAAAATTCAAACGCATCAATAAGCGCAGGTTTTGGGTTGTCTGTGCTAATAGCGGGCGCATAATTTTGTTTAGAGAGTTTAAAACCAGGCTCGGCCACCGCAAGGGGTAAATGTGCGTATTGGGGAATGGGCGCATTAAGCTGTTTAAATAAACTTATTTGCCGTGCTGTAGGCTCGATTAAATCGGCGCCACGTACCACACGATTAATACCTTGCTCAATGTCATCAATAACCACCACTAGCTGGTAGGCAAATAATCCGTCACTGCGCTTTATTATGTAATCTTCATGGGCTAATGCACTATTTACAGTAATATCGCCTTGAATCAAATCGTTAAAATGGCATGTAGGGTGCTGTTGGCTAAGACGAAGTGCGCCTTGCTCTGTTGATAAGTTAAGCGTTTTGCAGTGACCTTGGTAAATGCCACCCATGGCTTTTATTTGTTTGCGAGAACAGCGACAACCATACACACATTGTTGGTGAATCAGCTTGTTTGTTACCTCTTGATAAAGAGGTAGGCGCTGAGTTTGATAAACAACGGATTCGTCCCAGTAAAGGCCGTAGGCTTGTAATGTATTTAGAATATGGGTGTCGGCATTTTTAACCACGCGGGTGGTGTCTATATCTTCAATGCGCACTAACCATTTACCCTGATTTACTTTAGCATCAAGGTAGCTGCCCACAGCCGCCACAAGTGAGCCAAAATGAAGTGGCCCAGAAGGAGACGGTGCAAATCGACCGCGATAGTCACGCTTTGGCGTGGTAACGGCTGTAGGAGACATAGTTAACTAATTTTAATTAACCGCGCCCAGCTTGTTTTTCTTTAATTTCTGCGAGGGTTTTACAGTCTACGCATAAATCTGCAGTTGGACGCGCCTCTAAACGACGAATACCAATTTCGATTCCGCATGACTCACAAAAGCCAAAATCATCTTCTTTAATTAAGATAATTGTTTTTTCAATTTTTTTGATCAGTTTACGTTCGCGGTCGCGAGTACGAAGTTCTAAAGAGAACTCTTCTTCTTGCGCAGCGCGGTCAACTGGATCAGGAAAGTTGGCAGCTTCGTCTTGCATATGCGATTTCGTGCGGTCAACTTCATTACGTAAGTCGTTACGCCACGCTTCTAAAATCGCTTTAAAATGAGCACGTTGTGCTTCATTCATATACTCTTCGCCCGGCTTTTCTTGGTATGGTTCTAAACCGGCTTGAGCCAATAAACCATGTCTTTGTTGGTCTGGCATAACTCTCTCCTAAATCCTTAATTTAATGCCTCAGCATTAGCCGGCGGTATAAATAGCAGAATCTTATACCCTAGGCAAATTTATTTTTTAATTAATCGAATTAGCTTCAACCAGTGTGTTGACTAAAAAGGCTCATATTTTAATTTTGATGCTTTATTAATCGTTATTTCGGTATTTAAACTTGCCTAGTTATATGGGCATAAAGTTTAAAAGCAAGTTAAATTTTTTATTTAAAGGCCACTTTCTCACTAAGCGTTACTTCACTTGGCGAAATAGATGCCTTATAAGCGTATACCTCCACGCCTTTTTTAATCGCGTGGTTTAATAAGTCGCTGTATTTTTTATCTATGTGGCTTGCTGCACTCACAATATTAATACCTTGGTGTAAAACAGCGAACAGTAATACTGCGCGGTGGCCTTGTTCGATCATTTCTATTAATTCGCGAATGTGTTTTTGCCCACGCACGGTTTGCGCATCCGGAAAGTAGCCTTGCCCACTTTGTGGTGCGGTTTCGCTTAACAAGGTGACTGATTTTACCTCTACATAGCAAGCGGGTTTATTGTCGCCGGTGAGTAAAAAGTCGATACGGCTGTTTTCGCTGCCGTATTTTACTTCACTTTGAAGCTGCTCGTAGCCGTTAAGCTCTGTGATAACCTGGTTGTTGATAGCCTCTTCGACCACTTTATTTGCCACGGCGGTATTAACACATATTAACTGCGAGAGGGAGTTTTGAGTGAGCTCTAACGACTGAGGGTATTTTCGTTTACTGTTATCGCTGGTTGAATAAAAAGCGCTAAAGCCGGGCTCTGCGCAACCTGTCATTTTACCGGTGTTGGCGCAGTGGGCGGTAAATTCAGTTCCATCGTTAAGTTGGAGATCGGCTAAAAAGCGTTTATAGCGTTTTAATAACGTGGCGGGCTGTAAAGCTGGGGTGTATTTCATTTAAATTCCAATGCTAAACGCTGCAGATGCGTTGGTTTATGTTATTTATCTCAAGCTGTTGGGAACTTGTACTCACTATAGTAAACTCGGTGGCACATTTAAGTGTAAGGGTATTCTAACATGAGTGAAAAATTTGTTGTTCAACTAAGCGAGCAAGCAGCACCAAGCCATTGGGGCGAAAACGCGGCGTTGTCTTTTAACGAGCAAGGCGCAACGGTTCATTTATCTGAGCAAGAAACATTAAAAAATGTTCAAAAAGCGGCGCGAACAATTGCAAGCCAAGGTGTTAAACAGGTTGAGCTTGCGGGCGATAAATGGTGCACAGAAAGCCAATGGGCTTTTTACCAAGGTTTTGTAACACCTAAATCATTACATGGTGTTGAATTTGTTGATAACGCACAGTCAGATCTAACCGAGCTTGCGCATTTAAAAGCCTCAGCTACGTGGGCACGAGAAATGGTAAACGGCACAGCCGATGACATTTACCCTGAGAGCCTTGCTGAAAAAGCCGCCGAATTTATTCAATCGTTAGCGCCTGAACACGTAAGCTACCAAATTATTAAAGGCGATGCGTTATTAGAGCAACAGTGGATTGGTATTCACGCTGTGGGCCGTGGCTCTGAGCGTCCACCTGTTTTACTTGAGCTTGATTATAACCCAACAGGCGATGAAAACGCGCCGGTAAGCGCAGCGCTTGTAGGTAAAGGTATTACGTTTGACTCTGGCGGTTACTCAATTAAATCTAGCGAAGGTATGCTAGGAATGAAGTGCGATATGGGTGGCGCGGCAACGGTAACAGCGGGTTTAGCACTGGCTATTAATCGCGGTATAGAAAAACGCATTAAGCTATTTTTATGCTGTGCAGAGAACTTAATTTCGGGCCACGCTTACAAACTAGGTGATATTTTAACCTACAAAAATGGCACAACCGTTGAAATTGTAAACACCGATGCTGAAGGGCGTTTAGTACTTGCTGATGGTCTAATGGCTGCAGGCGAAACTGGCGCAGAGCTAATTATCGATGCGGCAACACTAACCGGTGCTGCACTCGTTGCTGTAGGTCAAGAGTACAACGCATTATTTGCCCTGGATAAAGAGCTGGTACGCGAAGTAGAAGACTTTGCATCGCAAGAAATGGAAGCTGCATGGCCTCTTCCGCTTGAAAAATGGCACCAGCAAAACTGCCCATCTCCATATGCTGATACGGCAAATAGCCGCGCTCAAAAAGGTGGCGGTTACGGCGGCGCATCAAATGCAGCAGGCTTTTTATCTCGCTTTGTACCAAACGATGGTAAAGGTTGGGTACACATTGATTTAGCTGCAGCATTTAATATGGGTAGCACTAGCCAATGGGCTGCAGGTGCAACTACGCAAGGTATGCGCACAGTGGCACGTACATTGTTAGAAAAAGCTTAATAGTCCGTAACTAGGCGTTTAATACATAAAATAGGCACCAATTGGTGCCTATTTTGCTATTTGCAGGCAAGCAATTTATTTTTATTTACGGTAAAATCCTTCGCCAATACCTGTTTGGGTGTTTAATTATTGGCTAAAGTGCCTACACTCAAATGTTATACTCACCACTGGGGTTCTAAACTATGTCAGATAAGTGCTACATCACAGCTCAACAGCTACTTGAAGATTCATTCCGCGTAGCGGCACAAGTTTATAAAGATGGCTTTCGTCCAGACTTTATAATTGGTATTTGGCGAGGTGGTGCACCTATTGGTATTGCTGTGCAAGAATACTACGATTACAAAGGCATTGAGACTGATCACATTGCGGTGCGTACGTCGTCTTATTACGGTATTGGCAAGCAATCTAAAGAAATAAAAGTACACGGCCTACACTACATTGTAGAAAACGCTAATGCAGGTGACTCATTGCTTATTGTTGATGATGTGTTTGATTCGGGCCGCAGTATATTTGCACTAAAAGAAAAGCTTTCTGAGCTTATGCGCTTAAACTTACCACGCGATATTCGTGTGGCATGTCCGTACTATAAGCCTAAAAACTCAAAAGTAGAGATGGTGCCAGATTACTTTATCCATGAGTCAGAAGAGTGGTTAGTGTTCCCGCATGAGTTATCGGGTTTAACGCCAGATGAAATAATTGAAGGTAAATCTGATTTAGTAAATATCCAAGATATTTTATTAGATAAGTAATTGCCTAAGCGTTAAGTAGGGGTTTATTTGCGCGGGGGCGTGTTTGAGTACTCGTTTTAAATAAATTGCTGCTATAGCGCAGTGCTAATAAATACCACAAAAACTAAAAAAGGCCATTACGGCCTTTTTTTGTGTCTGATTTTTTTATAGCTGCGCAAAACTGTCTACGTAATCACTTAAACTTTGTGTATCGACCGCTTTTAGCCCATGGGAGCTGCGCTGCACTAAGCCTTTTTCAACAAGCTCGGTAACTACGCGACGATAAGCTCGCTCAGTGGTTGCAAAGCGCTCTGCTTCGGCGTTAACGGTTGGGTATGCGCGCAGTAGCGTTGGGTTATTGTTCTCGGCTCGTAGTAAGCAGTCTTTAGCTATGTTGTAGCTTAAAGGCAGCAGTAACTTATCTAAATTAATTTTTTGGTTTTCTTGAAATTTAGCCGCAATGGTTTGCGCGGTGTATAAGCTCAGCTCTGGCTTTTCGAGTAGTAATGCTCGCCAGTGGCGAAGCTCTATTAAATTATAGGTTACATCGCTAAAACAGGTAACCGTATAAATACATGGGTTATTGTTTAGTGCTTCTATTTCACCAATTAGGGTGTTGTTGCAATCTAATTGGCCTAACAATAGGCGGCGTCCGTTACCCACATCATAACTAAATGAAATAGTACCGCTGCGCACCAGCACAAGTTTACTAAGTGGTTGATCTTGGTGGATCAGCACTTCTTTTTTTGATTGTTGATAGCTACTCCCTGCAAAAGTGAGTAATTGTTCAACAAGGTAACTAGAAAAATGGTATTGAAACATCAATATGCTCTTCGGACAATTGTCCTATTTATTACACCTTAATGACGATATTATTAAGGCTCTAAGAATTTACGCTAACTTGCTACTGTATTTAGCCTTGCTAAGTACGTAATACCTTCATTTCCCGTGTAATGATTTAGGAAGCTATTGGCTACAACCAATATACTTTTTAAGGTTTTTTAAGCAAGTTAGTTTTTTTATTTTATACCAATCAGCCTAATAATTAAGTGATCAATTTTAAGGCTAGGAAAACGTGTTGATAGCTAGGCAAAAAATAGCTATTTAGTCGTTCTCGGCAATTGCTCCTGCATTGCTCTACCTTCTGCATCCATGCAGTCGTAAATGAGCATTTTTTAACGCAGGTAGCGACACGTTTAGCCCCGCAAAATGATTGAGTATTATTGCGCATTGGTATTAAACGTTGTAACACTGACAAGTGCCACACGTTAGCATTGGCGTAATGCTAACCTAAAGGGTAGGAGAGAACAATTGAGTTGGGAATATTTAGGTTATATTGCATCAGCTTTCTTGGTTGCATCGTTAACAATGACCGATGTAGTAAAACTGCGTTGGTATAATATGTTTGGTTGTATTGTATTTACTATTTACGGTGTGGCTATTGGTGCAGTGCCTGTTGCGTTTACTAATGGCTTATTAGCGCTGGTAAATATGTACCATATTGTAAAGCTCTACCGACAGCCTAAAGTCAAAGAAGCGTGAAGCTAAAAATTCAAAAAAAGGGTTAACATTTAAGTTAACCCTTTTTTGTTTTAAAGCACCGCGTCTAAGACAATGCCATCAGTTCTACGAGTTGGATAAAGTGACTCAACAACAAAGCTTGGGATAAATCCTTTAGCTGATGAGACCACTACTTTAGACTTTGCCCCAATAATACGAGCGTTAACTATTACACCACGATTCGTGTAAGTTAGAGTGCCTGATAAAGTGTATTCAATATGCGGGTAACCTTTAATTTCTTTACCATTACGACTAAACGAGAAATCACCTAACGGGGTTACATGCACAGCGCCTGTGTGTTTGTAATCAACTACCGATAAGCCAAACTCCTGCATTTCAGTAATAAAGCTTTCAGCCAAGTGATTACCAAATATATTTGTGGTTTGTAAATTGTCATCTAAGTTCACAAACGAAGTAATTGCAACAGGCGTTCCACTGTTGATGTAGTTCATATTCTCAATCAGCTTCATTGCTAATTGTTCTGTATAGTTACTTAATAATTTACTGCTGTTAATAGGGCGGTAGTTATTTTCTGGGAACTGCCAGTTATTTACGCGTGGCTGATGAACGTCTGTGTAACGATTATGGCTATTGTGATGGCCAATATTATTATGCGAAGCGTGGCCATTATAAACTGGGTGAGTAGAGCATGCACTAAGTGATAAAGTAAAAAGAGCCGATAAAGTAAGAGATAGTTTTTTAGAAAACATGTTTTCTTCCTGAAACATAAGAGATTTTTAAATTCCCTCACTTATCGACACACTTTTTAATTACTTTAGTAAATATCCATAATTACTTTGTTTATTTTTAAGTTTGTATACTTTGTAAGCTATTCTTTTTTAAAGCGTAACTCTCCAGCTACCCAAGTCTGTAAAACCTGTGTTTTATAAATCTCATCGACAGGGACTTTAAAGTAGTCTTTGTCTATTAAAATAAAGTCTGCCCATTTTCCGTTTTCTAAGCTGCCTATTTTAAACTCTTGGTGTGCTGCATACGCGCCGCCGAGGGTAAACGCTCTTAGGGCTTGTTCGCGGCTTAGCACTTCGCTTGCGCGCCAGCCGTTCTCAGGCAGCATATTATGATCCATACGGGTAATGGCTGAATAAAAGCCATCAAAAGGGTTTGCCAGCTCGACTGGGTAGTCAGAGCCTGCTGCAATCACAGAGCCTTGCTTTAAAAATGTTTGCCATGCATATGCGCCTTGTAATTGGCTATCGGTTAAGCGCTGCTGAGCCATATGCATATCTGAGGTGGCATGCACAGGCTGCATAGATGGAATGATTTTAAGAGCTTTAAAACGCGGAATGTCATCAGGGGTGACTATTTGCGCGTGTTCAATACGGTTACGCAGTAACATACCGCCCGTTTGCTTAAACACGTTTTGATAAGCATCAAGTACCACTTTATTTGCCTTATCACCAATTGCATGAGTGTTGGCGCTAAAGCCATTTTTGAAGCTTAAAGTAAATAATTCTTCAAGCTTGGCTTGGGTTTCTAGCATCAGGCCGTGGTGGTTTTTTCTATCTGCGTAGTCATCAATTAGCGCAGCCCCGCGCGAGCCTAATGCACCATCGGCATATACTTTTACACTGCGGATAGACATAAACGATGCAGCATCTTGATAGCGCCCTACCTTAAGCATGTGTTTTAAATCGGGGCTAGCAGCACTTAGCATGGCGACTATTCTTAGTGGCAAATTACCTTGCTCGCTGCGCTCTTTGTAAACTTCCCAGGTGGTTTTATCAATACCGGCATCGTGAGTAGAGGTAATGCCTAAGCTTAATAAGTGCGCGCCTGCGGCATCTAACGAGTCGCTTATAGCTTGTTTTGAAGGGGCGCTCATATGCTGGGTAATTAACGACTCGGCCTTATCAACAAAAATACCGGTTGGATTACCAAATTCATCTTTAATAATTTCGCCGCCGTCAGGGGCTTGAGTGGCTGCGGTAATACCGGCCAGCTCTAAGGCTTTGCTGTTAACCCAAATTGCATGGCTGTCAACGCGCGAAAGTACCACTGGGCGGTCATTGACTACTTTGTCTAAGTCTTTGGCGGTAGGAAAGCGCGTGTCGCTCCACAGCTCTTGGTTCCAGCCTCGCCCTAGTATCCAGCCTTGTTTATTTTTCGCAAATTGTTCTAGCTTTGTGGTTATTTCAGCGACCGATTTAGCGCCGCGGACATCAAGTTGCGATAAGTTATCGCCAAGGCCAATTACATGCCCGTGAGCGTCAATCAACCCTGGCAGTAACGTATTACCTTTGGCATCAATAAGTGTGGCATCAGGAAAAGTGTTTTTAAGCGTATCATCTCCAGTTTTAACAACTTTACCGTTTTTAATCACTAAAGTAGAAAACGTTTGAATACCACCTTGGTATAAGGGAGTGTAACCATTAGCGTTGTAAATGACCTGCGTTTGCGCAATCGCAGTGCTGCTTACAAATAAGCCGGCAAGCAGTAGTGGGTTAAATAGTTTTTTGAGTTGCATAAGTTGGTTATTTTTTATTGTTAGTAAAATAACACTAGCAAACTCACTTTTAGAATACCAATATGTTGAGGTAGATAGCTTAAAAGCGTAAGGGCTGTTAAAAATTTAGCGCTTACGCTTATAAAAAAGAGTTACTTACTGGCGTATATGCCATATTCCGAAAGGGTAAGTCTGCCGTCTTTATCTTTATCATAACTTGAAAAACGCGACCAAAGGGCGGGGTCAATGGCGGTTTCTGAACGGGTTAAAAAGCCATCGTGGTTACGGTCAAACTTTTCAAATTTATCGGCAACTTCTGTACTTTGGCCAAGGCTTACATCGCTAAAAAGGCCCAGCGCAACAAGCGCTAAATAGCTTACGGTCTTCATACTTATACTCAGTAAAGGTTATTGGTTAAATAGTCTTTAAACTCAAGAAGCGAGATTTGTTTGTCTTGGTTTTTATCCCAGCGAGTAAAGGTGCTGAGTAGCTGAGGCTGTGGCTCTAATTCGTCTTCTGTTAAGAAGCCGCTTTTATTGGCATCAAGGTGATCAAAACGTTGTTTAACATCTAACGCAACAGCATTAAAGCTGATCATGGTAATAGCGATAACACTAAAAAAAACACACTTCATGGTTTTCCTTCCAACATACAGTGTTTGTAGATTAATAAAAAAAGCACTTGCCATAATTTAACTTCCCAACATTAAATCCGTTTACACATTCCCTCAGGGATTATGGCAAATGCTTTTGAAACCTACCTTACTAGATAAAAGCTTAAGTAAAACTTAATTAACTTCAGCTGTGGATAATAAATCTATTTTAAGCAGCCTGTTTAGCGCTAACTGATTAAAATTTCTAGCCAGAGAAAAAGACTTAAACATCGTTACTATTGAGTTTGTTATTAAAGCGCTTAATCACAATTAAGGTTTAAAATTTTGAAACTCTTCTTTAGAAATTTTCTTGTCTTGGTTTTCGTCTAAATCGGCAAATTGTCTCATTACTTCTTTATCTTGTTTGGCTTCTGCAAGCGATACTGAACCATCCATATCTTTGTCTAAATGAGCAAAGCGAATGTTGACAGAAGAGGCTAAAGCCGTGGCGCTAATGGCTAAAAACATTAATGCAAATGCTGCGATAAGTTGTTTCATAATCATGTTCCCTAATTAAATGAATTTACTGAATAAACTTTTTGAATTCACTTAGCGACAACTGGCCATCTTGGTTAGTGTCTATTTGTGAAAAGTTTTCGTGTAGTACGGCATCTTCACCCGCTTCTGATTCGCTAAGTGTGCCGTTACTGTCTTTATCTAGCTCATTAAAAGTAGCTTGAACGTCCATAGCTATTGCATCTGTGCCCATAAACCCAAAAGCCAGCATGGGTAAAATTACTAAAAAGCGGTTGTTCATTTAATTTCCTTATTGATTAAAGTTGCACTCACTATTACAAAAATAATGCCAATTTAAATAGGTGTTTAAAATCAGTAGTTTATATTTTTTATGGGGCGCAGGTCGGAATTTTTTACTTAAATGTGTGTTATTTTTGCAACAGGCGGTACGTACTATTAGTAGTTAACAGAGTTATCAATAGCTTAGTGTGTTGCTAAATAGCAACAAGTGGTTATATTGGGTTAAATATAGAAGTTGATTCAGCGAGAGTATAAGGTAAGTAACTAAAATAGGGCGCTTAAAATAATAAAAGGAAATGATAATGCCTGTAACGTTGGCTAAAAAGTATCGTGCAATGCTTAATTGGCGGCCTAACTTAATAGGTCAGTTTATAATTAGTATGTTGCTGTCGTTACTGCCGCTTAGTTTAGTGGTTATTGTTTTTTTAAATGCGTTAAACAAACAGCTCGCTGTTACTCAGCTTATTGTCAGTAATAATTACCAAGTTACTAAGTCGTTTAATTTTTTAAAGCAAGAGCTTAATAGTCTAGAGCGGGCAACGCGACAAAACTGGGTGTTAAAAAGCGAGTCGCTCGACACGTTAATAAACGAAAAATGGCAATCCTCCTTACAAACAATCGACACGCTCAGCCAAGCCAGTGCCACACAGCAATACACTATGCAGTGGCGTCGCTTAGCAACAACATTGCGTAGTACTCATCAAGCTTTAATTGAAAATAACCAACAAGATGCTGCATTGTTTGTGCCTATTAGCGATTTAGTGGCTGAGCTTACGGTGTGGTTGCGCGATACGAATGCAGCACAAATTCAAAACAACCAAAGTGAATTAAGTACTTTACAAAGCTCGTTTATTAACTGGTTAGTGGCGCTTATTCCGCTTACTTTACTAGTGGGTGGGGGCTTTTTATGGCGCATAAGTAAGCGCTTAAAAGGGCTTACGTCGGTAATAGATAAACTAGGACAAGGCCACTGGCAGCAAAAAATTGCAGTGCAAGGCTCAAGTGAGCTGGTGGAATTAGGCGAAAAACTACAATGGGTGCAAGAGCAGCTACATATGCTTGAGCAACAAAAAGATACCTTTTTACGCCATGTAACCCACGAGCTTAAAACGCCGTTGGCTTCAATGGTCGAGGGCACCGATTTACTTAGCGATGAAATAGTCGGCCCCATTACAAAAGAGCAGCAAGCTGTGCTTGAGCTTATTAGCCAATCTATGGTGCGTTTGCGCACTATGATTGACAGCCTACTTAGTTATAACGCTATCAGAACCAGTAAAGACAGCGTTAGCGAAGTCGAATTTGGCAATTTAATAAATAAAATAAACAGCCATTTTGAGCACCGCTTAACGGCTAAGCAGCAACGCTTAAATTGGCACAACAGCATAACAAAACAGCCACTTGCATTACCCGCAGAGCTGATAGAAATGACCCTCATTCAGCTCATTTCTAATGCATTAAAATTTTCAAATACAGGGCAAAGTGTTGATGTAACCTTAGCAGTTGAGCAAAAGCTATTAATAATGCAAGTGCGCGACGAAGGCTGTGGTATTAAAGAGCAAGAAAAAACTCAGATATTCAGCGCATTTTACCAAGGCAAGCATAATAAAGATGTTACGCTGCAAGGCAGTGGCTTAGGTTTAACCATAGTAAAAGAGTCGGTTGAGCAACTGCAAGGCCAGCTTAGTGTTGAGCATAACCAGCCCCAAGGCTGCTTATTTACAATAAAAATACCTTTAACTAATCAAGGAGTTTTATAGCATGCGTACGCGTTTAATAGCTATTTTATGTGTGCTCAGTAGTACGGTTGTTTTAGCTGGGTGTGAAACAAATAACACACAAACAGCAGCAGTGTCGCAGGAGGTTGAGCCTGCAAAAAATACGATGCCAAATCCTAAAAAGCGCCCTAAAAGTGACCCCGTTTACCCCAGTGCAGAACGTGTTGTTGCATGGCATGCTAATCAATGTGGCGGTTTTAAAGTAAAGCCAAGCCTACATACTTATTTAGGTGAAAAAGAGCTAAAACGTTTTTTTAAATTCATGTGTGTTAACACCTCACGTGCACCAGAGGAGGTAATGACACGATTACAAAAACTCGATTTAGCCTACTTTTGGCCTGAGCCAATAAAACAATATTTATGGCTTCAAAAGCAGCATGTTACTCGGCAAATAAATGCCCTAAAAGAGCAACAGGCGTTAAATGACAAAATGCAGCAAACGTTATCGTCTTTAGCCACCATAGAGCAGCAGCTATTACTACGCGAAGACACTAAGGAGCAGTAATTATGGCAACACACACACCACAAGGTGCAAAAGTATTACTCGTTGATGACGATGCAAGTTTACTTAAATTACTCGCGCTAAGAATCGAGTCTAAAGGGTATGACGTAACAACCTGTGAAAGCGGCATACTTGCATTACAAATTCTTAAAAACCAAGTGTTTGATGCAGTTATAACAGACCTGCGTATGGACGAAATGGACGGTATGGCCTTACATCGCCAATTACAAAGCCGCTACCCAGCACTGCCGGTTATAATGATGACTGCGCATGGCTCTATACCCGATGCGGTGGAGGCGACAAAACAAGGTATTTTTGCGTTTATTACAAAACCGGTAGATAAAGACGAGCTGTTTGACAGCTTAGCCAAAGCCATTGAAATACATGGCGTAAACGCAGAAGAATCGCCCCAAAAAAGCAATATAGTAACGCGCAGTGGCGCTATGTTGCACCTCCTTGAGCAAGTAAAGTTACTGGGGCCAACCCAAGTAAATGTACTTATTTCTGGCGCCAGCGGCACAGGTAAGGAGCTGCTGGCTCAGGCGATTCATCAACACAGCCATGTAAGTGAAGGGCCTTTTGTGGCTATTAACTGTGGCGCAGTGCCTGGGGAGCTTTTAGAGTCAGAATTATTTGGCCATAAAAAAGGCGCATTTACAGGGGCGGTGAAAGATCACCAAGGTTTATTTCAGCAAGCTCAAGGCGGCACCTTATTTTTAGATGAAATTGGCGATATGCCGCTTAATTTACAAGTTAAGTTACTGCGTGTACTGCAAGAAAAAACCATTCGCCCGGTGGGCTTTCAAGAAGAAATTCCTATTGATGTGCGCATTGTATCGGCCACTCACAAAAATTTACCCGATGCGATTAGCAATCAACAATTTAGGGAAGATTTATACTACCGCCTAAATGTTGTTAATTTAAAATTACCGCCGCTGTGTGAGCGCCGAGAAGACATAAGCCTGCTCGCTCAGCACTTTAGCGCAAGTATTGCTAAACGTATGAACCAAAAAGAAAAGCGCTTTGCAAACGATGCCATGCATGCACTAGTACGTTACGACTGGCCTGGGAATATTCGCCAGCTACAAAATGTTGTAGAGCAAGTGGTCGCATTGAGCGCCAGTGAGGTAATTTCTGCACACTTAGTGTTAAACGCACTTAACTCAAACGAGGCCAGTGCAGAGCCGCTTTCTCTAAATGATGCCAAAAAAGAGTTTGAGCGCGATTATGTAATAAACACCCTCAAAATGGCCGGCGGTAACGTAGCCGAAGGCGCAAAGCTTGCCAAACGTAATCGTTCGGATTTTTATAAGTTAATAAAAAAACACAATATTGATGTCGATAATTTAGTGTAATTTAAGAGTAAGGTTATTAAATGCAGTTATTTATGGTGTATCTGGGCGGGCGAATTCAAGGCTGCCACATAGAAATGCACGATATTCGCTTTGTCGTAGGGCAAAGCATTGAGCAAACTTATTCAAAGCTAAAAAGCCAATGGGTGGGCGATAAAAACAATGTGCATATGGACAGCTACATGGCAATTAACCATATCGACGGTTATAAAGTAGAAGTCGTTGATACCTACGTTGAGCAAAATAAGCAGCTGTATTTTGTTAATTTAGGCGCTTACAGAAGCGACTCTATGGCTGAGCAACACGACTTTGCATTGTATGTTGCCAGTAGCGCAGCAGAGGCCAAGCAGCGCGCTAAAAGCGATTTGCTTGCAGGCCTTAGCCATATTCATAAAGATGATTTACATGATGTAGATGACTGCTTTGCTATAGACCTGCTCGACAGCCAATTAAATATTAAGCTTACGCCAAGTGGGCATGCTCAACCAATAAAACCAGATTGGTTTGGGTATTATATTCTTTAACAGTAAAATTAAGAGTCTTGCTCGCTTTGCTCATTGGCTTCGCTTTTAGCTGCCATTTTAAATGCCACAATAACTAGGCCAAACATTGCAAAGGGTAGCGCTGCCAACATGTATTCAACCATGTTGCTATCTTGAAAGTTAGCCTGTAGTAAAAAGTGACCCGCCACGCACATTACAATAACCACAAGTAATATAGGCAGTAGCATAAGTTCTTTTTTTGATGAATGATTTTTCATTGAGTATAAGGCTGTGGCTTAAAATAAAGCGCTATTGTAATGAGCTTATTTAAGCTTGGCAAACTATGGCTATTTTAATGGTATGATCGACATCAAATAACCACCCAGTGTGATTAGGATAAACAGTGAAACACAACCTTAAGCAAGTTTACCTTGTTGGTGGCGCGGTACGCGACCAGCTACTTAATATAGCATCAAAAGATAACGACTATGTTGTTATAGGCGAAACACCCCAAACTATGGAGTCGCTTGGTTTTGTGCCTATAGGAAGTGATTTTCCGGTTTATTTACACCCAAAAACAAAAGAAGAATACGCCTTGGGTCGCACCGAGCGAAAAAGCGGTAAAGGCTATACCGGCTTTGTGGTAGATGCCAGCCCTAATGTCACCCTTGAAGAAGATTTAGCACGGCGCGATTTAACCATAAACTCAATGGCACTTGATGAAAACGGTACCGTTATTGACCCTTTCAATGGCCAAAGCGATTTACACAATAAAATACTGCGCCACACCACAGAAGCCTTTGTAGAGGACCCGGTAAGGGTATTACGCATAGCGCGTTTTTTAGCACGCTACGGAAGCGAATGGCGTATTCACCCAAGTACTTATGCATTAATGCGCGAGCTTAAAAACAAAGGTGAGCTTAATCATTTAGTGCCCGAACGTGTATGGCTTGAAACCGAAAAAGCGCTGGGTGAAAAACACCCTGAACTGTATTTTCAAGCATTACATGGCTTAGGTATTTTCCCTGAGATAGAGAGTATGCAAGGGGTGCCGCAACCTGCAAACCACCACCCTGAAGGCGATGTGTTTGTTCATACTATGTTGGTACTTAGGCGCGCTGCCGATTTAAACTTTAATTTAGAAACACGGTTTGCGGCACTCACTCATGATTTTGGTAAGGCACTGAGCTTTAAAAAACGCGGTAATTTACGCGGCCATGAACGCGAAGGGGTAGCCGTAGTAGAAAAGTTTTGTGAGCGTTTAAAAGTGCCTAATCGTTTTCGTGATATTGGCGTACTCACCAGCGATAATCACACCTTATGTCATACGCTTGAGCAATTAAGGCCACAAACGATTCATAAATTAATTGTTACTAATTTAAATGCTTTAGTGCACCCAGAGCGATTTATTGCGTTTACCCAAGCATGCCAATGTGATGCGCAAGGGCGCGGAGAAACACTTGTAAATAAGCCCTATCAGCAAGGGGCTAAGCTGCGTGCAATTTTTAATGAACTACAAAAAATGGATAAAAAGCAGGTAGTGCAAACAGCACTTAAAAATGGCAAAAAAGGCCCAGAAATAGGCGAAGAGGTAAAACTGGCAGAAATAAACTGCATTAAAGCGTTTTTACAAAACGAGCAAGCAACGCAATAGGCAATACCCTAGCTGAGGTATTCTGACACGCCTTCGTTTTTAACTTGTTCTGGCTGTCGTAAGTTTTTATATGTAGAGGTGGCAGGCTCTGAAGGTAAGCTAGGTGCTTGCTCTTGGGGCCTGTATAGATCAAAAATAAATTCGATCTCTTCACGCTCAAGTGGGTTGTTCATGATCTATTCTCCTTAATTAGCGTTCAGGGTATGGCCGTTTGACTGAATTAAAAGTGAATAGTTACATTTTAAGTTGTAGTAAATTGTAATCGATGTGCAAAAAATAAGGGCGGCTCAGCAGGGCGCCACTTTATGCACAGCCTAGCTTTGTAAAGGCAGGGTTACTTTAAACACCACGCCATTACCGCACTCGTTGTTTTGCGCAGTGACACTGCCTTTATGGTAGTCACACACCAGCCTTACAATATAAAGCCCTAAACCTAAGTGCGGTTGTTGCTGCATCTGCTGGCTACGTACCGACACCATAGAATCAAAAATATGCTCAGTTAGCCCTTCAGGCAGGGCGGGGCCTGTATTACTCACTGTTAATATTGCTTTATTTTCGCTCTGCTTAAGACCTACATTAATAGCCGTATTTGCTTCACTAAATTCCAGCGCATTATTAATAAGCTTATCAAGTAGCTGAGCTATAAATTCGGGGGCACCTTGCATAGGTAAAGCGCTTTGGCATACATCAAGCTCAAATAACTGCTCTGGGTAAGTAAGCTGGTAGCCTTGCATACAGCCATTAATTACTTTTTGTAAATCAAACGGCTCGCTCTCGTTGCTTTGAATGCTTTGTTCAAGGCGCGTGGCTTCGCTCATGGTGGTTATTATTTTACCTAAGCGCTCTACCCCTTCACTTGCTCGCTCTAGGTATTTTTGGCTAAGGTCATTTTGCTCCAAGCTTTGTAGGTTTTCTAAAGAAGAGCGAACCACAGCCACCGGTGTACGTAGCTCATGAGATAACCGCGATGACATATTTTCTAAATAATTCGTGTACCCGCCTAAGCGGCCAACAATATTGGCAAAACTTCGTGAAAGGTCGCCAATTTCATCGTTTGAGTCGCTGTAGTTAATACTGCCGGTAATGCGCCCTTGGGCATCAATGGCTTGCTCTGCGGTGTCGCGCAGTCGCCTAATGCGGCTCGAAATACGCGAGGCAAAAAAGAACAACGTAACGGTGCCAATTAGCATCACCGCTAAAATAACGTTAAAAAGCTTTTCCAGCGATTTATTACGCAGGGTGCGTACACCGTTAGTGGTTTCCTCGGCGATTACTGCGCCAATCACTTTATCTTCTATCCAAATAGGGTATGCCGCCGATAAAATAACGGCTTTACTGTCGGGGGTTAACCGCCAAGACGACGCTGGTTGCCCCTTTAGTGCCTTAGCTAAATGCGTGCCCTGCATTGAGGCAACATCGTGCAGGGTATCTAAAAATTCGTTTTCGGGGCGAGTTAAAATTTTATAATAAAGTGGGTGCAAATACGTTTGCTCAAAGCGTTGCCAGGCATTTTTAGGCGGCTGGTTTTTAAGACCGTCGGCCCATACGCCATCGGCATTTTGAATTGTGCCCGACTGCGCTAATACGCGATGATGATTATCAACCACCCAAATACGGCTACCACTGTGACCCATACCTTTTAAAATTCGGTTAATTTCTGGTGAGGGCACCAATACTGAGCCTAAATCGCTTGGGTTATTTAAATTAGAGGTCGACATTGTTTTAAAATTGAGCGGCGCTTTTTTTGTGTCAATATCGACCACGGCAAAGCCTAGCTTGTTACCAAGCATATTTATAGGAAAGCGCAGCTCTACGTTATATCCCGATTCAGTGCGTATAAAATAGCCCTGAATTTTTGTAAACGGTGTTTTGGTATTAGCATCAAACGCATTTACCCAGCCATCTTGGCGTGGGGCAATAATGTACGTATTAAAATCTCCGGCTGGGCTTTTTAGGCCAATTATTAAATGGTCGTTATTAGTAATGCTTAAACTATTTTTAGCACGATATACAAGGTGATCGTCAGTTACTTTAAACACGGCATATAAATAGTTATCAAATTTTCCAACCATATGATCAAACGATAAATCCTCAGCTTTATGCTCCTTGTCTGCTTTTTGTAAATAGCGTTTATCGTAATGCCAAAAGAGTGGTTGATAGCTTTGCCAGTCGCTCAGTTTGCCATCGAGTTGAATGGCGTTTTTAAGATTGTACGCATATAAGTCGCGCCCTTTTACTACCTGATCTAAAAAGTTGGTTTGCTCATCAAAAAGGGCTGGGCGTTCATGCAGGGCGGTGGCGAGCGCCCGTGTGGTGCCTACGAGGGTTTTTTCTTGGCCTTGGCGTAAAAACTTTTCCATTTCCCACACGTACTCGTAGCCTAGCCAAGGCAGTAAAAACAAAAAACACGACAGTAATATAAATTTACTGCGCAGGCCAAATCGTAACATTAGCGTTGTTCCCACCTGTAGCCCATGCCGTACACCGTATCTATGCAGTCAAAGTTTTTATCAAGGGCGATAAACTTTTTACGAATGCGTTTTACATGCGAGGTGATAGTGCTGTCGTCTACGTAAATTTTTGCATCGCTCATTAAATCGTTACGGCTTTTTACATGGCCTGGGCGCTGCGCAAGTGAGTGCAACATCCAAAATTCGGTCACGGTTAAATCAACCAATTGCTGCTGCCAAAATACTTGCATGCGCTGGGTGTCGAGCGTTAACTGGCCGCGTGTAATTAATGCATTGGCATCGGCGGGCTGCTCAAGCGCTTCCATGCGTCTAAATAGCGCGCCTATTCTGGCAGCCAAGTGGGCTAAACTAATATCTTTTGTTAGGTAGTCATCGGCGCCCATACGCAGGCCACACACGGTATCTATTTCGCTATCGCGGGCGGTTAAAAAAATAATAGGCAGTGTTTTAGAAAGCGTACGCAAGGTTTGGCAAAGTAAAAAACCGCCGTCTATTTCGTGACCTAAACCAATATCAACAATGGCTAAATCGGGTAGGGCGTCTTTAAATGCAATCTCTGCGCTGACGCGATCAGTAAAACCACTTACCTGATAACCTTGGGCGCTAAGCATTTCAATATAGTTTTCGCGGATGGCGGTTTCATCTTCAATGATGGCTATTTTTTTCATTCTACTCACCCTTATTTATTTTAAAACGCACTATATCGAAGTTTTTCAGCTATGTACGGTTAAAAAGGCAATTGCCATTTTTTTGCCACAATTGCTCAGCGGTTTGCCATTTTTGCTCCCCTTTGTTGCCACTTGCAGCTGTTTTAATACAACCATCAAAACAAAACATCACAAATTAAAACAAGTTTAAGGATTACATTATGAAGAAGACATTAATCGCATTAACGCTAGTAGCCACAGTGTGTACACCTGCATTTGCAGCAGCCGCTAACACCCCTTCTAAAGAAGCACATAAAGAAACTGCCATCGGCTTAGGTACTGGCGCCATTATTGGTGGTGTCGTTGGTGGGCCAATTGGTGCTTTTATTGGCGCATTTGCCGGGGGCTTAATTGGTGATTCAAAAGTAGCCGATGACAAAATTGCCCAGCAGCAGAGAGCAATAACAGTGATGCAGCAAAAAACCAGCGACTATCAACAGGTGCTTAATCAAAACAATAGGCTAGAGCAGCAGTTAGATGTACTGACTAATCAAAATGAGCAGTTAACACAATCGCAAATAAATAACTTACTTGCCATGACAGTACAATTTAAAACCGGCTCAAGTGCTATTGCCCCGCACTTTGCTACACAGTTAGACCAGCTTGTGGTGCTGTTAAAAAATCAGCCGCAACTAGCATTAGATTTAAGTGGCTTTGCCGATCAGCGCGGTGATGAGCAAGCGAATCTTTTATTGTCTAAAAAACGTGTAAACGCAGTGCAAAGTTACCTTATAAAGCACGGTATTAGCCATACACGTTTAAGTGCGCACGCTTTTGGCGAGCAACAAACATTAGCGCGCAGCAATACCGTAGAAGATAACTTTTTTGATCGACGCGTAACACTGACTACCCGCTCAATAAACCCAGTAAATGGCCAAACGGCAAGTAACTAAAGCCACTTTTATTTGTGTAAAGTTAAGCGTTCGATGGAGTGATTTTATGTTGAGTAACCCAACCAAAATGCTTACTAAAGTAAGCATTTTTATTTTCTTAGTGGCTGTGCTTCTGGTTAGTTTTAATAGCCGTGCACAGTCGCCCAAGCTTGAACTTTTTGACAGCAGCGGCGCATCTGTCGCGCCGGCAATTATATTAAAAAGCGATGCCAACATGACCCTAACCGGGCTGATAAATCACGTGGTTGTTAAGCAAACTTATCAAAACGATAATCCGTTTGCGGTAAATGCGCGTTATGTGTTTCCGCTACCTGATGAAAGCGCCGTACATGCGATGACGATGCGCATAGGTGAGCGAGTCATAAAAGGCCAAATAGATAAAAAAGTAGAGGCCGAAAAAAAGTATCAGGCAGCTAAAAATGCAGGCAAGCAAGCCGCACTTGTACGCCAGCAGCGCGCTAATATGTTTATTACTAACGTGGCAAATATAGGCCCTGGCGAGCAAATTGTGATAGAGCTTGAATACCAAGAGATCATTGATTACAGCAATGGCACCTTTGCTATTCGCTTCCCAAGTACTATTACGCAGCGCTATCACACAATAAACGCAAATATTGAAGCTGAGCAAACTAGCCTAACTCATGCTCCTCAGGGGTGGTTAAGTCCTGTGTATAGCAAAACGCAGCACAGCGAAGCGCCAAGCAGCCAATTTAGTTTAAATATTAATATAGATGTAGGCTTAGAGCTTGTAGATATAACGTCTAAATTTCATCATGTTGAAGTACAAAACCCGGCCTTTGGGCAATATACGGTTGCTTTAAATGAGCAAACGGGGGCTAATCGCGACTTTGTACTTGAGTTTAAACCGCTGCAAAAAGAAAGCGCACAAGCAGCATTTTTTACCCAGCAGTTTGAAAACGGCGACCGGTACGGGCTTGCTATGCTAATGCCGCCAGCAGATCACTTTACACAAACGCAGCGCCTACCTCGCGAAATGGTGTTTGTTGTAGATACCTCAGGCTCTATGCACGGGCAATCTATGGAGCAAGCTAAAAAGGCCCTGTTTTATGCGCTGTCTTTGCTTGATAGCGATGACAGCTTTAACATTATTGGCTTTGATAACATGGTTACCCCTATGAGCAATAAACCCCTTATTGCTAGTGACTTTAACTTACGCCGCGCTGAGCGCTTTATTTATAGCCTAGAGGCCGATGGTGGTACCGAAATACAAGGTGCACTTGATGCGGTACTTGATGGCAGCAGCTTTGAAGGCTTTGTACGCCAGGTGGTGTTTTTAACGGATGGCAGTGTGAGTAACGAAAATGCCTTATTTAAAAATATTCAACGTAAATTGGGTGATAGCCGCTTATTTACTGTAGGCATTGGCAGTGCACCCAATAGCTTTTTTATGCGCCGCGCAGCTGATATAGGTAAAGGATCATTTACGTTTATTGGCAGCACAAATGAGGTGCAGCCTAAAATGCAGCAGTTATTTGATAAGCTTGCTCATCCCGCTATCACTAATTTAGCACTTCGCGATGAAAGCACTCACAGTTTAGATTTTTGGCCATCTCCTTTGCCTGATTTATATTTTGGCGAGCCAATAATGGTGGCTATAAAACTAAATGATACGAATCAAATTACGCTTAGTGGGCAAACCGCTCAAGGCCCTTTAAATATAAAACTAAGCGCACAAAATAGCGCCAACGCAAAAGGGATTGATAAGCTGTGGGCGCGCCAAAAAATTAAATCGTTGCTTTTGTATAATGACCGACAGTCAGTTAAAAATGAGGTGCAAGGGCTTGCGCTCACACACCAACTACTGAGCCCGTTTACTGCTTTTATAGCTATTGAACACACTCAAATTAACGAGCCTGCAAAGCAAACGGCACTGGCTAAGAACGCAGCGCCACAAGGACTGGCTATGCGTTTACCACAAACCGATGGGCAAAGCCGACTGTACATATTGCTGGGCTGTATTTTATTACTTGGCTATGGCGCGTTTAAAATAAACCGAGGGCTTAAATGAAAAAGTGGCTAAGTGCGGGCTTATTAATCGCCGGGCTGGGGCTGTTTTCTCATGGTGCTTATATGCAAGCCAAGGCATGGCTTGCCCAAGTATTAATAGAGCAGGCCTGGCAAGAGGCGCTTATTACGCCACACGCTCGTGTTAAACCGTGGTTTTACGCCGACAGCTTTGTAACCGCGCAGCTTAAATGGCCTGTGCATAATAAAGTGCTTAGCGTTTTAGCTGGGGCAAGTGGTCGTAATTTAGCATTTGCACCAAGCCACTTTTTACCAGGAGCAAAGCTTGGAGATAAACATGGCGGTGCGTTAATAGCGGGTCACAACGATACCCACTTTGCATTTTTAAAACACACCAAAATGGGTGAAACGTTTACGCTGCAGCTGCAAAGTGGCGTAATACAGCATTATAAAGTGAAAGGGATTGAGGTAATTCATCAATCCCAACAGGCCTTTTTACAAACCCCAGGGCTTTATTTATTAACCTGTTACCCTTTTGACTCGCTGGCATCAGGTACTGATTTAAGATGGCTAGTATCGGCCGAGTTGATAGGGTCATCGCCAGCTTCATTAAGCGGTATATCTACCACCAGCTCTTGATGTCGTTGGCTTATCATCACCCCTGCAAAAACAACAAATATACTCACCCATTGCCAAAAATCGAGTACCTCACCCAAAATAATGGCCGATAAAATAAGCGTAAAAATAGGAATTAAATTTGAATAAGCTGCAGCCGTTAATACCGACACTTTGCCAATTGCATAGTTATACATACCATAGCCACCTAAGGTGACAAACGAGCCTAAATACAAAATGCTCATAAGGGCGGTTAGGTCATGCTGGTTTTCGCTTGGTAAGTCGATAAAAAATAAAAACGGTGCAAAAAACACACTGCCGCTTATGCCTTGTAAAGCAATTAGCGTTAACGGCGAGTAGCGATTGGCTAAGTGCTTAATGCTAATGGTGTAAAACGCCGCGCATACCATGGCCATAAGCTCTAAAAAGTTACCCAATAATGGATTAGGGGCCTGATCGGTATTTGGTGAAAGCAAAGTAAGTAAAATACTGCCGCCAATACACAGGGTAAACCCAATCACAATGGCTTTACTTATATACTCTTTAAGCATAAAAAACGCCATCAATGCCACAATAATAGGCAAACACGAAACAATAACTCCCGCCTGAGAGGCCGAGGTGTATTCCATTGCGTGGCCTTCAAATAAAAAGTACAAGCATGGCTCTGCGAGCGACATACCTAATAAGTACTTCCAATCGCCTTTTAAATACTCAAACCTAATTACATAACGCCATAAACACAGCGATAAAACTAAGGTGGTTAGCATGCGTAAAAATATAACTAATGCAGGGTCGTAAACGGCAATAGCATACTTAAGTGCAATAAAGGAGCTACCCCATAAAAAGGTGGCAATAATTAGGCATAAACTGGCTGGCATAAATGAAATTTTATCAAATTAAATTAACGCCGATCCTAGCATGAATAATTTTAACTTGTTCAAAAATACCGAGCTGGTATAAGTTTATTTATCTTTCATTTTAATAGTAAATAATAATGCGTAGGGAACAGGTAATTGTTGTTAAGCTTGGTACAAGTGTACTAACCGGCGGCACCGATAAGTTAGATAAAGCCCATATGGTTGAGCTGGTTCGCCAATGTAGCGAACTTAAAAAGCAAGGCCACCAAGTTATATTAGTATCAAGTGGCGCGGTTGCTGCGGGTCGCGAACAACTTATTAAACCCTGTGGCCGCGGCCTAATAGATAAACAAATGTTGGCAGCCGTTGGGCAAGGTCAACTTATACATATTTGGCAAAGCTTATTTGCCTTGTATGGCATAAACGTAGGGCAAATGCTGCTTACCCGTGCAGACGTAGATGACCGCGAACGCTATTTAAATGCGCGCGACACCTTAAATGCGTTATTAAGCCACGATGTGGTGCCTATTATTAATGAAAATGACGCAGTAGCAACCGCCGAAATAAAAGTAGGCGATAACGATAATTTATCAGCGCTGGTGGCTATTTTGGCTAATGCCAACAAGCTATTACTGCTTACCGATCAAGAAGGTTTATTTACCAGCGATCCGCGCACAAATACCGACGCAAAACTGATTGACGAAGTCACTCATATAAACGATGAGTTACGCCAACTGGCTGGTGGTAGCGGTACAAGTTTAGGCACCGGCGGTATGGCTACAAAACTACAAGCCGCCGACGTAGCAAGGCGCGCAGGGGTAGAGGTTATTATTGCAAAAGGCGCTGGCAACAACGTTATTTTAAAATGCATGAGTGAGCAATTACCCGGCACGCGGTTTTTAAAACTCACTGCGCCAAAAGATGGCCGTAAAAAATGGCTAATGGCAGGGCCTAAAAGTACCGGCCAAATTATGATTGATAAAGGGGCTATTTCGGCGCTACAAAACAAAGGGGCAAGCCTGCTGGCAAAAGGCATAACCAATGCGTTTGGCCGTTTTGAGCGTGGCGACTTAATAGATTTAATAGACGCCAACAACCAAGTTATTGCACGAGGGTTAACACGTTTTAATCAAGTTGAAGTAAATAAAATTAAAGGTGCTCACTCAGAGCAAATAGGCGAACTACTCGACTTTGATAGTGGCGCTGTGGTGCTACACAGAGACGACTTAGTTTTGCTTTAGTTTTTTAAATAGCGCGTGTTGCGTATTAGTTATTAGTATAGCGGCTGGATTTAGGTATTTAAGCAAGGCAGGGCCTATGTTGTGTTTAGAATAACTGGTTGTACAAAAACATAAATGCAAAGCATAGGCTGTTTTAGGCTCTGCTGTATGTAAGTTATTAAATAATACCGCAGTAGTTATTGAGCTCACTAAGTTACTAAGCTCGCGCTACGATTTAATAGCGCTTAGCTAAAACAAACTTTAATCCACATAGCTCAATGCGACCTAATTAAAAAGTATTGGTTAATTAATTAGCAAAGTTGATGATTTTGTCTAAACTGATTGAAGTTAAAACAGTTTAGGCAAACTAATGAAGGCAAACAATTGCGGGCACGAATGGATAATCAGTCTAACTCAGCAAGAAGAAGAAAGTGATTTAGATGCATCATTAGTGCAGATTATTGGCGACCTACTCGAAGTTGAAAATTTTGCTATTTATATTAATAAACACTTTAGTGCGCAATTACCGCCTACGCTTATAAACTCGCACACCCGCCTTGAAGTATTAGAGTCTAACGAAGCCTTAGCGCTGCTTAATAAAGTAACCCAAAACAAAATAAGAGTAAGCCGTGCCTTAGGTGTAGTAACTACGTATGTGCCAGTGTATTACTTTGGTAAAGTAATTGGTATATTACTAATAGAAACCACAAAAGAGTTAGCGCAAACCACCACAATGCTCGCCGTGCATATTTTAAATATTTATGCCAACCAGCTAGGGCTATTACATAAATCGCGATTAGACCCTTTAACCGAGCTTTTAAATAGACAAACCTTTGATAAAAAAGTGATCGAAATTGTCTCAGGCAAAGGCTTTTTATTACCTCGTGATGATACAAACGAAAAGCGACGATGGTATTTAGCCATTGCAGATATCGATCACTTTAAACGCGTAAACGACAGCTACGGCCATGTAATAGGCGATGAAGTTATTTTACTTGTGGCGCGGCTGTTAAAAAATAACTTTAGGCTTGAAGACTACGTATTTAGGTATGGTGGCGAAGAGTTTGCGGTGTTATTTCAAACCAAAACCGAGGCACAAGCTCATATAGCACTTAACCGTTTACGCTCAAATATTGCTGAGTATCCTTTTCCGCAAGTTGGGCAGCTTACAATAAGTATTGGCTTTTTAGAGCTGGCAAGTATTGATACTGTATCTAGTATCGTAAACCAAGCCGATATGGCGCTGTATCATTCTAAAAATAGCGGCCGTAATAAAGTGACTGCTTATAGCGAGCTTGAGGTAAATGAAGAAGTGACCACCGATAATAGTATTGAGCTTTTTTGATTGTAAATTTGTGCTAAAATCTGGCTCCTTAAATTGTTGTAGGCAGGCACAAAACATGAAATTCGTTCGTTGGTTTTTAGGTTGTATAATTTTATTCTTTAATTTTGTATTTACTCCTCGCAGTAAAAAGCGTGCAAGCGATGTGCAAGCGCAGCTTGATCAGCAAACCTCACAATTTAAACTTTATCAATTTAAAGCATGCCCGTTTTGCGTAAAAGTACGCCGTGCAATTAAGCGCGAAGGCTTAAAAATAGAAACGCGTGATGCAAAAAATAATCAACAATTTCGTCAAGAGCTGTTAGAGCAAGGCGGCAAAATTAAAGTGCCATGCTTACGTATAGAAAAAAATGGCCAAGTAGAGTGGCTATACGAATCTAACGATATTATTGCTTACTTAAACAAAGTAGCGGCTTAAACGACCCCCTTAATTTTTATCTCACTTATTAAAAGAGACATTATCATGACAATCCGTACTCGTGTTGCCCCATCTCCAACAGGTGACCCGCATCTTGGCACCGCTTATATTGCTTTATTTAACTACTGTTTTGCTAAACAACAAGGCGGCGAGTTTGTGCTTCGTATTGAAGATACAGACCAAGTTCGTAGCACGCCAGAGTCAGAACAAGCGATTATGGATAGCTTACGTTGGTTAGGTCTTGAGTGGGATCATGGCCCTGACGTAGGTGGCGAATTTGGCCCTTACCGTCAATCAGAGCGTAGCGATTTATACAAAAAATACGCACACCAATTAGTTGAGCAAGGTAAAGCATTTTACTGTTTTGCAACCAGCGAAGAGCTTGACCAAATGCGTGAAGAGCAAATGGCAGAAGGTCTGCGCCCTAAATACGACGGCCGTGGCTTAAACCTCACCGAAGATGAAATTAAAGCAAACCTAGCCGCAGGCAAGCCTTACGTTATACGTATGAAAATACCAAGCGAAGGCACTTTTAAATTTAACGACTACCTACGCGACGAAATTGAGATCCCGTGGGAAAACGTAGACATGCAAGTGCTATTAAAAGCCGATGGATTCCCTACGTACTTTTTAGCAAACGTAGTGGATGACCACCACATGCAAATAAGCCATATTTTCCGTGGCGAAGAGTGGATTAACTCAGCACCTAAACTATTAAAACTTTACGAAGATTTAGGTTGGGAAGCTCCCGTACTAGGCCACTTACCACTACTGCGTAATCCTGATAAATCAAAGCTTTCTAAGCGTAAAAACCCAACTTCTATTAATTACTATAAAGAAATGGGTTACCTACCAGAGGCCGTGCTTAACTACTTAGGCCGTATGGGTTGGTCAATGCCAGATGAGCGTGAAAAATTCACTCTTAACGAGATGATTGAACACTTCGATATGAAGCGTGTATCACTTGGTGGCCCAGTATTTGATGTTGATAAGCTAAGCTGGTTAAACGGCATGTGGATCCGCGAAAACCTAACAGACGAAGAGCTTGTACAGCGCTTTGTTGATTGGAAGTTTAATGGCGAAATGCTAGCTAAAGTATTACCAGAAGCTAAAACGCGTATTAATACACTTTCGGATATGGTTGATTTAGCAGGGCATTTTGTAGGCGGCATTCCAACTTACGACCCAGCACTGTTAACGGCGGGCAAAGCTGACGAAAACGTAATACGCCAAGCGCTACAGTTTTTTGTATGGCAGCTTGAAGGTTTACGTAGTTTTGATAAGCCAGCTATTTTTGCCATTGCAAAAGAAGTTGCTACATTCCACGAGCTTAAAATTAAAGACTTTTTAGAGCCAATATTTGTAGCAATCACGGGTAAAACGTCTTCAACGTCAGTACTTGATGCAATGGAAATTTTAGGCTCAGACTTATCACGTGCGCGTTTACGTGTAGCGCTTGCTCATTTAGGCATTTCTAAAAAGCAGGCTAAAAATATTGAGCGTGCGTACCGCACATACCCAAGTGCATAATCTTTAGTCGTACTTTATAAAAAGCCGAGCTTATTAATTAAGCTCGGCTTTTTTGTTTCAGGCCGTTTGGCTATATGTCATCGCGTTTTGATCTTGTTTAGCGCAAGCCGTGGCGCTTTAGCAAATGCTATAATGCTGCATGTAAATTAAAAGGAGGCAGCATGATTGCACCTGTAAAAAACAAAGCTTTATTTAGCAGTAATGCCTTTTCAATAAACCTAGTTACTTACCCTACACATCACAGTGTGATGAACCATATAGATCCAGTACAGCAAGGGCGCTACTACAAACTTAATTTTGTACTAGTAAAACCTAAAGCTGGTGGGGTTTTTAAATGCTCAAAATGCATTATTAATTGGTTTAACCGGGTGTATTTATTTAGACCCGACAAATACGAGCATAGCGTATCTAAAATTGAGTCGGGAAAGCGCGTACTACTTAGCTTTGCGCTTAATATATAATTTATTAATAGTCGTAGGCCTGTCCGCTGCATAAAACAGACAGGTCACAATACGATACAGAGATTTCGCTACAAGAATTTATAGTAAAGGCGTTACCGCCTCTGCGCATTGCATCTGCTTTAAGTAAATCTATAGCATTTGATTTTAAGCGATTGTAGCTTATATTATTGTCGCCTCTACCGTCGCCATTGCAGCTTTCGCCTTCAATTCGGCCTAAAAGTGTGGCGCCACTTTCGTGTGCTTCTTGGTCGCTATAAAACTGTTGTAAATCTCGTTTTTTAACGTACGTACCAATTTCCTCAGATAAAACATCGTTATCTATATCGGTATGAAAAGTCACGCTAGAACATCCAGCCAAAGTAGTGAGTACGCTTATTACTGCAAAAACACGTAACATAATAATTAGTCCCTTATTTAGTTTGGTACCTAAATTACTAACTAAAACAGGTGTGTGCAACACTTACTCTTAAGTTAATTGTATGAATTTGTAAGTGATTCGACCTCTCTTTAAATTTTTTCTGGTAGTATGGGCAGGTTATAAGCAGTTTAAGCAGTGAACAATCTATGTTAAGTCCTTACTTTCAGCAGCATGCTGATTATGTTTCTATCTCTCGTGAGCAAGGGTGTCGTTTCGCAAAGTGCGTTGCCGATGATTACAACCCACTTCATGACAAAGATGCCAAAAAGTTTTGCGCGCCAGGAGACTTACTTTTTTCTTTAGTGTTAGACCGCTACGGTATAAGTGAGCGAATGGAATTTACCTTTGCCGGTATGGTTGATGAAAACACCAAACTTAACTTCCCAGAAGGGGATGATGAGTTTGATGTAACCAACGGCGACAAAGTAATTTTAAAGGTAAAACGCGAAGGTAAAACCAGCAAATGCCCAACACTTACTAATAGCTTAATAAAAAATTATGTTGAGTTTTCTGGTGCTGCATTTCCGCACGTAATTATTCCGCTAATGGGTAAGCAAAATGTAATGATTAACCCAGCGCGCCCTATGGTTATTTACGAGTCGATGATCATTAACCTTGATAACATTAATATTCAAACGCCAACGCTTGAGTTTGCTGAGCCAAGTTTTGAGTACACGGGTAAGCGCGGCAAAATTACCTTGCGCTTTAATTTACTAGAAAACGGCGAAAAAGTGGGTTTTGGTGAAAAGCACATGGTGGTGTCGGGTATTCGTGAATACTGCCAAGCAACGGTCGATGACTTAATCGCGTTTTATAATGAGCGAAAAGCCACCTTAAAACCGGTTTAAAACGTTATTAAATTATAATACCAATCCGCAATAATACTTAATCATTTTTAGAGGCTAAAAGTGTTGCTATCTGTGTTAAAAATTCTCATTTAGAACAACTAAATAGCGAATTTTTTGCCTAGCTATCAACACGTTTATCTGTCCTCAAAATAGATCACTTAATTAAGCGGATTGGTATAAAAAAGGCGCTAAATGCATTGTTATTTAGCGCCTTTTTTATTGATTAGCGAATGCAGCTAGGCTGAATACTTTTCTGAGCTGGTTAATTTACGCAGTACCGTAATATGCGTACAATAGCGCTCTTTGTTATTTTAAAGCTAAGCTTATGTCTGCTACATCGTTCTCATCTCTTAAACTCGATTCGTTATTACTAACCGCAATTGAGCAAAATAATTACACCACGCCTACCGCAATTCAGGTTAAAACTATTCCGCACATATTAGCGGGCAGCGATGTAATGGGCAGCGCGCAAACAGGCACAGGTAAAACAGCCGCCTTTGTATTACCACTACTACATAAGCTTTTAAATACACCAAAAAAAGATGAGCCAGGCATAGCCAGAGTGGTTATTTTAACGCCCACGCGTGAGCTTGCTCAGCAAGTGTTTGCAAGCTTTGAAAAATATGCCCAAGACACAAATATTCAAGGCGCTTTAGCGTCTGGCGGTGCAAGTATTGGCCCGCAAATTAAAGCGCTTAAAACGGCGCAAGTGATAGTCGCAACGCCTGGGCGTTTACTTGATCATATCGTTAAAGGCAGTGTGGTGCTTTCAAGTGTTGATTCGTTAGTATTTGATGAAGCCGACCGCATGCTGGATATGGGCTTTATTGATGAAATAAAACGTATTTTGCGCCACATTCCAGGCGATCGCCAAACCTTATTGTTCTCAGCCACATTCGATGACAGCGTGTTTGAGCTGAGTAAAAAACTACTTAAAAACCCCGAGCTGATTGAAGTTGATAAACGTAACTCAGCCGCCGTTGAAGTAGAGCAAGTTATTTACGCAGTTGATGAAGAGCGAAAGCGTGAGCTTGTATCGCACATGATTGGCATGAAAAACTGGCGCCAAGTACTTATATTTACACGTACCAAACAAATGGCCGATAAACTTGCCAAAGAAATGTGTAAAGACGGCTTAAAAACAGAGTCTATCCATGGCGATAAATCACAAGGTGCGCGCGACCGTGCATTACAAAACTTTAAAGAAGGCACAACGCGGGTTTTAGTTGCCACCGATGTAGCTGCCCGCGGTTTAGATATTCCGGCGCTTAAATATGTAATAAACTTTGAGCTACCTTACATAGCAGAAGATTACGTACACCGAATTGGCCGTACGGGGCGCGCTGGCGAGCAAGGCCTTGCCATGTCGCTGGTAAGTATTGACGAGCAGTGGTTACTGGAAGAAATTGAAGTACTACTGGATACCCGTTTAGCACCACAATGGCTAGAAGGTTACGAGCCAGATTTAAACAAGCCACCTAAAGATAACCGTAAAAACACCAACAAAGCGCGTAAAGATCGCGATAAAAAGCGCATTACCGGGCAAAGAGCACCAAGTAAACGCCGCAGAAAGTAGCCTTAGACATATTTATTTGGCTATACTAAGGCCACTAAATAGCTGAGGTATAGTTATGTTTGAAACAGATCAGTGGGCGTTTTCTGGTATCGATGGCCAAATATCATTACATAAATGGCAAAAAACCATTGATCTTATTACTGGGCTTTTTTCGGCCCCCTCTGGTTATATAGTTCAGGCTACTAGTAAAGGTTATCGTGTAGTTATTAGAGCTAATGAAGGTGGCTCACACTTTGAAACCAACCCTATACTCCCTCCCGAAACTCCCTTATTTTGTAAATATGTAGCCGAAAACAACAACACTTTGTATGTTAGCGATACCCGCAGCGATACGCAGTGGAATACCATGCCCGAGGTTATTGAAGATGGCGTTGAATCCTACCTAGGCTTGCCAATTCACTGGCCTGAAGGTGAAGTATTTGGCACCTTGTGTTTAAAAGATTCAAAAAAAACCAGCTACACCGATGAATATTTTGAGCTAATAGAGCAGCTTCGTGATTTAATTGAAGACGATTTAGCCCTTATTTATAGCTTTGAGCAAATGCGCGAAATAGCCATGCTTGACCCGCTTACCAATATTTATAATCGCCGTGCACTTAGCTTACTTGCCCAACACAAACTTAATTTAGCGCTGCGTTTAGGTTTTGATGTGTGTTGCTTGTTTATTGATATAAACGACTTTAAAAAACTAAACGACACTTATGGCCATGAAATAGGCGATCAAGCGTTAATCCTCTTAGCAAATACCTTAAAAACACATTTAAGAGAGGCTGATATAGTAGGGCGTTTAGGCGGCGATGAATTTGTAGCAGTAATGCAAATTAGTGATAGAAGTAAGCTTAGCCATATTATTGATAAAATAAAAATTGAGTATACAAACGCACTATTAGAAAACAACGTATGCGCGCTGACACTCAGCATAGGCGAAAGTTTTACTAATAAACAAAAGCAACCTTTTGATACGTTATTAAATTTGGCCGATCACCAAATGTATAAAAATAAACAAGCGTACAAATTGGCTAAAAAAGCATAATAATAAAAGTAATACACTTAAACATAGCAACAAAAAAGCAAGCCATTAGGCTTGCTATAAACGGGGATAATTAGGCTTTAAGCGATTTGTTTTTCGGCTAGGTTTAATTCCATAATGGCTTTTAATAAACGGTATAAGTTTATTGATGCGTCAATTTCTTCTTTACGGTTTGTTAAGCTTTCAATATTTAAGCCCAGTGGCACATCTAGGTGCGCACAACTTTTGAGTATTAGGTCGAGATTTTCTCGGCAAATACGTACAGATTCACTTAAGGTATTGTCTGCATCAAGCATGCGCCATTTAGTGGCCTCTGGCACTGAGATACCCAACCATTGCATAAACTCTAAGGTTTTATCGCCACCGCATGGCGTAAACGTTAAAATAATCCGTTTTGGTGTAATACCTTGTGCTTTACAGGTACGCGCATAACTTGTTATTAGCTCTATAGTTGCTTGCGCGTCGTAAACCGCTTGCGATATAAAAAACTGACAACCTTGTGCTGTTTTTTCTATAAGGCGTTCGTGCTCATTTCGCTTACTTGAATGTCGCTCAGCAATGGTGACGCCCCCTAAAAAGAAGTCATCACTTTGCTCTGCAAGCGTTTTATAGGCATCGGGCAAGCTTAGTTTTATATCACCTACCGATGAGGGGCTACCCACTAAAACGACATTTTTTAAATCGTAGTCGTTTTTAGTTTCATCCAACCAGCCTTTAAATTCCTCTACACCACGTTGTGCCACACTTTTGTAAGTAATGACATCTGGAGCAGATAAATTACGTAGTAAGTGGCTGTATTCACGTGGGTCTACAGTTTGTTTAAACGGAAATGGGCGTGCTTTATCTGTACGGCTACTTTCATCTTGAATGTCGTAAATTATCACGCCGTCGTATTCAATTTCGTGTAAGCGAGCAAGTAGTTTTTCTGCAATGATTTTTAGTTGCGCTTTATCAGTACCAATTTTAGGTGGAGTAGTACCAATAAGATAAACACCTTGATTGGTGTCTTCTATTTTTTCTTGTAGTGATAAAGCCATAATCCTCATTCCAGCTTAGTCCAATGTATGTAATTCAATATAACAGCCATTTAGACGTCTAGATAGATTTATTTAATGAAAGTTTTTCAATCAACTTGAGTTTTTTTCATACTTAAATGTTTTTAAAATAGGGAATTGACACAGTTGTTTACATTATAAATAGCCGATGGGCTCTTATATTTAGTGGCTTTGGGGCATAATCTAAGCGAGTTAGCATTAAACCTAATAACAAATTTGCTCAATTTAAAAAGGGACAACAATGAAATTTAAATTACTAGCAACAAGCTTAGCGGTATCGCTGGCACTAACAGGCTGCGCAACACAGCAAAGCGAAAACACCCAAACGGCACAACAACAGCAAACAACAAAAGCTGACGAACGTGTATTTTCGCAAGAGTACTTAATCGAAGAGCTTGATAACGGCTTACGTGTAATGGTTGTTAAAACCGATTACCCCGATGTCGTCTCGCTGCAAATTCCGGTATCGGTTGGCTCACGTAATGAAGTAAAAGCAGGTAAAACCGGTTTTGCTCAC
The DNA here is from genome assembly GCF_028599215.1 of Pseudoalteromonas sp. Angola-30. Lineage (NCBI taxonomy): Bacteria > Pseudomonadati > Pseudomonadota > Gammaproteobacteria > Alteromonadales > Pseudoalteromonadaceae > Pseudoalteromonas > Pseudoalteromonas sp. Angola-30. The sequence goes on from NZ_JAQREI010000006.1 coordinate 74,943, forward strand.
TTTTTTGAGCACATGATGTTTAAAGGCTCTAAAAAATTTCCGCAAGAGGAATACACTGCCATATTTAAAAATGCAGGGGTCGATAACCGTGCTTACACCACTAACGATTACACAAACTACCATTTAAACTTTTCAAAGCAGCACCTTGATAAAGTACTTGAAATTGAAGCCGATATTTTTCAAAACTTAACCTACACCGAAGAGCAATTTAGAACCGAAGCGCTAACGGTTAAAGGGGAATATTTAAAAAATAACGCCAGCCCAATTCGTAAGTTATTGAGCGCAGTACGCGAAGAAGCGTTTGATACGCACACTTATAAACATACCACCATGGGCTTTTTTGAAGATATAGAAGCCATGCCAGATCAAATGGCTTACGGTAAAGAATTTTTTGATAAGTTTTATAAGCCTGAATATGTATCGCTAGTGATTGTGGGCGATGTTGACCCACAAGCTACAATGGCTATGGTTAAAAAACATTGGGGTGGCTGGGAAAAAGGCGATTACGTTGCCGATATAAAAGCCGAGCCTGCACAACAAGCACCTAAATATGTACATGAGAAAAACGAAGGTTTGCCTGGTCATTGGTTGCTTGTATCTTACAAAGGGGCTGCATGGGAGCCTGCTAAAAAGGACAGAGCCGCACTTGATTTAATCTCACAGCTTTATTTTTCTAATAACTCCGATTTATACCAAGAGCTAGTGGTTGATAAACAAATAGCGAGTCAAATGTTTACCTATAACCCAGAGACAAAAGATCCTGGCTTACTGCATGTGTTTGTAAAAGTAGAAAACGAAGATGATTTAGCAAAAGCACGCGATGCTATTAACCGCACTTATGCAAAAGCACGTACCGAACTTGTTGATGAGCAAAAACTAAGTGATTTAAAGTCTAACCTTAAATACAGCTTTATTAACGGCTTAGACTCATCACAAGCGATTGCGTCAACACTTGCAAGTTATATGCATTTTGAGCGCGACCCAGAGGTTATTAACCAGCTTTATAAATCGGCCGACAACATCACAGCACAAGATATTAAAGCCGTGGCTAATAAGTATTTTGTAGATGACGCGCGTACTACTGTAACTATGTCGGCACTTGATAAAGCGCCAGGCTTTGAACAAGAAACAAGCTTAAATGCATTAGTAGCTAAGCATGATAAAGCGCCAGAGGCACCAGTATTTAAAGTGCTTGATAAAACGAATAGCTCGCCGCTGATTGATGTAAACTTTTTATTCAATACAGGGGCTGCTGCAGACCCGCAAGGTAAAAAAGGGGTTGCTGCGCTCACAGCCGCTATGCTTGCTCAAGGTGGCTCGCAAAGTACGAGTTACAAAGACATACAAAAAGCGCTTTATCCGCTTGCTGGCAGCTTTGGTTATCAAATAGATAAAGAAATGCTGTCATTCCAAGGGCGTATTCATAAAGATAACGCTGCTACATGGTATGCGCTTGTAAGCGATCAATTACTTAACCCAGGTTTTAGAGATGATGACTTTAAGCGCCTTAAAAAAGAAATGATCGACGGTATTAAGTCGGGCTTAAAAGCCTCTAACGATGAAGAGCTAGGTAAAGAAGTGCTTTACAGCGCACTTTACAAAGATCACCCATACGAAAGCTACAATTACGGGGATATTTCGGATTTAGAAGCATTAACGCTTGATGATGTAAAAGCATTTTACAACACAGAGCTTACCCAATCTAAACTAACACTGGGTTTAATTGGCGCTGTGCCAAAAGCGCTTAAAGCAGAAATCATGAGCGACTTAGCAACCTTACCTAAAGGCGAGCAAAGCCGTTTAAGTATTCCTGATGCGCCAGAGCTTAAAGGTCACCATGCAACGATTGTAGAAAAGTCGGCGCAATCTACTGCGGTATCGTTTGGTTTCCCAATTGATACTATTCGTAGTAGTGAAGATTGGACAGCCCTTTGGCTGGTGCGTTCGTACTTTGGTGAGCACCGTAGTTCTAACTCATACCTGTATGAGCGAATTCGTCAAACACGTGGTATGAACTACGGCGATTACGCCTACATTGAGTACTTCCCACGTGGCATGTTTCAAACTAAGCCTGATGCAAACTTAGGGCGCTCTGAGCAAATATTCCAAATTTGGTTACGCCCGCTGCGCTCTAATAACGATGCACACTTTGCAACACGTACCGCGTTGTTTGAGCTGGATAAGCTTATTAAAAATGGTTTAACCGAAAAAGACTTTGAAGCAACACGTAACTTTTTAATTAACTACGTGCCGCAGCTTGTCGCAAGTCAAAACCGCCAATTAGGTTATGCACTTGATAGTGAATTTTACAACACAGAGTCGTTTGTAAAATACGTGACAAGTAAACTTGAAAAGCTAACGCTTGCTGATGTTAATCGCGTGATTAAAGATAATCTGCAAACAGATAACGTACAGTACGTGTTTATTACCGGTGACGGCGAAGACATGAAAAAACGTTTAGTGTCAGAGCAAACATCGCCAATGGTTTACAACACAGAAAAACCAGCAGCGCTTGTTGCTGAGGATAAAGTCATTGCCGATTATAAATTAGCTATTCCAGCTAACAACATTGAAGTAATGGCTGTTGAAAAAGTGTTTCAGTAATTAATCTCTTTTTATAACATATAAAAAATGCCCCAGTGCTTATAGCCTGGGGCATTTTTATTTAATTAATGCTATTAAAGCGTAATATTAGTTAGTCGCTAAAAGCACTGAGCCTGCGCCTAGAGCAAAGCTTATTAAGGAACTAATAACCACTCCCGCTAAAAAGCTTTTAGTTGGCGTACTTTTAACGTCATTATTTATAGGCTCATCAAGTTTAATTAGCTCGCCTTGGCGTACTTCAAGTACCGCGCAAAGCGCCATAGTGGTTTCTTTAGAAGCGGCGCCTTCTTTTTCTACCCGTTGAATGGTCCGCAAACTTACATCGCAGGCATCTGCGAGCTGTTGCTGCGTCCAATCTAACTTATTTCTAAGCGATTTAACTGTTGTAGGATTTAATTGCACGTTAAAGCTTCCCTACAAATAGTTCAACAATAGTTGCCGTTGTATAGCCAAACACCGCCCCACCTAATGTACAGCCAGCAAGAAAAAATGCTGCCTTTTTAGGATCGTCTGAAAGACTACTTTGAACTTGTTTGGCTATCACACTGCTATTTTTATAAAGAGTGCACTCCAGACGCCCCGTAAGTATATTAAGCATGTCAAATTTTACTTGGTACTGTGAGCCCTGAAAAGCAAAAGAGTGTGTGCTTGCACAGTAGATAGTTCGTTTTTTACTGAATAGGTCATCGTTTACAAACACTTCTTCTTTACCAGTAAAGTAGCTTCCAAAACAGGCTATTTGATTGTCGCCATCTTGAAAGTAAAATTTATAACCAAGCTTTTTTGTATTCAATATATCGTTTTTCATCATCGTAATCCTTGTTGAGTTGATGATGCTAATTTAGCGTTTGTTTTTATTTTTTACGCCGTCAGTAGTATGCCAGTAGCTAGTTTGGCATATGACAGTAACCCTGTCATGCTGCTTTAGTATCTGATTTTTAATGTAAAAGTAAATTTTTTATATTTTTTATAGACTACTTAGCTGTCATACGGAGTATTACTTCACATTAATAAATTATGCAACTAGCGTGAAGTAAAGTAACAATATTGTGTTAAAAAATTGTTATTGATTATACTGATTAACAACAAAGCTAAAATGGAAAGCTCGTGATTGACGATAAAGCGTTTTTTAAGTTGGTACTAGATACCACGCCCGACCAAGTAGTGGTTATTAATTCTAACGGCGACATAGTCTATATAAACCGAAGCTGGCAAAATTTTGGTGAGCAAAACGACTGTGCCTGCTGTGATATGTGGGAGCAGCAAAATTACTTAGCAGAGTGTGAAAAAGCTGCGCAAAAAGGAGATAGCTTTGGTTTAAAGGCATTTAACGGCATTAAATCAGTTATTTCGGGGGCTAATGACGACTTCTATTTAGAATATCCATGCCATAGTGAAGATGAAAAACGTTGGTTTATGATGCGAGTAGTGTCGTTTAGCCATACAGATAAAGCGTATTACGCTATTAGCCATCAAAATATTACCGAGCGTAAACTGGCTGAAGAGCAAGTACAAAAACTTGCCGCTATTGATGGCTTAACTGATATTGCTAACCGAGGCTTTTTTGATACCTTTTTAGAGCAAGAGTGGAATCGTTGTCAGCGTTTAGGTATGCCGCTTTCGTTGGCTATTATTGATATAGATGATTTTAAATTACTCAACGATACTTACGGACACCAGCAAGGCGATACATGCTTAAAAAGGGTGGCTAAAGTACTCAATGAATTTACTAAACGCCCAGGTGATTTATGTGCCCGTTTTGGTGGTGAAGAATTTGTTTTAGTGTATGGAAATACAAACTCAGATCAGGCCTTGTTAGTATTGAACGATATTTTAGAAAAATTAAAACAGTTAAACATTGAAAATAAACATTCATTACCCAGCCAAACCCTTACAGTGAGTGTAGGCCTCACTACTATTACACCTAATAGTGACTTTACCTGTGCGTATTTAATCAAAGAAGCAGACGACTTACTTTATAAAGCAAAAGATAAAGGAAAAGATGCTTTGTGTGTGAGTGATTTAGCACTCATATAATTTTTTTATTCTTAGTTATACCTAATAACCAGAACAAATAACTAAGGCGTTAACACCTTAGGCTTTAAATCCGTTAAACTTAGGAAAAGGCTCTTTTTATATCAATTTAAGGCAGTGTAGTATTATGCGTCATGAAATTTGGCAACAGCTTCGTAGTGAAGCGAATGAAGTTGTAACTCGCGAACCACTTTTAGCAAGTCATGTGTATTCATGCATTTTAAATCATGAGTGTTTAGGTTCGGCGTTAAGCTTTATTGTTGCTAATAAGTTGGCAGATGCTGTTGTATCGGCTTTTACAATACGTGAGTTGTTTGACCAAGCGTTTGTAAAGTGCGACCGTATGCTTACTTATGTGGCCGAAGATATTAAAGCCGTTAAAGACAGAGACCCGGCAGCCGAAACCTACCTTACGGTTATTTTAAACTTAAAAGGGTTTCATGCTATTCAAGCGCATCGTTTAGCTAACTGCTTGTGGCAGCAAAACCGTAAAGAGCTTGCTCGTTTTATTCAAAGCCGAACCTCAGAAGTGTTTGGGGTTGATATTCACCCTGCGTGTCAGGTTGGTAAAGGGATAATGTTTGACCACGCCACCGGTATTGTTATTGGTGAAACTGCAGTAATTGAAGATAACGTATCAATACTGCAATCGGTCACGCTTGGTGGTACGGGTAACGAGCAGGGCGACCGTCATCCTAAAATTAGAGCCGGTGTGCTTATTGGTGCAGGCGCAAAAGTACTGGGTAATATTGAAGTAGGCGAGGGTGCACGTATTGGCGCAGGTTCAGTTGTTTTAACTGCGGTACCGCCACATACCACCGCTGTAGGCGTACCGGCTAAAATTATTGGCAGACCGGATTGTCCGTGTCCGGCGCAAAGTATGAACCAAAACTTTTTAACCACTCCAGAGCCTGAAAACGAATCACACACCAGCGCCATGCTGTAATAGCAGCCTGTATAAATAAAAATAATTTTAAAAGGAATTAAAATGAACAAAAATAGCTTATTAACACTAGGGATAGGATTTATTGCGGGTGTAGGTTTAACGTGGAGCTACTTTAATTTATCTTCAAGTGACGCAAACCCCGCAAAGTTACAACATGCTGATACAAAGCAGCAGGCACCTTTTGTTCAGCCAGTTAAAAGCAGTGAAGCAACAGCAAAGCGTGTTGCACCCGCTGCCCCTGAGCAAAGCGCTCGTATAGAGCAAAAAGATAATCCCTCTAAACCAGAACCACAATCGCTAGATGAGCTTCCTTTAGAAGAGCAAGTATCGCAGCTTAAACAGCAATTAGCAGCGCAAAAAGCTTTGATGAAAAACGCGGCGCAGCAGCTGCGTGACCCCTCTGATGCACAAGCCGTTTTGCAAGCGCAATTTGATGAGCAAATACGTAATGAAGAGTGGGCTTATCAAACAGAAATAGCTTTACAAGATTTTTTACTTACCTCTGATCTAAGCTCTATCCCAGAGATTGTTAGTGCAGCGTGTAAAACCACCGTATGTAAATTTGAACTTGCTGCACCTACTGATAACGACTCGTTTGATCATACCCAATGGCGAGAGCTAAACGATAAGTTAATGAAGCAAGAGTTTTGGTTGCAATTTAAAAGAACAACCTCAACGTCAAGCGACACCGAACTAACCTTACTAATGGCCACAGAGCTTTAACTGAAAGAGCTTTACAACACCGTTGATTTTATAGCGCCGTCGGCCAGCTCTGTAATTAGCACGTCACCCGTTTTAATGTGATCTACCGATTTAACCACTTTGCCTTGTTGGGTTTTGGTTATGCTGTAACCGCGCGCTAAAACATTAAGTGGACTTACCGAGTCGAGCCTACTCGCTTGCAGCGCTAAACTATTTTGCGCGTGTTGCAACTTGTGCTGCATTGCTTGCTCAAGCCGAGTTTGTATCTGCATAAGCTGATGGCTGGCCTGCGATAACTTTTTATCAGGCGATTGACGCATTAAACGCGGGGTTAAATTATTAAGCGTGCGCTCTTGTTGGTAAAGGCGATTGCGCATGCCCTGCTGTAAGGCAATAGTTAGCTCATCTAATCGCTGCGCTTTTTGATTAAGTTGATTGCGCGGATGACACAAGTAAAGCCGATGCTGTAACTGTGTTGCTAGTGCGCGCTTATCGGCCATATCGTGTTTAAAGGCATTATTTAACCGGTTAATGAGCTCAATAACCTTGCCATGTAGCTCTTGCGTGTTAGGGCTGACAAGCTCAGCAGCTGCTGAAGGCGTTGCTGCGCGTACATCGGCTACGTAGTCACTGATGGTTGTGTCTATTTCGTGGCCTACCGCACTGACTATGGGTAATTCACTTTGATAAATTGCACGCGCAAGCTGCTCATGATTAAAGCACCATAAATCTTCTAACGAGCCACCGCCTCGCCCTACAATAAGTACGTCGACCTCATTGCGTGCATTGGCTAACTGTATTTGGTTAATTAAGTGCACATGGGCTTCTTTGCCTTGCACCATGGCTGGGTAAATAATGACTTCTAATTGCGGTGCGCGGCGTTTAAGTACGGTTAATATATCTTTTATGGCAGCGCCCGTTGCTGAGGTTATTACACCTACACGGTTTATATTTAGCGGCAGTGGTTTTTTATAGGCCGAACTAAACAACCCCTCAGCGGCTAGGCGCATTTTTAATGCATCAAACTCTTGCTTAAGCTGGCCTTCACCGGCAGGTTCCATATGCTCAACAATAAGCTGATAATCACCGCGTGGTTCGTAAAGTGAAACACGGGCTCTTACTGTTACTTGTGCGCCGTTTTCGGGGCGGTAACTTTGAGAGCGGTTATTGCCGCGCCACATAGCCGCTTTAATTTGTGCTTTTTCATCTTTTAATGAAAAGTACCAGTGCCCAGAAGCAGGGGTAATGAAGTTAGAAATTTCGCCTGTTAAAATTAGCGATGCAAAGCCCTGCTCAAGAACTGTACGAATCTCTCTGTTAAGGCGCGATACGGTGTAAACCGTTTGCGAAGGCTTCGAAAACATAAAAAACAACCTAAAACTATTATGAGGCAAGTTTATCATAAATATTTGCGAAATATTATTTACGAATGCCCACAACGCTGTTAAAATTTGGCCGCAATTCCTTATCTTAGATCCACATGTGAGAAGTTGCCAAAATGCTTAGAATCGCTAAAGAAGCTCTTACCTTTGATGACGTACTTTTAGTACCTGGTCATTCTACTGTTTTGCCACACACGGCAAATATTTCAACTCGCTTAACGCGTGGTATCAAACTTAACTTGCCGCTTATTTCAGCATCTATGGATACTGTTACAGAAGCTCGTTTAGCTATTGCCCTCGCGCAGGAAGGTGGTCTTGGTTTTATTCATAAAAACATGACCATTGAAGAACAAGCGAGAAACGTACGTAAAGTTAAAACCTATGAAGCAGGTATTGTGTCATTCCCTGTTACTGTGTCTGCCGATTTAACCATTGCAGATGCGACGCTTCTTTCGCAAGAAAAAGGGTTCTCGGGTTTCCCGGTTACTGATAGCGAAAATAACCTACTAGGTATTGTTACTGGTCGTGACATGCGTTTTGAAACGAAGCTTGAACAGCCTGTTTCTAGCGTTATGACTAAAAAAGACAAACTGGTAACGGTTCAAGAAGGCGCATCGCGCGAAGAAATTTTAGGTTTAATGCACGAACACCGCATTGAAAAAATCTTAGTGGTTGATGATGCGTTTAAACTAAAAGGCATGATCACCGTAAAAGATTACCAAAAAGCGCAAGACAAACCACATGCATGTAAAGACGAGCTAGGTCGTTTACGTGTAGGTGCAGCAGTTGGTGTTGGCGCAGGTACTGATGAGCGAATTGCTGCATTAGTAGAGGCGGGTGTTGATGTTTTACTTATCGATACTTCACACGGCCACTCACAAGGTGTTATTGACCGTGTTTCTCAAACTCGTGAAACTTACCCAGATTTACAAATTATTGCCGGTAACGTTGCTACAGCCGAAGGCGCAATTGCCCTAGCTGATGCAGGTGTGGATGCGGTTAAAGTAGGTATTGGCCCGGGTTCTATTTGTACTACGCGTATTGTTACAGGTTGTGGTGTGCCACAAATTACGGCTATTTCTGATGCGGTAGATGGTTTACAAGGGCGTGACATTCCAGTTATTGCCGATGGCGGTATTCGTTTTTCTGGCGATATTGTTAAAGCATTGGTTGCGGGTGCATCGTGTGTAATGGTGGGCTCAATGCTTGCTGGTACAGAAGAAGCGCCAGGCGAAGTTGAACTTTACCAAGGCCGTTACTACAAATCTTACCGTGGTATGGGCTCATTGGGTGCGATGGATCAAAAAGAAGGTTCGTCGGATCGTTACTTCCAAAAGTCTAACCAAGCTGACAAATTAGTACCTGAAGGTATTGAAGGTCGCGTCGCTTATAAAGGCCCAATTGCAACGATTATTCATCAGCAAGTGGGTGGCCTTCGTAGCGCAATGGGATTAACGGGTTGTGCCACCATTGAAGAGCTTAATACAAAACCGCAGTTTGTACGTGTTACATCTGCAGGTATGGGTGAGTCGCACGTTCACGATGTGCAAATTACCAAAGAAGCGCCTAACTACCGCTTAGGTTAAACAACACGTTTAAATTACGGGGCTGGAATTACCAGCCCTCTTTTATAGCCACTAAGCAAATTAGTGGAATCTAGCATCTACTTTACGAGATCCTTCATGAGCAAAGATATTCACGATTCACGAATTCTAATTTTAGATTTTGGTTCGCAATACACTCAATTAATCGCGCGTCGTATCCGCGAAATTGGCGTTTACTGTGAGCTGTGGGCATGGGATGTGACCGAAGAGCAAATTCGCGAATTTAATCCACAAGGTATTATTTTATCTGGTGGCCCTGAGTCAACCACACTAGAGAACAGCCCGCGTGCACCTGAATACGTGTTTAACGCTGGCGTGCCAGTGCTGGGTATTTGTTACGGCATGCAAACCATGGCAGCTCAACTTGGCGGCAGTGTACACAGCTCAGATAAAAAAGAGTTTGGTTATGCACAAGTAGAAAAAGTGGGTAACTGTGCATTATTCGATGCAATTGAAGATCATATTACCGATGGCGGCAACGGCGTTTTAGACGTGTGGATGAGCCACGGCGACAAAGTAATGGAAGTGCCGGCAAGCTTTAGCACCACAGCTAAAACACCAACGTGTCCGCATGCTGCTATGTCTAACGAAGAAAAACGTTTTTACGGCGTACAATTTCACCCAGAAGTAACGCACACTCATCAAGGGCAACGTTTATTAGAGCGTTTTGCAATTGATATTTGTGGATGTGAAAAGCTATGGACACCTGCCAAAATTATTGATGATGCTATTGAGCGCATTAAAGAAACCGTTGGCGATGACGAAGTTATTTTAGGCTTATCAGGAGGTGTTGATTCATCTGTTGTAGCAATGCTGATCCACCGTGCAATTGGCGAAAACCTAACATGTGTATTTGTTGATAATGGCTTACTTCGCTTAAACGAAGGTCAGCAAGTTATGGACATGTTTGGCAATAAATTTGGCTTAAACATTGTTAAAGTAGACGCTGAGGAGCAGTTTTTAGCTGACCTTGCAGGCAAATCAGATCCAGAAGAAAAACGTAAAGCCATTGGCCATACGTTTATTAATGTATTTGATGAGCAAGCTAAAAAGCTTAAAAATGCGAAGTGGTTAGGTCAAGGGACTATTTACCCAGACGTAATAGAATCAGCCGCTTCAGCCACAGGTAAAGCACACGTAATTAAATCTCACCACAACGTGGGCGGCTTACCTGATGACATGAAAATGGGCTTAGTTGAGCCATTACGTGAATTATTTAAAGATGAAGTACGTAAAATTGGTTTAGAGCTTGGTTTACCGTACGACATGCTTTATCGCCACCCATTCCCAGGGCCAGGTTTAGGTGTACGTGTACTTGGCGAAATTAAAAAAGAGTACTGTGATTTACTACGTCGTGCTGATGCTATCTTTATAGAAGAGCTACACAAAGCTGAGCTTTATCATAAAGTAAGCCAAGCGTTTACTGTATTCTTACCTGTTAAGTCGGTAGGGGTTATGGGCGATGCACGTAAATATGATTGGGTTGTATCACTACGTTGTGTTGAAACTATCGACTTTATGACGGCGCGTTGGTCACATTTACCGTATGAGTTTTTAGGTGTGGTTTCTAACCGTATCATTAACGAAATTGACGGTATTTCACGTGTTGTTTACGATATTTCTGGTAAACCACCGGCCACTATTGAGTGGGAATAACACCCGTTTTTACTAATGGTTAATGCCTTTTAGATAGCAAACATAGTTTTGTTATCTAAATAATAAAAAGTCCGCTTACACGGACTTTTTTTATGCCTAAAAACCGTTAGCTCTTGCCCACTAAACTCATTAAGTAAAGTGGGCTAAGTGGGTTTATTTTGCAGGAACGGGCGTAGGTTGCTCGGTTTCTGTAAGTAGCCCTTTAACTAGGCTAATACAGCCTAAAATTAAAATAATAGTAAAGGGCAGGGCGGCAATAATAGTAATGTATTGCAATGCTTGAATTGAATCGGTGCCACCAATCCACAGCATTAACATAGCAATAATACTGGCAATAACGGCCCATACTAGCTTTTGCTTTATAGGTACTTCTAGTTTTCCGCCTGATGTAAGGCTATCTATTACAATAGAGCCGGAGTCGAGGGTGGTGACAAAAAAGATAATTATTAACGCCACAGCTAAAAGAGAAAGCAGCGTACCGAATGCATAAGCATCTAGCATATAAAACAAGCTAAGCGTTACATCTGTAATACCTTGGTTTGCGCCAAGTACACCAACTTCATTTATAATTTGATCAATCGCAACACCACCAAAAACCGACATCCAAGCAGTAGTTACAAGAGTAGGAATGAGTAATACATACACTAAAAATTCGCGTATGGTGCGCCCTTTTGAAATACGCGCTACAAACATACCAAAGCAAGGTGCGTATGCAACCCACCACGCCCAATAAAACACAGTCCAGCCATGTAACCACTGCGTATCTTCTCGGCCGGTGCTTGAGCTTAGAGGAATGATATTTTTAACATAACCTATTACTGCTGTGTAGGCAGAATCAAGTACCGTGGTAAAGTTTAAAATAAACACTAACCCCAGAAACACAAAGGCTATACCCATATTTATATTACTTAGGAGTTTAACGCCACCATCCATACCGCGCACAATAGAGAGGATAGCCAAGCTCATAATTAATAAAATAATGCCTTGTTGTAATAATAAAGAGCTTTTAAAACCGAGTACGTGGCTAATACCACTGGCTGCTTGTGCCCCGCCTAAGCCTAACGACGTAGCAAGACCAAAAAGGGTTACTAATACCGCCATTACATCGATAACATCACCTAACTTGCCCCATACTCTATCTCCTAAAAGCGGATAAAATATTGAGCGCATAGAAAGCGGTAAGCCTTTGTTATAAACAAAATAGGCTAGGCACAAAGCGGTCATACCGTAAATTGCCCACGCGTGCAGACCCCAATGGAATACAGTTGCCCCTAAAGCCATTTCTCGGCCTTGCTCGGTAAAGGCTTCTGCATTGAGAGGCGTGCCAAACCAGTCGGTGTAAAAGGCGGTGGGCTCTGCCACACCCCAAAAAATAAGGCCTATACCCATGCCTGCAGCAAAGAGCATAGATACCCACGATAAGGTTGAATAGTCTGTAGTTGCTTTATCGCCGCCAAGGCGAATTTTACCCAGCGGTGAAGCGGCAATACCTACTGCAAACAGCAGTAATATATTGGCGCCCCACATAAATACGTAGTCAAAATTAGTTAGTGCGGCATTTTTTATTGAGTTAATCGCCTCTTTAGCTTCGTTAGGCGAGAGTGCAAGTAGAGTAATTATAAAAAGTAGAGATAGGCCAATAGAAACAGAAAATACATTAGTATGAATATCCATGCCCCATTTGCTAACGTTATCTTGTCCTACTTGGTAATCGGTTGAATCGATACTGTATTTTTTTGATTTAAACTTCATATAACACGGCGTGAACTACCAGCAACTGCTAATAGTAAAGCTCCTCCATATTTGCATTGTGAATAATCCGCGTAAGTAAGATACATGATGAAATATGCAATTGGGTGGTAAGGCGCGGATCCCCTAGACGCTAAATTGTATCATAAATGCTGCCAATGTTATTGACTTGTTTATGTATACAGCAACTCCACCAAGCTAAATCGCTATAAAAATAACTAGCAGCAAGTGTAAATACACCATGCTAGCTAAAGTATTTAACGCTTAAGAAGGAATTTACAGCATAGCGTTTGGGCTAAGCGTAGGTAAAAACAGTACCGCGGTTATTAAGCTCGTACGGTTTTAAAGCACATACTGCAGTTTTAATTACGCTAAGCTGAGCAGCATTTATTTTTTTAAAGGTGAGTGCTGCTAAAGCTAAAGTGGCTTTACAGCGCTATTTAGCTTGCTAATTCAGCGTTTTGTATAATTTAAAAGCAGTTAAACTAAAAAGTTAATTTTTTACTTTACCTTTTCTAAAAGGTCTCTATAATTCGTCGACATTGCAGGGGCGTAGTTCCAATTGGTAGAACAGCGGTCTCCAAAACCGACGGTTGGGAGTTCGAATCTCTCCGCCCCTGCCATTTCTTCTTTACATCGTTTTTATTACTTCATATATTGTTCTAGTGTTTAATCTACTGAGTTGTTATGCATCCACGTTACGCAGCTATTTTGGGTATAGAAAACCTTGAACTAAATCAGCATTATCGTCCTAAAAATACTGATCCTACTTTAGCCGTTTCACAAAGCACTCCAGCTGAGCCTTTAGCGCTGAGCAAGCAGTTATTAAGTGATATACGTTTTAGTGCACCTTCTTTAACAATTAATCATGTTTTAAAAGGGGCAGACATACAGTTAGCCGACGATAAGCTTACACTACCAACCTCACAGCTCAGTGCTTCTGATAAGCGCGCTTTATGGGCTTTAATGAGCACACACCTTGATAAACTTTAAACCTGTAAACGAAAGCGCAATAGCACAATTAATGGCTATTGAAACTGCCTGCCACTCTCATCCTTGGTCTCTTAAAACAATGAGCTCTTGCATGGGCGGCCGTTACTTTAATTTAGCGGCGTTTGATGAAAACACCCTAGTAGGTTTTTATATAGGTGAAAAGGCAGGGCCTGATTTTACCCTTATGGATATATGTGTAACGCCCAGTGAGCAAGGTAAAGGCATTGCAAGGCAGTTACTTAGCCAGTTTATTGAATATGGCGAGCAGCAAAATGCTGAAAACCTTTTTTTAGAAGTACGCGAATCAAACGCGCGTGCAATAAAGCTTTACGAACATGCTGGCTTTACGCAAATGTCGGTACGTAAAAACTATTACCCAAGCGATGAGCCCTCTAAGAATGGCTATGAAGACGCCATACTAATGGGTATGGCGCTTAACTTAGGGTTTAGTTAAAGGGTTAAATTAAGCGCTAAATAAACGTTTAAAGTAAAACACGTATTTTTAGGCTGTTTCTTTACTTTTAGCTATGGTTTGCTCAATAGCATTAATTAAATTTACAATTAATGTGGGGCGCTGCGCTTGGTCATTACTAAGCAGGTTTTCTTCTAGTAGCGCTGCACTGTGGTAAATATCGTCAAAATTAAAGCAACCAGCACTGCCTTTTAAGCTATGAGCTACGCTGCGAAGCGCCTCTGCATCGTTACTGGCTTTTAAGCTGTTTACCTTTTGCAAGTAACTTGGCAGGTTAGCCACATAGTTATCGTTAATTTGTTGAAACTTTTCACTTTTTAGTAAACTATCCCACTTGTTCTGATTATCTTTTTCAAGATTTAAGTAACTAACTAGCACGTTTTCAAGCGCGTCTTTATCAATGGGTTTTGCCAGCGCTTTATCGCAACCTGCCTCAATGTATGTGTCTATATCATGGTTCATTACATTGGCAGTAAGCGCGATAATGGGCCCATCGTAGGCTGCATGACGTAGCATTTTAGTTGCCTCAAGGCCGCCCATTACAGGCATTTGCATATCCATAATAATTAGCTGGTAGTCGTTTACTAACGCCATTTCTACTGCTTGTGCACCATTGTTAGCCATATCTGGCTCTAGGCCCCAGGTTTGTAATAGCAGTTTTATAAGTAGCTGGTTATCGGGGTTATCTTCGGCAACTAATATGTTGGCATCAAAACTAGAAGTGGCAAACGACAAGAAAGGGTCTTTTTCTGGAATAAGCTGTGCTTGCTCAGTTAAAAGCTCTAGTGACTGTTTAGGCTCGTTAATATGGCAATCAACGGTAATAGCAAAGCGACTGCCTATGCCAATTTCGCTTTTTAAAGTAACATCGCCACCCAATAATTGCGCTAAGTTTTTAGAAATACATAAACCTAATCCTGTGCCTCCAAAGCGGCGCGTGGTGGTGGCATCAGCTTGTTCAAAAGGTTTAAATATACGCTCTATTTGGTGCTCAGACATACCAATACCGGTGTCTTTAACAACAAATTCAAGCTGCTGCTTACTTTGCAAATAGTGCACACAAATTGACACCTTGCCTTGCTCGGTAAACTTTACGGCATTGCTGGCTATGTTTATTAAAATTTGTTTTAAGCGCGTCATATCACTATAAATAGTGCGCGGTAATGGCAGCTCGTAATGAATGCTAAACGCCAGTTGTTTTTCGTGCGCTAGCGGTTCAATAATTGATTCTATATCGTGAACCAGCTGCACTACATTAAGGGGTGCTTGCTCTACAGCGAGCTTTTCTGCTTCTATTTTAGATAAATCGAGTATGTTGTTTATTAGCTCTAATAAGTGTTTAGAGTTTCGTAAAATGGTATTTAAATGCTGTTTGTCGTTAACCACTTTATCGTTAATTAATAACTGCTCGGTAAAGCCCATAATGGCTGTAAGTGGGGTGCGAATCTCGTGACTCATATTTGCTAAAAAACGGCTTTTAAGCTGGTTTGCTTGCTCTGCTTGAGCTATGGCAAGTTCAAGCTGGCTGTTCATCGCTTCGAGCGCTTTAGTACGGCTTTCTACTTTGTCTTCTAGGTGGTGTTTATATTCTTCTAGCTGTTCTTGGTAGTGTCTTATTTGGTTGATCATGTGATTAAAATCGTTAAACAACACCCCAACTTCATCATTTGTATGAGCAGGTAAATTTACCGATAAATCACCATCACCTACACGGTGGCTGGCGGCCCCTAAAAGCTCAATTGGGTTTAGCAGTAAATTGCGCACAACCACAAAAATAAGGATAGGCAGGGTGATCACCGAAATTATCACAATTAAGCCTGTGATTAAGCTAATTGCCTTACCCGATTGATAAAGCACGCCTTTTGGAATGGTTGATACAAAGTAATAACCGCCGCTCATTTGTACAGCAAATATCATTCTTTCTATTTTATCTATGCTCGAAAGCTCAATCGTCGAAAGGGTGCCTACATCGGCTAAATCGTGAACCTGCTCAAGCTCGTGCTCGGTAATATATTGCCCGCGTAAGCTGTAGTCTGAGCTAAATAAAATTTGCCCGTCGTTGGTTAGCAGTAAATTTAGGGTGTTGTTATAAGGCGCCTCTAAAATACTGGTGTTTAATATAGAAGGCTCAACTTGTAATACTATAAAGCCAAGTTGTTGTGGGCGTTTTAAATAGTAATCAACACTTTGTACGCGCTGTACAAAAAATAAGTTGGTGGTGCCGTCGTTGTTTTGCACCATAAATTGTTGTTGGCGCAAATTACTTTGCAGTACTTGCTTAAAAAATGGGTATGACTGCGGTGCGGTTGTTAAATTATTAGAATAATACGCGTCACTTTTACCACTGGCCGAGACTAAGTTAATACTAATTATATCTGGGTAGGCTTCGCTGTAACTGGCAAAAACATCCATTAGTGCCCCTAAGCGGCGGGTATAGCTGCCATCAGCATGAATGTCGTTTGATAAAAAATCGTTTAAAACAGGCGAAGTAGACAGTAGTTTTGCTGTTGAATGAAACGAGTCTATGTAGTTGAAAACCTTTTGCTGTTGCTGCTCAACAAAGCGACTCATTATAAGATCAGCCTGCTTTTGTGTTGAGTTGGTTACGTTAGTTAATGTAAAACCACCTAAAAACAACAAGGGTAATATAACAAGCGGGGTTATATACCATAATAATCGAATACTTAACTTACTGGTTTTCATGACCAAACTACTTATCCTCCGTGCAATCTAGCAATGATATGCGTTACGACTTTATTACACAAGAAGCGTAAGCTGATTTGGGTTAATTTAGCGTAAAAAAAGTGTGTATATAATTGGTTTAAATACGACTAGTGAGCACCGAAAGCGAGATTATCTTTTAAGGCGCTATATTTAGCTTTATTTTAAATAAGTTAGCGGCTGCGCTGCTTGGTTTTTTAATTATATAGCTAACAGTGCAGTATCAATGCCTGTCATAAATTGAGCGCAAGGGGCTAACCCGTAGCGCTATTTTTATATTTATTAGTGTTTAGCACAATGCATTAAAATATGCGTTTTTAGGGCATTGGCATTGAGGGTAATTTAGCCACGCTTAAAATTAATGCGTGGCTTTAAAATGCTATTTATTTAAAGTATTACACATTTAAAAATTAGTTCTTTTGAGTGTGAGCCGTACCGTAAGAGCGCACTAAAAAGTTTATTGCTACTTCTACCCAGCGGTCTATATCTTTTTTAAGCACAGGCTGATCGGGGTGAGTTAAGTACATTAAATGTAGCTCACTGCGCATTAAGGCAACAAATAGGTTAGTGGCTTCTTCAATGTTTAATTCTTCAAAATCAAGCTCTTTAGATTCCACTGCCGCTTTTAAATAATTAGAGACCTTGTCTTTTACCACCCGCGGGCCAGAGTTATAAAACATATGACCTAGGGCGGGTAAGCGGGGGGCTTCAGCAACAACAATTCGGTATAGAGCCATGGCTGTCTCTGATAGAGCGATTTGTAAATAAGCATGCCCAAGGCGGCGTAAGTTTTCTGTTAAGTTGCCTGGCTTAAACGTTATATTATCGATTGATGCTGTAAATATTTCGCATTCGCTTTTAATGACCGCTAAAAATAAAATTTCTTTATTTGCAAAGTGAGCGTAAACCGTCGATTTTGATACGCCTGCCTCACGTTGGATCATGTCGGTGGTTGCACCATTAAAACCATGAATTAAAAATATTTTACGTGCAGCGTGTAATACCGTTCGTGCTTTTGCGCCAAGCTCTAATTCACTTGGAGGCAGAGTGTTTTGGGCATTAGTAAGCGTTTTTGTCATTACATTTCACCTTGACATAATGTTAAATTACGCCTAGCATATCAAACCGAGCGGTACAGTTCAATTTGAGCTTTGAGTTAAGGGTGTTTTTAGCAGCTGTTAACTATCGGTATTACCCTGTTTAAATGTATTTAAGGTGTGACTAGGCAGCAATTAGCGTGCTTAGCTTTTTTTTGCTCATCACTCGAACCGAGCGGTACAGTACATAGATAATTGTGTTATTAATTTAGGATTTAAAAATGGCTAATCAGTGTCTTAATAAAAGACTTTTTAATTATTCGCGGCATTCAGCTATTGCGCTTACATTAGCTGCGGCTTTGTCGGGTTGTGTAGTGGGTCCTAACTTTGAAGAGCCTAATACAAATATAAACAACGATGCTATAAAGCCAACTCCCGAATTTACTCAGCTACAACGCGGTAATGCTGAATTGGCGTGGAATTGGTGGACAATTTTAAACGATCCTATTTTAACGGAGCTAGAGCGCAAAGCACAGTTAGGTAATCTTGACTTACAGCTAGCATCAAGCCGAATTGCCCAAAGCCGCGCGGCATTGGGTATTGCATCGGCAGACCGCTTACCCACTCTATCTGCTGGGTTTGACTACAAGCGCGAAGGGCTGAGCGAAAATGGTAAGTTTGTTGCACTCGGTGCGCCCTCAGAGCCTGATAACTTTTGGCAGCTTGGTTTTGATGCCAGCTGGGAACTTGATTTATGGGGCCGTAATAAACGTGTTGAAGAAGGGGCCGTCGCTATGCTGCAGGCCTCTTTGTATGCGCGTGAAGCCGCCCGTGTTAGTTTAGCTGGCGAGGTGGCTAAAACGTATTTTTTACTGCGCAGTGCGCAAACGCAGCTCAACATAACACACGAAAACAAAACCATTGCAGAGCGTGTGTTAAAGCTTGCACAAAGCCGCGAAAAAAACGGTGTAAGTACACGTTTTGAAACAATTAGTGCAAAAGCAGAGCTGGCAACAATTAATGCTGCGCTACCAGAGCAAACGCAGCGCCGTAATGTGTTAATGAACGCGCTTGCGTTGCTAGTAGGTGAAAAACCACGTGCCTTAAATACTTTGTTAGCCGAGCGTATTGCTGCGCCTGTTATGCCAAGCGAAATCCCTTCGGCTATTCCATCAGAGTTTGTGAAACGCCGCCCAGATATTTTACAAGCGCAAGCAAACTTACACAGCGCTGTTGCCGCTATTGGCGCGGCCGAAGCGAATTTTTACCCACGCATTACTTTAACGGGCTCATTAGGAGTTGAAGGGTATGCGCAGAGTGATTTATCAACCTGGGATTCACGTGTTTTTTCAGTGGGACCAAATGTTTATTTGCCTATTTTTCAGGGTGGGCGCTTAAAGTCACAGCTTAAGCTTACTAAAGAGCGCGAGAAAAACGCGGCATTAACGTATCGTCAAACTGTACTAAAAGCGTGGCACGAAGTTGATAACGCAGTAGATGGCTGGGCTGCGCAGCAAAATCACCATCACAAAGTTGAAATTGCCCACGACTTTAATAAGCAGGCTTTACAAACCGTTGAAAGAGCCTACCAGCAAGGTGCAGCCGACTACCTTAGTGTTTTAACGGCGCAACGTAATTTATTAGCAAGCCAAACTAAGTTAAATAACAGTGCAACCAATGCCTCGATTGCGGTTGTAAATTTGTATAAATCTCTCGGCGGTGGCTGGAACCCAGACGCGTTACCTGAAAGTGCGCTTGCGCCAATGTCAGCCAAGGCGGAGGGCGAGTAATGAATGCAGTCACGATTAATGTGCCTGTACAAAATGCAGCACCTGTTGCTAAGCCCGCAGGGCCATCAAAACAAGCACTGGCTGGGTTATTAGGCATTTTTATTGCCGCTATGATGGCGGGTTTAAATAACCGAGTAGGGGGACTTGGATTAGCAGATGTGAGGGGCGTAATGGGGGCAAGTTTAGATGATGCCTCTTGGCTTTCAAGCGCCTATACCGTTGGGGAGCTAATCGCTATGCCTTTTGCTTCGTGGTTCGCCATTACGTTATCGGTTAGACGCTTTCATATTTCTATGGTGACTATATGTGGTGTTATTGCGGCTATTTTGCCTTTTATTCATGATTTAAACTTATTAATTGCACTGCGTTTTGTGCAAGGAGTAAGTAGTGGCGCACTCATACCTATATTAATGATGGCTGCACTTAAATTTTTACCCCCTAACATACGTTTACACGGTTTAGCGCTTTACGCCATGACCGCTACATTCGCTCCAAATTTAGCTATTTGGCTAAGCGGGCAGTGGGCTGATGTGTTATCGGACTGGCGCTGGATTTACTGGCAAGTTATTCCGCTTTGTATTATTGCAGGCTCACTAACTGCGTGGGGGCTCCCAAAAGAGGGCGTTAAATATACGCGCTTTAAAGAAGGAAACTGGTTAGGCCTAGTATGCGGCGTATCGTCTTTGACGTTAATTGCCATCGCGCTTGATCAAGGTGTGCGTTTAGATTGGTTTAATTCATCGCTTATTAGTGTGTGTTTTTTTGGTGGGCTAATTTTATTTGGTTGCTACGTATTAACCGAGTGGCATCACAAAGCGCCATTTATGAGACCGCAGTTATTAGGCCGTCGCAATTTAGGTATTGGCTCTGTACTACTTACCATGTTGTTAGTGGTGTTGATGTCGGGCTCAATGTTGCCCTCAACCCACTTAGCCAATTTGCATAGCTATAGAGCATTACAGCTAGCGCCAGTAGGGTTATTAATTGCGCTACCACAACTTGTACTTGGCTCGGTAGTGGCACTGCTTTTATACAAAAAATGGGTAGACGCCCGCATTGTGATGTCAATTGGATTATTTTTAATTGCGCTGGCCTGTTTTAGCGGCGCACAAATTACGCCTTTATGGCATCGGGATCAATTTATCACAGCGCAGCTGTTGCAAGCATTTGGCCAGCCCATGGCAGTGGTCTCTATTTTATTTTTAATGACCAGTGTACTAGACCCAAGCGAAGGGCCGTTTTTTTCGGGAACCATAAACACATTACGTGTGTTTGGCTCGCTTATTGGCGGGGCTGTTGTGGGGCAGCTATTAACGGTGCGCAGTCATTTTCATAACGAAATGCTATTAGACCGCGCCTCTATGGTCGGTAATTCATTGGCAAACACCATACCTAATGATCAATTAGGTGGCGTTATTGCCCAGCAATCGTTAGTGATGTCGGTAGGTGATGCCTACTTGGTGCTTGGTGTGTTAGCACTTGTATTAATTCCGCTGGCGCTATGTATGAACTTTGTACCAGCCCCGAATCTTAATAAATCTTAAATTTTAATTGTTGAGTAATATATTATGGCCTTACCAAAAGTAGTTAAATTAACCGTTGCAGCAACTATACTTGCCGTTGTTGCAGGCAGTATTATTTATCTTAATAAACCGGAGTCGCAAAGTGCAACTCAAACAACTGACGATGCCTACGTGCAAGCCGACTTTACCTTTGTGGCGCCTCAGGTATCTGGCACGGTAGATCAAGTACTCATTAAAGATAACCAGCGAGTACAAAAAGGCGATTTAATTGCCACCATAGATAATCGCGATTTTGTAGTGGCCCTAGATTCTGCTAAAGCCCAAGCTAATAGTGCTAAAGCAAGTGTAGCTAGCTTGCAAGCTAAGCTAACTTATCAAGATTCGCTGGTACAACAAGCGCAAGCTGCGGTAGAGGCCGACACTGCATCACTTAAATTAGCACAGTTAAATTTAAAGCGTTATACCAACTTAGCCAGCGATGGCTCAGGCACTGTGCAAGCACGAGAAGAAGCACAAGCAAAGCTGGCTATTCAAAAAGCAAACTTGCATAAAAACCAAGCAGGCCTTGCAGCAGCAAAGCAGCAGATTGAAATTTTACGTGCCGATATTGAAAAAGCCAAAGCTGTGCTTGTACAAGCTAAAGCACGTGTAGTAGATGCCGAGCTTAAGTTATCGTATACCCAAATTACTGCGCCTATTGATGGCGTAGTTGGCCAAAAATCGGTGCGTGTAGGGGCGTATGTAAACCCAGGCAGCCCGCTATTGGTTGTTGTACCGCTTGATAAAGTGTTTGTTAGTGCAAACTACCGTGAAACTCAGCTAGCTAATGTAAAAGTTGGCCAAGAAGTTGAAATAAAAGTGGATGCACTACCAGGGCAAATTTTACGCGGCCATGTTGATAGCCTAAGCCCTGCCAGTGGAGTGAGCTACTCAGCCATTGGTGCTCATAACGCCACGGGAAACTTCACCAAAATTGTGCAGCGTTTACCGGTTAAAATTAGCTTAGATGCAAACCAGCCGGCGCTTAAGCAGTTACGAGTAGGTATGTCGGTGGTGCCAAGTATTTCAATAACGCAGTAGCACATTGCGTTAATTACAGGGCCAGTAACCATGTTGCTGGCCCTTAAAATTAGTTACTCCTTCCTTTTGCATATAAAGCCAAGATATTTTTGAGTTAGATAGCACACTTTTATACCGACTCCTGTTACAATTGCCACTATTAAAAAATTAGCTATATGGCGTTAATTGTTGTCAATTTATTCACACTAAATTGCTCAAAGCCCAGTTAATAACGATCAACTTAACGGGTTGCCTTGCATACACTCAATGTTATGCATGTAACTTGGCATCAAACTAAAAGAACTTATTAATGGCAGACCAGAATATTATCAACGAAATTAGCAAGCGAAGGACTTTTGCAATCATATCGCACCCGGATGCTGGTAAAACCACCATCACCGAAAAAGTACTTTTGTTCGGACAAGCGATTCAAAAAGCCGGTACTGTAAAAGGCCGTGGCTCTAATCAGCATGCAAAGTCTGACTGGATGGAAATGGAAAAAGAGCGTGGTATATCGGTTACTACCTCTGTAATGCAGTTTCCGTATAACAATGCGCTGGTTAATTTACTTGATACCCCTGGACACGAAGACTTCTCAGAAGATACTTACCGTACATTGACTGCGGTAGATTCGTGTTTAATGGTTATTGATGCCGCAAAAGGTGTAGAAGAACGTACCCGTAAGCTAATGGAAGTTACGCGCCTACGTACCACGCCTATTGTTACCTTTATGAATAAGTGTGACCGTGATATTCGTGACCCAATGGAACTACTTGATGAAGTAGAAACAGAGCTAAATATTGCCTGTGCGCCTATTACTTGGCCAATTGGTTGTGGTAAAGAGTTTAAAGGTGTTTATCACATTCATAACGACGAAGCTGTTTTATACAAAACAGGCCAAGGTCATACTATTCAAGAAGTTCGCACTGTAAAAGGCCTAGATAACCCAGAGCTTGATACCGCCATTGGTGAAGAACTCGCTGAGCAATTACGTGAAGAGCTAGAGCTGGTAATTGGTGCCTCAAATGAGTTTGATCTTGAATTGTTTTTAGCGGGTGAGCTTTCACCGGTGTACTTTGGTACAGCCCTTGGTAACTTTGGTGTAGACCATGTACTTGATGGTTTGACGCAATGGGCACCAACGCCATTACCGCGCGAAACAGATGACCGCCAAGTAATCGCAACAGAAGAAAACTTTACCGGTTTTGTGTTTAAAATTCAGGCCAACATGGACCCTAAACACCGTGACCGCATTGCCTTTATGCGTATTGTGTCGGGCAAATACAGCCAAGGCATGAAAATGAACCACGTACGCCTTGGTAAGCAAATTAGTATTTCTGATGCGGTAACCTTTATGGCGGGCGATCGTGAGCGTGCAGCAGATGCATATGCGGGCGATATTATTGGTTTGCATAACCACGGTACCATTCAAATTGGTGATACCTTTACGCAAGGCGAAAAGCTTAAATTTAGCGGTATTCCTAACTTTGCGCCTGAGCTATTTCGTCGTATTCGTTTGCGCGATCCGCTCAAACAAAAGCAATTATTAAAAGGCTTAGTACAACTTTCTGAAGAAGGTGCTGTACAGGTATTTAGACCGCTTACTAACAACGATTTAATTGTAGGCGCGGTAGGTGTTCTTCAGTTTGACGTAGTTGTAGCGCGCTTAAAAGCTGAGTACAACGTAGATGCAATTTACGAAGGCGTAAATGTAAATACGGCACGTTGGGTAAGCAGCGACGATGTTAAAAAGTTTGAAGAGTTTAAACGTAAGTGCGAAAGCAACTTAGCACTCGATGGTGGCGATAACTTAACTTACATAGCACCGAGCCGTGTAAACCTTAACTTATCGGTAGAGCGTTACCCAGAGGTAACCTTTAACCATACGCGCGAAAACTAGAATCGACTGACTAAAGTTAACTGAAAGCCTGCTATGGCGGGCTTACAAAGGTAAATAATATAATGAACATTCGTACTATTTTAGTAGAAAAAGCCATTGCCGCCATGACCGCAGCAGGCCTACCAGAAGACACAAACCCAGCTGTTACACAAAGCACACGCCCACAGTTTGGTGATTACCAAATTAATGGAGCAATGGGCGCCGCTAAAAAAATGAAAAGCAACCCACGTGAGCTTGCGCAAAAAATTATTGATAACCTAGATGTAACCGACATCGCTGAAAAAACAGAAATTGCCGGCCCGGGTTTTATTAATATTCATTTAAAGCCTGAGTTTTTAGCCAACAGTGTAAAAGCAGCAAACAGCGATGCAAAACTGGCTGTAAACGAACACGCTAACCCACAAACTGTCGTGGTAGATTACTCATCACCTAACCTTGCAAAAGAAATGCACGTAGGCCATTTACGTTCAACCATTATTGGTGATGCCATTGTACGTGCGCTTGAATT
The DNA here is from genome assembly GCF_028599215.1 of Pseudoalteromonas sp. Angola-30. Classification (NCBI taxonomy): domain Bacteria; kingdom Pseudomonadati; phylum Pseudomonadota; class Gammaproteobacteria; order Alteromonadales; family Pseudoalteromonadaceae; genus Pseudoalteromonas; species Pseudoalteromonas sp. Angola-30. The sequence goes on from NZ_JAQREI010000006.1 coordinate 99,623, forward strand.
TAGAGGCGACAAAGTCATTCGTCAAAACCACATGGGCGATTGGGGCACACAATTTGGTATGCTAATTGCGCATTTAGAAGATCAAATTAGCCAAGGCGTAGACTTAGAGTCGGTAGCGCTTGCTGATTTAGAAACGTTTTACCGCGATGCAAAAAAACGTTTTGACGATGAAGAAGGCTTTGCCGATAAAGCCCGTGACTATGTAGTTAAACTACAAGGCGGCGACGCGCACTGTGAAAAACTATGGAAGCTATTTATAGCGACCTCTGTTAAGCACTCTGAAGAAGTTTACAAACGTCTAAACGTAACGCTTACCCAAGACGATATTATGGCTGAAAGTGCTTACAACAGTGAGCTTAACGATATTATTAGCCTATTAAAAGATAAAAACATAGCGGTAGAGTCGCAAGGCGCACAAGTGGTCTTTTTAGATGAACTTGCCAATAAAGATGGTGAGCCATCGGCGTTTATCGTGCAAAAATCTGGCGGCGGCTTTTTATATGCAACCACCGATTTAGCCGCGTGTAACTACCGCTCAAATACCTTAGGCGCTGAGCGTATTTTAATATTTGTTGATGCACGCCAAAGCCTTCACTTTAATCAAGTGGAGCTTACCGCACGTAAAGCAGGCCTTTTACGCGATGAAACAAGCTATGAGTTTTGCCCGTTTGGCACCATGATGGGCGCCGATGGTAAACCATTTAAAACCCGTACTGGTGGTACAGTAAAACTTGCTGATTTGCTTGAAGAGTCGATTAGTCGTGCAGCAACAAAACTTGCTGAGCGTGAATCTGATTTATCAGATCATGATCGCAGCGAAATTGCGCGTAAAGTAGGTATTGGCGCTGTTAAATACGCTGATCTTTCTAAGCATCGTACCAGCGATTACATTTTCAACTGGGACACCATGTTAAGCTTTGAAGGCGCGACAGCACCTTACTTACAATATGCTTATACCCGTGTACGCAGTATTTTCCGTAAATCAGGAGTCGATGCCGCTACGCTAAATGCAGATGTAGCTATAGCCGAGCCGCAAGAAAAAGCACTTGCGCTTAAACTGTTACAGCTTGAAGAAGTCCTTGATTTAATGATCTCTGAGGCTACTCCGCACGTACTATGTAGCTACTTATACGAGCTAGCTAGCCTATACATGACATTCTACGAAGCCTGCCCAGTACTAAAAGAAGGCGTAGAGCCAAGCGTACGTGACAGCCGTTTAGTGTTATGTAATTTGGTTTCTAAAACACTAGAAACGGGATTAGATTTGTTAGGCATTGAAGTCATGGAGCAAATGTAATCACCGTCGTATTTTAACCTAATACTGCGTTATCCAATCCGACTTACCCTAATCACATACAAACCGTATGCTCATAGGGATAAGTAGGGTTGGATGCCTTGTCTTAGGCTAAACTACTTAGGTGAACGTCTGCTTCGTGTGGTTCGCTTTGACTACGTTGTCGTGCTTTTTCAGCCTAAGTCACATACTAATTGTATGCTCCTTGGCATAGATAGTTCTACCGCCTTGCTAGCACTTCTACACTTGCAGATAATGTTAGGTGTTTATACTTGACGTCTCCTATAGGTGCATCAATTTTGTAGCTGATAGCTGATAGCTGATAGCTGATAGCTGATAGCTGATAGCTGATAGCTGATAGCTGATAGCTGATAGCTGATAGCTGATAGCTGATAGCTGATAGCTGATAGCTGATAGCTCTTTAGAAGGATTTGTTTATGAAACTCGAAGATATCCGCCGTGAATACCTGCAAGACGCGCTAAGCGAAGATAACTTGCAAGATGATCCATTCAAACAATTTGAAACCTGGCTTGAGCATGCTGCGGGCAGTAATATCCCAGACCCAACGGCCATGGTTGTGGCAACGGTTGATGAAACCGGCCAACCTTCACAGCGTATTGTATTGTTAAAGCATTTAGATGATAACGGGTTTGTATTTTTTACTAATACCGGCTCACGTAAAGCGCAAGAGCTAAAAGGCAATAACAAAATATCGCTGCATTTTCCGTGGCATCATATGGAGCGCCAAGTGATTGTATACGGTGAGGCAAAACCATTACCGACGGCTGCAGTCGCTAAATATTTTTTATCGCGCCCTAAAGAAAGCCAATTAGCAGCATGGGCCTCAGCGCAAAGCAGGCCAGTCTCATCGCGCAAAGTACTTATGGAAACCTTTGTCAATATGAAGAGTAAATTTGCTAATGGTGAAATTCCACTGCCTGATTTTTGGGGCGGTTACTGCGTAGTCCCTTCTAAAATTGAGTTTTGGCAAGGTGGCGCACATCGTTTACACGACCGCTTTATATATCAGCGCCAAACTGATAATAGCTGGCAAATAACACGTTTAAACCCTTAACCGGTTTATGCTGTGAAGTTTATAGATTCCCACTGCCACCTCGATTTTACTGAGTTTGACGCAAACCGCGGATCACTCATAAAAGAGTGTATGGCTAAAGGCGTTGAGCGCTTTGTTGTGCCAGGTATTAGCTTGGCGCAATCTCAGCTGCTAATTGAATTTAAAGCTAAATACCCACAAGTACATATTGCCGCAGGGCTTCACCCTTACTTTTTAGATGAGCATAAAGATGCTCACTTAGCGCAGTTATTCGATTTTGCAAAAACCAATAAAAAGCAGCTGGTGGCAATAGGGGAGTGCGGGCTTGATAGAAGTATTGATGACCTTGAAAAACAAACCAGCCTATTTGAGCAACACATTACCCTTGCTAACGAGCTCAAGCTGCCGCTTATTGTGCATCACAGGCAAAGCCATGATTTAATTGCGCATGCGTTTAAGCGCTGCAAGCCAAAATATGGCGGGGTGATACATGCATACTCAGGCTCCATGCAACAAGCACAATATTATATTAAACAGGGCTTTAAATTAGGCGTGGGTGGCGTTATTACCTATGAACGTGCGGCTAAAACCCGTGATGTAATTGCTCAAATAGAACCGCAGCATTTAGTGCTTGAGACGGATGCGCCCTCAATGCCATTAAGTGGCCATCAGGGAGAAATTAACACCCCTGCGCATATTCCTGCTGTATTTGAAGTTTTATGCAGCTTAAAGCCAAATAGTAATAAAGCCGAAGTTGCTCAGCAGCTTTACGATTCTTGCTCTGAGGTTTTTTGCATATAGCGATTTACCTGCCAACGTTTTAGGCCTCGCCCTAGCTGCCATGTAAAAATACAGGCTATTACTAGCATTAATAAAACTTGCCTGCCTAAATCATGAAAGTGATTGTGGCTGTCAGATATTGCCGCGCGGGTTAAATAAGTAATAGATACAAAGCCTAAAGGCTTATCTATGTCGCTTACAACAGGCTCAACAAACGGGGTTTTTAGTTTACTAATCCCTGGGGTGGACTCTGGCAATTGGCCAAATATATGGTGCGATTGCCAGTGATCGCTGCTGGCTATAAGTACGCCTTGCTGATCGTAAATTGTGGCTGAAAGTACAAACTCGTCTTTGCTTATATCATTACACAAAGCTCTAAGCTGTGGCTTATTTTTAGCAAGCAATGGCTCTTTAGCATTAAGTGCCATAAATGAGGTTAAGCTTTTGGCAGTATTATCGGCACTATTATAAAGTAGTTGGTGGCTTTCAAAGCTACTGTTAACACCTACAAAACTCAGTAATACAAAACAGCCCGCAGCCAATAACAAGCGAACGATTCGCTTTCTTTGTGATGCAGACAAAGGGCTTTTTATATGGTTATTTTTCATAGTCACCGTATATGCTACTGACAGCATTTTGATTTGATGTTACAACTACGCTAACTATAACCTTAAATCTACCCCGATGGCGAATTTAGCGTTATGAATACCCTAATTGATACGCCAAATTAGAAAAATAAATAACAAACACGGAGAACCCATGTCGCAAATGAACATGGCACAGCCAGCTGCTGAGCAAGCATTACATTCTTTAACGCTAAACACATGGTTTGATTACAAAGAAGGGAGTTTTACTCCTGCTCAAACAATACCAGATAAAGCCGTTGGGTTATTTAGTATTGCGTTTGCGGGCGATTTTGAACTAAAGCATGTAACGAGCATTATCGACTTTTTAAAAACGCACGCGCTCAAAGTAACCGCTGTATGTCAATATCAGCCCGACTTAGGGTTAGCCCCAGCTCTGTGTTTTTATAGCCCAGAGGCTGCGCAAAAAATTAACCCGCTTGCGCTAAGAGAGTTTGCAAACACGCTTGATTTTCAGCTAGTGCAAGTTACAACGCCACCTAACCTATATGAGCCAGGGCTGCTAGTTATGGATATGGACTCTACCGCCATCACTATAGAGTGCATTGATGAAATTGCACGTTTAGCAGATGTATATGACGATGTGGCTTCGGTGACCGCGCTTGCAATGGCAGGCAAACTAGATTTTAGCGAAAGTTTAAATCAGCGTGTGGCAAAGTTAGCCGGCATAGAACAAAGCTTAATTGAAGATCTAAAAAACACCCTACCATTAATGCCAGGTATTAAAGCGTTATGCCAAATATTAAAGCAGCATAATTGGTATCTTGCTATAGCATCAGGCGGGTTTGTGCCCTTTGCCGAGCGTGTGCAGCAGCTGATTAATTTAGATGAAGTACATGCTAATGTGCTTGAATTTGCAAACGATAAACTGACAGGAAAAGTCTCTGGTGCCATTGTTGATGCGCAGCATAAAGCGGTTGTTTTAGAAACACTGCAGCAAAAGCTGGGCTTAGCAAATACGCAAACGGTAGCCATTGGCGATGGTGCGAACGATTTGCTCATGATGGAAAAAGCAGGATTAGGCGTTGCCGTACACGGTAAACCAAAAGTGGTGGAGCAAGCGCAAGCGGCTATATGTCAGGGCTCGTTACTGCAATTGCTGTATATGCTGGCTATTCCCTTAAATAAGTAACCTGAGAATAACCACCAAAATAAGTTATACCAATCGGGTTAAGTTATTAGATATTTATAGCGACAGATAAATAGCGTGATAACAAGGCATAAATTTCGACATGTAGTTGTTCTACATGAGAAATTTATAACGCCGCTAACGCTTTATTTAGCACGCTATAAACTTTTAAGTCGATTGGTATTAAGCCGCTTAGCGCAAGCGGTTTAACCATAACAGCTTTCTGCGGCCCATTTGAGCGACCTGCTTTTGATCTAACTCTAAATGGCTAAGCGCTTCGTCGGTTATATCTACAATATCACCCACCCCAGATACTGCCCACAGCGCTTCTTCTATGTCTTTTGCTTTGTGCATTGCATATTGGCTTACATATTTAAGTTCGTTTGATAGGTAGTCTGTATCTGGGCGACCCGTTCGCGATAAGTACAAGCGCATAACAAATACCAGCTCAGACTTAACGCCTGCGCTAATTTGCTCACTAAAGCTCGAATAGGTTTCGCCTAGTACGCATTGGCTCGTCACAGCCTTTTCAATGTTATCTTGTTTAGGGTCAAAATTAATTGCGAGTGTAAACGGCAAAGGCGGGTCTTGTCGGCTACGATCTTTAATGCTTGGGGTGATCACATCAATAATTTGTTGCTGCGTTAAAATATGGCTTAGGTCAGTTTTATTATTTAATAAGCCAAAATTTTGTAAAATCACGTGAATTGGGCTGGCATATAAACCAAAACCTATGGCACCTGGAATAAAGTGGCTTGCTTCTTTATGTAAATAAAGCGGGAATTGGCACACACTTTTGGTCACCATATTTCTCAGTGCGGTAGAAAGGCCTTCTATTTTAGGCGCTTCTTCAGACACTTTTAATTTATCTTTATTACTTTGAATTAATTGGGTAAAAAAGTTAACCCCTGCATGTGGTAAGTCAGCAACTCTGTTGGCTTTTAAATTAATGGTCGTTAACGACTTACTAATTGCCATCACTTCGTATTTAAGCTCACTTAAATTATGCTTTTTAGTTATTTTTTGTAAATCGGGGAAAGACAGTAAAACAATATCACCTTTTTTAAAGCTAACCGGCGAGGCTGACTCTAATTGCAAACCCATAACCGAAAAATCCCGAGTATGAGCCTGATACTGCTTATCCTCAAACGTAAGCTCGGCAGGTGTTTTATATAAGTATCGTTTGTGAGAGCGTAAATTTACATACTCTAGTGGCACAATATCTAAATAAGGAGGCTTATTATGCTTAGCGTGGCCAAAATGTTTAAGCTGGTTAACTAACGCCTTATCGTAGGGCTGCTTCTTATAATGCGCTTGTTCTTCACTGTTGCCAATGGTGGTTAAAACCGCAATATATTTTACATCTTTTATAAGGCCTGCCACTCTTGGAGAAGGTGGCTTATTTAGCTTTTCTATGTTTTTACCCGCCGAATTAGGCAACGATAATGGAATAAACGAATCATCTGGGTGGCTTGGCATAACTTGTAATTTAAAGCATTGCCAGCTGTCTTTTTGGCTACCAAACCCTAAAAATAGGTTTCTTAATTTAGGGTTGTTATTAAGCTCTGTACGCGTGGCTGAGTAGTAATAGATTTTTCCTGCAGAAACATGAGTAAACGTATATAAGTAATCTTCTTTTACTGCGTTTACTTGGGTAAGCATTTGGCTAATACGTTGATTATTTAAAATGCTATATAAGCAGGGCACTTTTCGTTCATCAGTAAAATAGCGCTGAATAAAAATATTATTTTCAGTGGTTAGGCTTAAACTAGGAACAATTTGTTCGCCTTTTTTACTTAAAAATACGTATAAAGAGGTAACGCGCGGAATATAATATTGCTCATAACCCTTTGAAACCAAAGCATCTAGGGTGTTATCTAAGTTCACTTTATAGCGGCGTTTATTACCGTTTATAAAGCTATCTAAAAAATTATCGAATGCTTCATTTTTTTCTATAAAAGTACGCTTTAAACGAATGTGGTTATATTCACGAGATATGTTTTCAACTGCAACTACTTCATATTGAATGCCATTTTTAAGGCCTAGCTCAAAATCTTGCTCAAGCCCTACTAGCCGCATGGCAATTAGCTGCCCTTTTTTTATAATTTGGCGGGTAGGAAGCTTAATTTTACAACCACTCAAAGAGATATCTGAGGTACTCGCGGCAATGTTTTTCTTATCGTTGTACTCAATTTTAACTTTAATCGAGTAGTTCATTCGCTCCTCAGAGCGGCTTTCATAAGAGGCAAATTTTATTACGCTGGTAGTCAGAGTGTCGTTTTCAACTTGTGTATCACTTTGCTCTTGTGCTTGTTTTTGTAGTACGCGATGGTTGTTTTCGGTATTCATTACCGCTTCGTATACCGCTAAAGTATAGCCGCCGTGTTGTTTTAAGGCTGCCTCAAATACTTCTATGGCGGTGTCATCCATAAAGTGTTGTTTACCATTGTGCTCATACGGGCGAACTTGGCCTGTTACTAAGCCTCGCAGGTCAACAAAACGGGCAACTGGCTGAGATAGGCGCGACATTTCCATTTTCATTAAAAACTGCTCAGGCTTTGTTAAACCTGCCGTTTTAGATTTGAAAATTAGGTCGAACTTTGCGTTACCTAAATAGGTTTTTAGCTCATTTACGAGGTCTTCGTGTTTGAGCAGTATGTCTTCAGCCATTTATAAATCGTCACCGTCTAATTGAAAAGTAGGTATACTGTAAAGTCCATTTATTTGAAAAATTCAATAAACGTAACATCGTGCTATGTTGTTAATATAGGTACGATTTTTCGTGTAAGTACAGTTTAACTCTTGTTATTATGTGTTAAATGCCAATTTGTTGGCAAGTTACTTTAAAGTATTTAAAAGCAATAAGTATGCCCTAACTTAAAGTAAAAGAGAAAATTACATGTGTTTGTTTCTAATATAGATCCTTGATTGGCTTTAGCAATGTAGCGCTGCTATGTCGTTCTCCCCATGATAAAATAAACAACTAAATGTATGCATTTTAAATTAAAGAATAGTAGGTAAGGTTATAAATGGCTAAGGCGGCAAAAGTAGAATTTGTTTGTACAGAGTGTGGTATGAACTACCAACGTTGGCAAGGTCAGTGTCGCTGTGGTGCGTGGAACACGTTGGCAGAATTTAAACCCTCTGCAGGGCAAAGTAAAAAAGCCGCTGCGCGAGCAACGGTTGGTGGTTATGCAGGTGGTATTGGTGGTGGCTCTAAAAAAATTGATGATGTAGCCACCACCGAGGCCGAAAAGCAGCTAACAGAAATAGGCGAGCTTGACCGTGTACTAAGCGGCGGCGTAACCACGGGCTCGGTTAATATTATATCGGGCGACCCAGGGGCAGGTAAAACAACGCTGTTATCTGATTTAGTAGCCAGAATGTCGCAGCGTATGCCATCACTTTATTGTACTGCTGAGGAGTCGTTGTCGCAGTTTAAAAACCGTGTAAACCGCTTAAAGCTTAACTATAACGCCGATGAGCTTTATTTACTTTCTGAAACTAGCGTAGAAACCATTATTGAAGAACTTGATAAAAATAAAATTAAGTTTGCTGTTATCGACTCTATTCAGGCGGTTGTAACCGATACTGCAAATGGCAGCCCTGGTTCGCCTTCGCAAGTAAAAAGTGCCGCGCAAGCGCTTACTCAGTATTGTAAGCAAAACGATGTCACTATGTTTATTATTGCCCATGTAAACAAAAACAACGAAATTGCAGGTCCGCAAACATTAGTGCATATAGTGGATGCCTTATTGCACATTGACACGAATGATGGACAAGTACGTACGCTTAGAGCTAATAAAAACCGTTTTGGTGATATTGATACCGTAGGCATTTTTAAAATGTGCGAACGCGGCATGCTAAGTGTTGATAACCCCAGCGAGATTTTTTTATCGGGATCAAGTACTGAATCACCAGGCTCTACTATTACGTGTATCCGAAAAGGTAACCGTAATTTATTGCTCGAAATTCAATGTTTAACCACCGAAACCGAAGCCGAATTTCCGCAGCGTGTGTGCGTGGGTTTAAACATGAACCGAATAAAAATGCTCACTGGTATTTTACGCAAACACACCAAAACTAAAATATTTCACGATACATTTTTTAATATTGTGGGCGGCTTACGAATCGATGAAACCGAAACCTGTATTGATTTAGCGTTAGTAACCGCGCTTTTAAGCAGCTTAAACGAGTTTGTTGTACCGCGTACAACCTGCATTATGGGAGAGCTTAGTTTAAACGGCGATGTGCGCCCAATCGACAGCGGTGTACCACGGGTTAAAGAAGCGGCTCAGCATGGGTTTACTGAAATATTTATTCCGTTTCGTAATTACCATAAATCGATGGAAGGACTAGGGGCTAAAATTACGCCAGTAAAAACCGTGCACGAGTTACTGAGTTTAATTAATTAACGCTTACAGCGGCTGCTGTGCAATGTTACTCTTGAGCAAATATAATTTATATACAGATCAGAATAAGGAAATAGCATGAAAAAACTCGTAATAGCCATAGCCATTGTTGCAGCTGGCGTAGGCGGTGTTAGCTACGCAAACTATGTAGCAACTCAAGAAGTACGTACCGAAGTAGACAAGCAGCTTGCTTTAGTGAGCGATCAAACCGGTGCAACATTTAAATACGCGGGTTTATCGGCAAGTGTTATTTCTCAAAGTGTTGAAATTACTAACATGGAAGTAATTAGCCCTGAAGGTGATAACGTAGCGCATATTCAAAGTATTGAAGTAACCGGTTACGAAACCGATAAAATATCGCCACATACATCGTTTACAGTAAAAAGCTTTCAGTTCGATAAAGACTTTGTAGCAAAACTACCTGCTGATACAAACGAAATGCTTGCCTCTGCAAGTTACGACTTAAGCTCATCGCTCGATTACGATGAACAATCTGGCGACAGTGACGTAGTTTTAAAACTAGATGCAAAAGATATTGCTAGTTTTAATATGGATGTAGGCCTTGCCAATTCTAAAGCATTAATGGACGCATCCCTTGCGATAAGCAAAGCACAGCAAGAAGCAGGTGACACGCCGCTTACGTACGAGCAAGAGTTACAACAGCAAACCTTAGTTATGCAAGCTATGAGCAAGCTTGAGCCACGTAATATTAATTTAGTACTTAATAACCAAGGCAAATTAAAAGAGCTATTTGTGAGCGAGCTTGAAAAACAAGGTATGACGCTTGAGCAAATGCAAATGACGCTACAGCAACAGTTACAGCAAGCTCCCGTAACTGAAGAAATAGCACAGGCGCTGACTGATTTTGCCAAAGGTTTAAACTCATTAAGCATATCGGCAAAATTGCCTGAAGGTAAAACCATGATGGAAGTAAACCAGCAAATAATGATGTTAGCTGGCCAGCCAGAAGAGCTAGTTAAATTTGTTAATTTAGAAGTTAAAGGCGAGTAAAGTCGTTTTAGCTTTGTAGTTGCCTATATGGTTGGCTGCAAACAATGAAGTTGTTAGAGCGTGGGTATATCTCACGCTTTTTTATGCAATATAATAATCTGTTTTTAAATGCTTTTTCATTGGTTGAACTGCTTGTTTTTTAGTCTCTGTTTGGCTAGTGTATTAGTTATACATACGGAAATGGACCTAATTATGCGCTTATTTTTAATTCTTACCCAAGTAATAATCTTATCGCTTTCGCCTGCCTTATCAGCAAAAACTAATTTTGAGCACAATATCAAGGTGGAGTCATGCTCTTCAGAAAAATGTAAGGAAGAGTTTAAGAAACTAAAGCGATACTCACGTCAACAGATCCCACTTGCTCAAGAGATGTTGGGCACTTTTTATTATAATGGTTATGGTGTAGAGCAAGATTTAAAAAAAGCAAGAAGGTACTTTTATGACGCCGCTCGTTGGGGGCTGCCTAATAGCCAGTTTAAACTTGGCATAATGATGATTGAAGGCCAAGGTGGTGAAGTTAATAAAAGCCTTGGCTTTACAAACTTACGACACGCCGCTAAAAAGTTACCAAAAGCAAATTATTATATTGCAGCATATATGCTAACTAATAACCCGACAAAAGATAATGCTTTAGAAGCAAAAGAAAAGCTAGAACTGGCAGCAAATAAGGGCTATGTGAGGGCAAATTTTTTACTAGCTAAAGTGTATGAATCAGCAATTTTAGGTCAATCCAATAAAGAAAAAGCAATTAAGCATTATAAAAAGGCGGCTATAAAAGACCCAAGGGCAAAACTAAAGCTTGCCGCTTTAGGCATTGATTTACCAAGAGAGCCTGAAAATAAAGATATTGAGCGTATAACCGTTGTTAGAGAAAAGCAAACAATGGGTAATTTTATCACTAATATAAAAAATATGCCTAGTATGCGAACCGCCGTATCGAGTCGTATTAAAGGAGGTAAATGCGTGGATAGCATCAGCTGTGAAAGTATAAGTGGCTATGAAAACTTGAAACTGTTTAAGCAAGGAGCTACTCAAGGTTTATAATGGGCACCTAGGTAAATGCGTTGAAATGAGAGCTTAAAGTTAAGTTAGCTTTAAAATAAAAAACACCGTATTTATTTTAAACACGGTGTTTATTTAATTATTTTTTACACTTCATCTTTTAGTGAAGAATACGCGCTCTAATTGTACCTTCTACTGCGCTTAACTCTTTAAGTGCAACTTCTGACTGATCGGTATCTACGTCAATAACTACATAACCAATTGATTCATCAGTTTGTAAGTACTGAGCGGCAATATTAATACCGTGCTGGGCAAACGCTTGGTTAATTTGTGTAAGTACGCCAGGGCGGTTGTGGTGTACGTGCAATAAGCGGCTACGGTTAGCAAGCTCTGGAAGCGAAACCTCAGGGAAGTTAACCGCTGTAATAGTTGAACCATTATCTGAGTATTTAGCTAATTTACCGGCTACTTCAATACCAATGTTTTCTTGCGCTTCTTGGGTAGAGCCACCAATGTGCGGCGTTAAAATAACGTTGTCGAATTCACGCAGTGGCGATACAAATTCTTCTTCGTTAGATTTTGGCTCAACAGGGAATACATCAATAGCTGCGCCGCTTAGCTTTTTCTCGCTAAGTGCTTCGGCAAGTGCATCAATATCCACTACAGTACCGCGTGAAGCGTTAATTAGTATTGACCCTTGCTTCATTACGGCAAGTTCTGCTGTGCCAATTAGGTTTTTAGTTTGCGGTGTTTCTGGTACGTGTAAACTAATAATATCAGCGCGCTGTAAAAGCTGTGTTAGGTTATGAATTTGTGTTGCATTACCTAAAGAGAGCTTATCTTCAATGTCGTAATACTCTACGTTCATACCTATGTTTTCAGCCATAATACCAAGCTGTGTACCTATGTGGCCGTAACCAATAATCCCGAGCGTTTTACCGCGCGCTTCAAACGAGCCGGTTGCTGTTTTTAACCAGCCGCCACGGTGCGCTGCTGCATTACGCTCTGGAATACCACGTAATAGTAATAGTATTTCGCCAAGTACAAGCTCAGCTACTGAACGAGTGTTTGAAAACGGTGCATTAAATACCGCAATACCGCGCTCGCGAGCTGAGTTTAAGTCAACTTGGTTAGTACCAATACAAAAACAACCAATGGCTACTAGCTTTTCAGCTGAGTCTAAAACTGCTTGGTTAATATGAGTACGAGAACGAAGCCCTACAAAGTGCACATCTTTAATACGCTCTTTAAGTTCGTCCTCAGGTAGCGATGTTTTTACGTAGTCGATGTTGCTGTAACCATTACGTTTAAGCGTTTCTACTGCGCTTTGGTGAACACCTTCAAGCAAGAGAATTTTAATTTTGTCTTTTGCTAACGATACCTTACTCATAACCTCATCCTATTTAATTTGTGGCCCATTTTTAGTGCCGATAATCACTTTATCAGCGCCGCGCATCGCAAATAGGCCGTTGGTAACTACGCCAACAATTGAATTAATTTGTGTTTCAAGTTGTTTGGCATTACTAATACTTAAATTGTGTACATCTAAAATAACGTTACCGTTATCGGTTACTACGCCTTGGCGGTACACAGGGTCGCCACCAAGTTTTAATAATTCACGCGCTACGTAGCTGCGTGCCATGGGTATAACTTCTACCGGAAGCGGAAAATCGCCCAATGTATCTACTAATTTTGTGTCATCAACAATACAAACAAATTGTTTTGCAACGGCTGCGACTATTTTTTCGCGGGTAAGTGCTGCGCCGCCGCCTTTGATCATTTCGTTTTGGGCATTAATTTCATCTGCGCCGTCTACGTATACATCAAGAGCATCTACATCGTTTAGCTCAAACACTTCAATACCTAACGCGTGTAAACGCGCTGTTGAAGCCTCAGAGCTAGATACCGCACCCTTTATGGTGTCTTTTACTGTGCCTAGGGCATCAATAAAATGATTTACGGTAGAGCCTGTCCCCACACCAACAATGGTGTTTTCTTTTACAAACTCGAGTGCAGCCCACGCAGCTGCTTTTTTTAATTCGTCTTGCGTCATTGTTATGCTCATATTTCAAATGTGTAGTGGGTGTTTATTACCAGTGATAAATTTTATCGGGAGTAATAATGGTTTTAAGTGGAACATCCCACGATTCAATTGGCAGTGCATCTACTTTTTGGCAGCTGTGTGCTAAGCCTATAAGTTGCGGTTTTTGCCAATTGTAAGCGTGTAATTGCGCCAGTGTTTTATCGTAAAATCCACCCCCCATTCCTAATCTGTTACCTTGATTATCAAATGCTACAAGTGGCATCAGTAAGTAATCTAAATCAGTTAATGGGCATATTTGAGAGCAGTTCAGCTTAGGCTCCAAGATACCATAGCGATTTGCCCTCATGGGTGAGTTTTTTTCATAGCGTTGAAACAGCAAAGTAGCCCCATTAAATGGGTGTATAACGGGTAAGTAAAGGGTGTGGCCTTGTCGCCATAACTCATTAATTAACAATGATGTATCTAATTCTCCATCGTTACTAAAGTAAATGGCTATATGTTTTTTTGAGGCTGTTTTATCGCTATTTAGCTGTTGAGTAAAATTCAACTTTAACTGTGCTGCGGCTTTTTCTTGCTGTTTTTTTGATAGATTATTGCGTAATTGGCGAATAGATTGGCGTATGTGTGTACGTTTATTGCTCATTGTAATTACGCACCTTTGATTAAATAGACACTAAATCAGGAAAAGCTAAGTAAACAGCAAGCACAATAAGTAGTAAAACGGCAGTGGCAATCAGTGAATATAACAAAGTATTGCTACGCGTTTTAACGGGTTCATCGAGCTGCTCGTCAAGCATAAGATCATCTTCTTGCCAGTCATCGCTTTCGTCTGTAGGGCTTTTTAGCTCATTGCTTGGAAGCCTTTGTTCTAGCTCTTCTAGTTTTTCTTCTAGGCGGATCAGGCTGCTCGTTATGTAATCAAGGGCATCAAAAATCCGTTCATCCCGCTGACTAGCTGCGCTAGGGCTTTGAGTGGGCAGCTCACCTGTGGCTTGTAACTTACTTTTAATGCCTAGGCTTGCCAGTAATTTGGCCTGCTTTAAGGCTTTGTCTTTATTGCTAGGTGCAAAGAGTGCTTTGCCATTAAAAAACTGAGTTACTTTATCTTCAGACGTTTTTAGTTTACTTGCTAAATTAACGCAGGCCGTTTTAGCCTCAGTGCCCTCGGCGAGCCCTACAAACATAACGCGAAAATTATTGGCCATTTACTTATCCCTTAAGCTTTTATTATGCAAAGAGTATATACCTAAAACCGTACGAAATTCGAGGGCTAGCTAATACCAATTTAATTCAAAACACGATTAGTTTAGCGTATTAAATAGCGCACTGACTGCGTTAAAATTATTTATATAAAATAACTGTACGCCGTAAATTCCTTTGTTATTGCACTCTTTACTGGGTGCTATGATAAATAACTAAATTAATGCAATTGATATAAAGCGCATAATTAGCCTTTGCTTTAGATATAAAAACGGCCCTTAAAAGGGCCGTTTATTATTTAATGCATTTTGGCTTAAAGGCCAGCAGCTGCGCGAAGTGCGTCTGCTTTATCTGTACGTTCCCATGGGAATTCGTCACGACCAAAGTGACCGTATGCCGCTGTTGGTTGGTAGATAGGGCGCTCTAAATCAAGCATTTGAATTAAGCCGTAAGGGCGTAGGTCAAAGTGCTCACGAATAAGCTCAATTAAACGACCTTCTTCAAGCTTGCTCGTACCAAAGGTTTCAACGCTGATAGAGGTAGGCTCTGCCACACCAATTGCGTAAGATACTTGTAGCTCACACTTATCAGCAAGGCCTGCAGCCACTACGTTTTTAGCTACGTAACGTGCAGCGTATGCAGCTGAGCGGTCAACTTTTGATGGATCTTTACCTGAGAAAGCACCACCACCGTGACGTGCCATACCACCGTATGTATCTACGATGATTTTACGACCTGTTAAACCACAGTCGCCCATTGGTCCGCCAATTACAAAGCGACCTGTTGGGTTAATGAAAAATTTAGTCGCGCTAGTAATAAGCTCGGCAGGAAGTACTGGCTTTATGATGGTTTCCATCACGGCTTCTACTAAGTCATTTTGCGAAATTTCTTCTGCGTGCTGAGTAGAAAGTACAACTGCATCAATACCTACTGGCTTGCCGTTTTCGTATGCAAAAGTTACTTGAGATTTTGCATCTGGGCGTAACCAGTTAAGCTCGCCGCTTTTACGTACTTGCGCTTGGCGCTGTACTAAACGGTGTGAGTAAGTAATTGGCGCAGGCATTAGTACTTCTGTTTCGTTACATGCATAACCAAACATTAAGCCTTGGTCGCCAGCACCTTGTTCTTCTGGGCTAGTACGGTCAACACCTTGGTTAATATCAGGAGACTGCTTACCAATAGTGTTTAAAATTGCACACGAGTCTGCATCGAAACCCATGTCTGAATGCGTGTAGCCAATTTCACGTACTGTTTTACGTGTAATTTCTTCAATATCAACCCATGCGCTAGTGGTAATTTCACCACCAACCATAACCATACCGGTTTTTACGTAAGTTTCGCACGCAACACGGGCATGAGAGTCTTGCTCTAGGATAGCATCAAGTACCGCATCAGAGATTTGATCGGCGATTTTATCCGGATGACCTTCAGAAACAGATTCAGAAGTAAATAAATGTTTTGCCATTGTATTTCTGCTCACAAATATTGCGCTTCACAAACGTCGGTATTAGCGCTAAAAAATTAAGGGGCGTATTTTATCTAAAACAAAACACCTTGCATAGTGTTTTTACGCCTAGACGTCTAAATAAAATGAGTAATAACTTTTTGGTCTTAAAAAATATTCATAATAGCCCATTTTTATGGGGTTTTTAATTGCACACTGCACCCACATTAAGTAAGAATGGTTGCTATAACAGCTCTTAAGTTACTTAAGGGTATTAACGAACACATAAGTACCCGCGCAAATACACATAAAGGTAGGAGAATTCATGCCATCTCGCAAAGAACTTGCAAATGCTATTCGCGTCTTGTCAATGGACGCAGTACAAAAGGCCAAATCTGGCCACCCTGGAGCCCCAATGGGCATGGCCGATATCGCAGAAGTATTATGGCGCGATTATCTAAAGCATAATCCAACTAATCCAGAGTGGGCTGACCGTGACAGATTTATTCTTTCAAATGGCCACGGTTCAATGCTTATCTATTCTCTATTGCACCTAACTGGTTACGACTTACCACTTGATGAAATTAAAAACTTCCGTCAAATGCATTCTAAAACGCCAGGCCACCCTGAGTACGGTTATGCACCAGGAATTGAAACTACTACGGGCCCACTAGGTCAGGGGATCACAAATGCGGTAGGTATGGCGATTGCTGAAAAAGCGCTTGCTGCACAATTTAACCGTGAAGGCCACGACATTGTTGATCACTACACATATGCATTTATGGGTGACGGTTGTTTAATGGAAGGTATTTCTCATGAAGCATGTTCACTTGCTGGCACATTAGGCCTTGGCAAGTTAGTGGCTTTTTGGGATGACAACGGTATTTCAATCGATGGTGAAGTTGAAGGTTGGTTTAGCGACGATACACCAGCACGATTTAAAGCGTACGGCTGGCATGTAATAAGTGACGTTGATGGCCACGACAGCGATGCTGTTAGTGCTGCAATAGCAGAGGCTCAAAGTGTTACCGACAAACCATCACTAATTTGTTGTAAAACAGTGATTGGTTACGGTTCACCTAATAAATCTGGTAGCCACGATTGTCACGGCGCGCCATTAGGTGATGACGAAATTACAGCGTCTCGCGAATTTTTAGGCTGGTCTGGCGGTGCATTTGAAATCCCTGATGATATTTACGCACAGTGGGATAGCAAAGAAAAGGGTCAACAGCTTGAATCTAGCTGGGACGAAAAATTTGCAGCATACGCAAAGGCATACCCAGAGCTTGCAGCTGAATATAAGCGCCGTATTAATAACGAACTTCCAGGCGATTGGGCTGAAAAATCTCAAGCGTACATAGAGCAACTACAAGCAAACCCTGCAAACCCTGCATCTCGTAAAGCGTCGCAAAATGCATTAAATGCATTTGGCCCGTTATTACCAGAGTTCATGGGTGGCTCAGCCGATTTAGCTGGCTCAAACTTAACAATTTGGGATGGCTCTAAAGGGCTAACTGCAGACGATGCAAGCGGTAACTACGTTTACTACGGTGTACGTGAGTTTGGTATGTCGGCAATTATGAATGGTATTGCCCTTCATAAAGGCTTTATTCCTTACGGTGCAACGTTCTTAATGTTTGTTGAATACGCAAAAAATGCGGTACGTATGGCTGCACTAATGAAGCAACCAAGCATTTTTGTATACACGCACGATTCAATCGGCCTAGGTGAAGACGGTCCAACTCACCAACCGGTAGAGCAAATTGCGAGCATGCGTTTAACGCCAAACTTATACAACTGGCGCCCGTGTGACCAAGTTGAGTCGGCAATTGCATGGCAACAAGCTATTGAGCGTAAAGATGGTCCTACATCACTTATCTTTACTCGCCAAGGTCTTGAGCAACAAGCGCGTGACGCACAGCAATTAGCAGATGTTAAAAAGGGTGGTTACATCCTTAGCTGTGACGGCGAGCCAGAGCTAATTATTATTGCAACAGGTTCTGAGGTGCAACTAGCACAAGACTCTGCAACAGAGCTACGCAGCCAAGGTAAAAAGGTACGTGTTGTATCTATGCCATGTACTGATGTATTTGAAGAGCAAAGCGCACAGTACAAAGAAAGCGTACTACCGGCAGCCGTTACACGCCGCGTAGCAGTAGAAGCAGGTATTGCTGATTACTGGTACAAGTACGTAGGCCTAAATGGTGCAGTAGTAGGTATGACTACCTTTGGTGAGTCGGCACCTGCTGGTGAGCTGTTTGAGCACTTTGGCTTTACAGTAGAGAACATTGTAAATAAAGCAAACGCGTTGTTTTAACCGTTAGCTTTAATATTTAAAAGCCCGCCCTGTGTAAAACAGGGCGGGCTTTTTTGTTTGCTGACTGAGTTATAAAGTGGCGTAGTAGCCTTAAGATACTTCAATCACACTGCTTGTAATACGTAGTACTTTTTTGGCTTAAAGCCTTTTGAGCTTGAATTTTAGATGAGTAATTTTCACAGCGCTTTTCTTGCAAGGCTATGACCTATCAGGCAAGGTGGTGGCCGATTAAATAAAATAATACAACAGGAGTGAGGATGTCTCAGTTTGAAAATGTAAGCGTAATTAAAAAAGCGAACGTGTATTTTGACGGTAAAGTATCAAGCCGTACCGTGGTATTTAACGATGGCACAACCAAAACGCTAGGCTTTATGCAACCAGGCGAATTTGTATTTGATACAAGCAAAAAAGAACTCATGGAGCTGTTAGGCGGCCAATGGGATATTTTATTACCTGGCGAAACGCAGTGGAAAACATTTATCGCGGGCGAATCATTTAACGTTGATGCCAATGTTAGCTTTAAAGTAAAAGTGAGTGATTTTGCTGACTATTGTTGTTCGTACACAGACTAAACGCTAAAGGCTAGACGTCTGAAAGCCCATACTTTATGGGCTTTGCATAAACTTTGCACAACTTGTAATTTAAATCAGTTTAAGTAACAAATTAATTTCAAAAATCAGTGCTTTTTCCTTGTGTTAATCTAAATAGCCCCCAATACTATTTATGAGGTAACAAATAAAAGGATACCCTATGAAAATTAATCTTTCTGGTCACCATGTAGACGTTACTAACTCTATTAGAGAGCATATCAACGAAAAGTTTTCAAAAATCGAGAGCCACTTTCCATCACTTATCGCACTCGACATTATATTGTCTAAAGAGCATCACAAAATCCAAGCAGAAATTAGCACAAATTACGAAGGTGCGCGTATATCGGTAAAAGGGGAAAACGAAGTTATGTACCCGGCGATTGCAAGCGCAGCTAAAAAACTCGATGCAGCACTAAAACATCGAAAAGGGCAAATAAAAGCAAATTTACACGAAAAGCCTGTAAGCACAACGCCAGAAATAGCGCACGAAATCATCCAAGAGATGGAACTAAAATAAGATTTAGTCCCAAAGTACTATAAAAAAGAGCCTTACGGCTCTTTTTTATTGCCTTTAATTTAGGTAAGTTATTCAGCCTTCGGTGTTATTAATTATGAAAATTAATAACCAGAGCGAATAACACACATAATTTGAGAAATTAATGCAGCAAACACACACCTCTTGGAAATCTCGATTGGGCGCACTAGGCCCTGGTATCTTAATGGCAACCGCAGCAATTGGCGGCTCTCACTTAGTTGCATCTACTCAAGCTGGCGCGCTATTTGGATGGCAACTGTTTTGGCTAATTCTCGTTGTTAACGTATTAAAGTACCCGTTTTTTCGCTTTGGTATGGAATACACCTTAGCAACCAAAAACAGTTTAGTAGAAGGCTATAAAAATAAAGGCCCTGTCTATTTTTATAGTTTTATTGGCTTAAATATACTGGCCGCCATAGTTAATACCGCAGGGGTGTTATTACTGACTGCAAGCTTGCTTCATTATGCACTGCCAATAGTGATAGAAGTCACGCTACTGTGTTGGATATTGCTCGGTGTGTGTTTAGCTATTTTATTACTTGGGCACTTTAAAGCGCTCGACAGCGTTGCTAAAGGCATTATGGGGCTATTAACGCTTGCTACTGTTATTGCACTGGTTATCGCGTTTAGTAATGGCCCAATGGCACCAGCTGACTATATTGGCCCATCACCTTACGAGTTGGCTATGCTGAGCTTTATGGTCGCGTTAATGGGCTGGATGCCAGCACCCATTGAAATTTCAGCCCTTAGCTCGCTATGGCTTAAAGAAAAACAAACTCAGCAAACGGTTACTAAAAGCCAAGGTTTATTCGATTTTAACGTAGGCTATTGGCTAACAGCCTGCTTAGCATTGGTATTTTTTAGCTTAGGTGTGCTGGTGCAATACGGGCAAAGCAGCAGTATTGAGCTTGGCGGTGTTGCCTTTGCTAAACAGCTTATTGATATGTATGCACTGACTATTGGCGAGTGGGCAAGGCCACTTGTATCAGCCATTGCTTTTTTATGTATGTTTGGTACTACACTCACCGTGCTTGATGGCTACGCACGTACACTTAACGAGTCACATAAACTACTTGGCTTTAAGCAATCTAAACACAGTTTAAATATTTGGTTAGTACTGCAGGCATTTGCCGGTATGGCAGTTATTTTATTTTTTAAATCGGCCCTGGGGCCAATGCTTACCTTTGCCATGACACTTGCTTTTGTCACTACCCCCGTTTTTGCATGGCTTAACTTTAGCCTAGTGCGCTCAGAGCCTGCTATTAAACACAGCGTACTATTGCGCAGCTTAACGTGGTTAGGCTTAGTGTACTTGGTTGGTTTTGCTGTTGCGTTTGTGGTGTGGAAACTAGCAGCCTAAATATAGCTATTTACTTTAGGGCTTTAATTAAAGCCCTAAAGCATTAAATTCAAGGATTAAATGGGGTGTAAATGGATATTAGAACAGACGCGCTTTCAAACCCACACATTATAAAGTTACTACAAGCGCATCATGACGATATGCTAAAACACTCACCTGTTGAAAGCGTACATGCGCTGGATGTAACTAAACTCACAAAGCCTGATATAACTTTTTATAGCTGATGGATTGATAAAATTACGTTTTAAATTAGCAGTTTTGCTTCTATGTTCTCCTCTTATCAATAAGGTTCATAGATTAATCTGTATCCAATAACTGAAAGCTGGGAACTTGTACAGATACAAATAATGTCGTTCCGTTATCCTGTTCTATAAAATGCTAAAAACTCTCAAATTCATTTTAATATTAAAAACGTATGTTTATATAGCAAATAGTTCTAAAGTACGTTTTTAGAGAGGTGCAAGGCAATTCACTGAGATTCAAGGTTATTCGCAGGAACGGTATTGTTGTAACTGTTGTAACGGTCAGTTATATTCTTTTTACACGGTAAATATTTAAACAAATTAACATTTGTATATTTGGATACCGCTTGGTAGTAAAGCAATACTACCACTTTTCCACGCCAGGAGACGTAATATGATTACATACAATGAAGAAGATTGGCCAATATAGCCCGTCACTAGTTTTAAAGAAAAGAGCCTAAATGGCTCTTTTTTTGTTCTAAGGAATGAATAAGTGAGTAAGCGTGATTCAATGAAAAGTATTTTTATTCTTTGGTTTATAGTGGCTCCTGTTGCAGGAATTTACTTTATATCAAAGATGGACCCTAAACTCTTTCCAAGCGGAGCTGTTTTGCTCTCTGCTTTACTGGGCTTATCAGCAGCATTAGCAGGAATGTTTTACCAACGGCAAACAGCGAAAGAAAAAAATACATTAGATTTTCAACAAAAGCTTAAAGATGATAAAGATTATTTAGCGCATGTGGTTGTATTAGGTGGAATAATACATAGCCTTGAAAGAAAGCAGACACTCTTAGAGCTTGCAAAGCCTGAAAACTCTAATGACTCTAGGGTTATGTCTATACGTTATGTTTTAAATACTTGGGAACAAGCGGCAAATGCTATTAGGCATAAGTTGTATGATGAAGAATTTTTGTACTCCTCACATAAATCTTCTGTTATCGATCTTAGCCTACACTTAAGACCATTTATTAGAGCACGTCAAAAGAAAAATATTTCTCTTTATTCTGACTTTAGCCTATTGGCATTAAAGTGGACTATTAAAAGAGATAGTTTTGAATCACAACAAACAAAAAAAGAATTGAAGCGTATATTCAGACAACTTGATAAAGTTAAGTCAGGAAAAATAAACCCGACACAAAAATAAACCTACATTAACTCGGTAAGTCGGCTTGTTTCTAATAAATTTATCATTTACTGTCGGATGGCGTGGCTTCGCCACTTATCCGACCTACTTCAAAGGTAGGTTGGTTAAGCCAAAGGCGCCACCCAACAACGTTATAGGTTCACGCCTGAAGCTCCGCTGCTAGCGCTGAGCTGAGGTAAATTAATATCTAACTCAGCTCTTTTATCGCGTTACTTATTCCATCTAAACTCAGCGGGTACATTCTGTTATCCATCAGCTGCTTAATAAAATCAATGGATTGATAGTACGGCCAGTGTTCAACAGGTTGTGGGTTGAGCCAGGCGACTTTATCAAAGTGATTTGTTATACGTTGCAACCATGCACTGCCGGGTTCTTCGTTGTAGTGCTCTACTGAGCCGCCGGGGTAGGCTATTTCGTAAGGGCCCATAGT
The DNA here is from genome assembly GCF_028599215.1 of Pseudoalteromonas sp. Angola-30. Classification (NCBI taxonomy): domain Bacteria; kingdom Pseudomonadati; phylum Pseudomonadota; class Gammaproteobacteria; order Alteromonadales; family Pseudoalteromonadaceae; genus Pseudoalteromonas; species Pseudoalteromonas sp. Angola-30. Next base: position 122,256 of record NZ_JAQREI010000006.1, read on the forward strand.
GGCATCACCTACAAATATGACCTTGTAGTCGCTGGTAAATTTATTAATCAGCGTCATGGTGTCGATGATGTTTGAATGGCGCCGCGCATTGTCTTGCCAAACGTGCTCGTATAAACAGTTATGAAAGTAGTAAAACTCTAAATGTTTAAACTCACTGTGGGCTGCGCTAAATAGCTCTTCGCAAGTATGAATGTAGTCATCCATTGAGCCGCCAATATCAAACAGCATTAATACTTTTACCGCATTGTGGCGCTCGGGTGCCATTTTTACATCCAGCATGCCGCCTTGTTTGGCGGTAGCGCGAATGGTCTCGTTTAAATCAAGGGTGTCACTTGCGCCTGAGCGGGCAAATTTACGTAATTTTTTAAGGGCGAGTTTAATAGTACGAGAGCCAATTTCGCGATCAGGGTCTAAATTGCGGTATTCGCGCTTATCCCACACTTTTACCGCTTGGCGATTACGGTTACCCTCTTGCCCTATACGCACGCCTTCTGGGTTATAGCCATATGCACCAAAAGGTGATGTACCACCAGTGCCTACCCATTTATTGCCGCCAGCGTGGCGTTTTTGTTGCTCTTCTAAACGCTCTTTTAGGGTTTTCATTAGCTCGTCGAGCCCGCCCATGGCTTTTAGCTGGGCTTTTTCTTCATCGCTTAGGTGTTTTTCAAACTCTTTGCGTAACCAGTCTTTAGGTAAGTTGTGCTGTTGTTTTAAACTTTCGAGCAAATCAAGGTCGGCAATACCGCTAAAGTAGTCGCTGAACGCTTTGTCGAACCGGTCAAAATGGGTTTCGTCTTTTACCATTATGGTGCGGGCTAAATGGTAAAAGCCATCTACATCGGCAAATATAACGCCTTTTTTTAAGGCGTTTATTAAATCGAGTAGCTCGCGCAAGCTTACCGGTAAGCGGTATTTGCGCAGCGTGAAAAAAAACTGTACTAACATGTTAGCGACGGCTCATAAACGCAAGTTTTTCGATGAGGCTTATGTCTTGCTCATTTTTAAGCAGTGCACCAAACATCGGCATTAAGCCGCCTTTTTGGGCTTTATCGTGCAGTGTTTTAGCGTCTATATCTTCGGCCATTAAAAGCTTTAACCAATCCAGTAATTCGCTGGTGGAAGGTTTCTTTTTAAGACCGTTGGCTTCACGTAAGTTAAAAAATACTTCGAGTGCTTGGCGAACTAAATCTTTTTTAACGTTAGGGTAGTGCACATCAACGATTTGCTGCATTTCTTCGCTGCTTGGAAAATCAATATAGTGAAAAAAGCAGCGGCGTAAAAAGGCATCTGGTAGTTCTTTTTCGTTGTTTGACGTGATGATCACAATAGGGCGTTCTTTCGCTACAATGCGCTCGTTAGTTTCGTAAACATGAAACTCCATTTTATCAAGTTCGAGCAGTAAGTCGTTTGGGAACTCGATGTCGGCTTTGTCTATTTCGTCGATTAAAAGCACTGGCCGTTTGCCGTTAAGTTCAGCGTAGTTAAACGCTTGCCACAGTTTACCTTTAACAATGTAGTTGCCAATATTATGTACGCGCTCATCGCCTAATTGGCTGTCGCGTAGGCGCGATACCGCGTCGTATTCGTACAAGCCCTGTTGTGCTTTGGTGGTTGATTTAATGTGCCACTGAATAAGCTCGGTATCTAAGCTTTTAGCAAGCTCTTCAGCCAGCATGGTTTTACCTGTACCTGGCTCACCTTTAATTAATAAGGGTTTTTCAAGCATAATAGCGGCATTTACAGCCTGTTTAAGCGAGCTGCTAGCGATGTAGTTGTCGGTAGAATTAAATTGCACGGGTTCCCCTTGCCTGGTCTGATCAGTGTTGTATGTGATTATAATGCCATAGTTAATCTGCAGCTCCAAGGTAGGCAAAGCGTGGAATAGTGTGTCCATCTTTTTCAACGGTTTCTAAAAACATACTTAGTGGGCGTGCCCACATGCCGTACTCGCCATACAGGGCTTGGTATATAACTAGTTGCTCGTCGGTTTCACTGTGTGTTGCTACGTAAAATACTTTGTATTGTGGGCCTTTGTAGTGTTGATATATCCCTGGTTTGAGGGAAAGCGGTTTTATTGCTGTAGTCATGTTTTGATCTCTTGTATAATTGCGTTTGCTTTTTATTATGCCAAAGAATACACCAACACTATGAATTATATTTCGCTCGATGATCACAAAAAAGCCTGGGTTTTTCGTCATAAAGACCTCCCTGTATCTGAAGAAGACGCTGCGCGTATTAAGCCAATGACGAGCGAACGTGCTGCGGTGCTTTGGAGCACTATGGTGAGCCGCGAGTTCGACCACCCCGATTTTTTTGATAAAACTGATTGGTGCGGTAAAGAAGAAAGCTTTAGCGATGAAGTAAATTGGGAAGATGCGTGGGAAAATGGCGACGAAAGCTTACCGCAAGCCATTTTGGATCATTTAGATTGGCAGGCTAATACCACCGTTTATTTTTGTATGGCACGCGATAACGTTATAGAAACCACCTTTGATGTATTTAAACGTAATTGGCAAAACTTTATGTTTTTAGCTGATGGCAGTTTATTAATTGGTAAAAAGCGTAATACCGTGGTGCAATTTTTAGAAAGCGGCATTGCTAAATTAGGTGAAAAGCCAAGCGCTTAAATTGCCTAGTGCGCTTAAAAAATAGCCGCTATTGTGCTATAAAACAGCTACCTAATTGTTTTTTGAGTATAACTATTGGTAGCGAAGAGTCAGCCACTTGCAGCTCAGCAGCAAGAAATATGGCAAAGTGATGCGCAAAAAGTGCTGTATGCACAATTGTGCAATGCGTTTTATCAGCGAGAGGTACAGCGCTTAGTTGCTGAGCCTAATGCTGATAAACTACGCCGCCAATTAAAAAGCTTACCGTATTATATAGAACGGGCGGCGACTTTGGTTGCCAATGGGAGTTCGCCGTTTACGCTCGACTCACAAAATGGCTCTTGGCTTGAAAAACAAAAGCCAACACCGCCAGAGGTTAACGCTCAGGCAAATGAACTTTTTTATAAAAAATATGCCCAAGTGGGGCTAATAGTGCCGGTGTTAATAAATAGCCATGATCAAGTGAGGCTAAGAATAGACAGCATAGATCAAGTAAGCGACAATAAACTGCACTGTAATGAACTAGGCTGGTTTGATTTTTTTGGCAAGGGCCTAGAGCAAGCAAATGCGCAGTTGGTAAAACCCAGTAAAATGAGTTTAACAGCGGCGTGTTGCGGGCATCAGTGGCAATTTTCAAAACGCTGCGCACCTAGGTTGCTTTCACTTAGAGAAATGTTATTAGCGGGTAATATTAATTGGCGAAATATAAAACGCCCACGAGCCTAATTTTATTTAAAAACGAATAGGGAGTGTTAAATGCGGTTTTTTCAGCTTGGTCTGTTGTGCTTAGCACTGTTTATACAATACCGACTTTGGTTTGGTCATAACGGTGTGCAAGACTATACGCGTTTAAAAGCAGCCGTGGCTTCTCATCAACAAACTAACGAAAAACTAATTAAGCGCAATAAAGTACTTACCGCCGACATAGAAGATTTAAAGCTTGGTCAAGAAGGCATAGAAGAGCGCGCTCGTAACGAATTAGGAATGATTAAACCGGATGAAACATTTATACGTGTTTTACCGGGCAAACAACATGAAAAATAATAATTCAATAGCTGCCATTGTACCCGCTGCCGGCGTAGGCAGCAGAATGCAGCACAGTGCACCTAAGCAGTATATTAAATTGGCAGGAAAAACTATTTTAGAGCACACGCTCTGTAAGCTTTCGCAATTACAAAGCTTAAGCCAAATAGTTGTAGCCGTTAGTCAAACCGACCCTTATTTTGACTCGCTTGCGCACATAGACTCGCGAATTCTACGCGCCAACGGCGGGCAGGAGCGAGCAGACTCAGTGCTTAATAGCTTATTATTTTTAGAAAATAACCCTCCTGAATGGGTGCTGGTGCACGACGCAGCCCGCCCCTTAGTCACTATTAACGATATTGAAACCTTAATAGCGCATTGTATAGCCGACGACGAAGGCGGTATTTTAGCAAGCAAGGTAAAAGACACCATAAAGCGCGGTAACACGCATAGCGAGCAAACCGTACCTCGTGATGATTTATGGCAAGCGCTTACGCCGCAGTTTTTTAAATATGACGAGCTTAAAAATGCGTTGCAACGTGCGCTTTGTGAAGGCGTAACTATTACCGATGAAGCCAGTGCCATTGAGTGGGCAAATAAACCCGTTAAGCTAATTGCAGGGCGCAGCGACAATATTAAAATAACCACGCCGGAGGATTTAGACCTAGCGGGGTTTTTATTAAACAAACAACAAAACGAGCAAGCATTATGATTCGAATTGGCCATGGTTTTGACGTACACAAATTTGGTGGCGAAGGCCCAATAACAATTTGCGGCGAAAAAATAGATTACCCGCAGGGCTTTTTAGCACACTCAGATGGCGATGTTGCTATTCATGCATTATGCGATGCTATTTTAGGCGCGTTGGCAATGGGCGATATTGGTAAGCATTTTCCGGATACGGCGAGCGAGTATGAAAATATAGATAGCCGTATTTTACTTCGCCATGTTGTAGGCCTTGTCAAAGAGCAAGGTTATGTACTGGGCAATGGCGATGTCACTATTGTGGCGCAGGCTCCTAAAATGTTGCCACACATCCACGCTATGCGCTCTAATTTAGCCAGCGATTTAAATTGCGAGCTTTCACAAATCAATGTTAAAGCGACCACCACCGAAAAGCTCGGCTTTGAAGGGCGTAAAGAAGGTATTTCTAGCCATGCGGTGGTTATTATGAGCAAAGCGCCTGAGAGTACAGCAAGCGCATGAGCGATTTAAATTACCTATACGGTGCACCGCTTTCAAAAGCAGATTTTAAAACCGTTGCTGAAGATTTTATGGTTGATGAAGACCTCGGCATAGAATTTACCGGCAGTGGTGAGCATGTATGCTTACAGGTCGTTAAAAAAGGTGAAAACACGCAATATGTGGCCAAGTTAATTGCACAAAAGGCTGGAGTGTCACCGCGCGAAGTAAGCTATGCTGGCATGAAAGACCGCCACGGCGTGTGTAGCCAATGGTTTAGCGTAAAAGTACCCATTAAAAAGCATATTGATTTTAGTGAACTCAATAGCGACAGCATTTTTGTGGTTTCGCAACAGCGCCACGAACGCAAATTACGCACCGGTTGCCACAAAGGAAACCGATTCACTATTACGCTTCGTAATGTAACCCAGCCGCTTGATATTTTATGTCGCATTAATGCCGTGCGTGCTGGTGTGCCTAACTACTTTGGCGAGCAGCGCTTTGGCCGCGATGGGCATAATTTAGTTATGGCCGAAAAAATGTTTGCCGGCGAGCGCATTCGCGATAAAAAACTACGCGGTATTATTATCTCCGCTGCCCGTTCACATGTATTTAATCAAATAGTGAGCTTACGTGTTAAAGAGCATGGGTTAGCTAAAACCATGCACCGTGAAGTATTTATGCTAAGCGGTAGTAACGCATTTTTTGAAGATGCAATAAGCGATGAAAACATAGCACGTTTAGCCTCTGGCGATATTATGATGTCGGCTCCAATGGTTGGTAAAAGTGAAAAGGGCTTAACTGATCAAGAAAAAATATGGCTAAAACCATACCAAGCATGGTGTGAGGGCTTAGGCGAATTAGGTCTTAAAAATGAGCGCCGTATGCTGCGCCTCATTCCGCAAGATTTAACCATAGAAACACTAGACGAAACGACTTTAAAATTAAGCTTTGGATTGCCTAAAGGGTGTTTTGCTACCGCACTTTTACGTGAGCTGGTGGATTACACCGATGCAAGCCCTAATGAGCGAAAAGAAAAGGACAGTCAAAATGAAGATACTGCTAAGTAACGACGACGGTGTAAACGCTAAAGGGATTGCTGTTTTATACCAGGCTCTTACGCAAATTGCTGATGTAACCCTTGTAGCCCCTGATCGTAACTGTAGTGGTGCCAGTAACTCGTTAACGTTAATAAACCCACTGCGCTCTACCACGCTTGAAAACGGCTTTATATCGGTTAATGGCACGCCTACTGATTGTGTTCATTTAGGGGTTAATCAGTTAGTAGATGAAACGCCTGATTTAGTCGTAGCAGGTATTAACCACGGCGCTAATTTGGGCGATGATACATTGTATTCAGGCACTGTGGCAGCGGCGACCGAAGGGCGCCATTTAGGCTTGCCTGCTATTGCCGTGTCGCTTTGCTCGCACCGTGGTGAGCACTTTGAAACCGCAGCAGCTGTGACCGTTAACATAATTAAAGGGCTGGCATCGCACCCACTGCCTAAAGATCAAATTATCAACGTAAATGTACCCGATATTCCTCTAACTGAGCTAAAAGGGGTGCAAGTTACGCGTTTAGGTGCTCGACATAAAGCCGAAACCATGACCAAACAAACGGACCCATGGGGGCGTGATATTTTTTGGTATGGCTCGCTTGGTATTGAAAGCGATGCCGGAGAGGGCACTGATTTTTACGCTGTTAATAATGGCTATGCTTCAGTTACACCGTTAAGCGTTGATATGACAGCAAAAGAAAGTATTGAAGCGGTTGGGCAGTGGTTAGCTGAAATGGAGATAAACCGTGCTGGCTAATTACTCGCGCAGTGCTATTGCGCTTTCTAAGCTATTAGAACAAGAAGGGGTAGAAGACAAACAGGTATTAAAAGCCATTGCAGATATACCACGTCATGCCTTTATTGATGATGTACTAAAACACAAGGCGTACGAAAATACGGCGTTGCCAATAGGGCAAGGGCAAACTATTTCGCAGCCTTATATTGTGGCGCGTATGACCGAGCTGCTTCATTTGGCTGGCGTACGCGACAAAGTGTTAGAAATTGGCACAGGCTCTGGCTATCAAACCGCAGTGTTAGCCAAGTGTTTTAATAAGGTGTATTCGGTCGAGCGTATAAAAGCACTGCAATGGCAGGCTAAACGCCGTTTACATCAACTTGATTTATACAATGTAACCATGAAACACGCAGATGGCTGGCAAGGCTGGCAATCGCAGGCCCCGTTTAATGGTATTATAGTTACCGCGGCCGCATCAAAAGTACCTCAAGACTTACTTGCACAACTAGCTGATGGCGGTGTACTTCTTGCTCCCATTGGTGAGCAAGAACAAAAATTAACCATGGTTATTCGCCAAGGCGATAGCTTCACAGAGCATGTTATTGCACCAGTACGGTTTGTCCCTCTCGTCCCTGGTGATATTGAATAGGAACTCACGTTGAAATTGTTTACTAAGTTATACGATATGGCCCTAGTGTGGGCAAAACACCGCTTTGCTGAGCGCTATTTAGCAGCCATGAGCTTTGCTGAGTCTGTTTTTTTTCCGGTACCACCGGATGTAATGCTTGCTCCTATGTCGCTTGCTCAGCCAAGTAAAGCGTGGCGCTTTGCAAGCTTTGCAACAGTTGCTTCAGTACTTGGGGGGATTGTAGGTTACTTTTTAGGTTACTGGTTATTTGAGCCTGTTGTACAGCCCTTTATTGAGCAGATGCACTGGCAAGAAAAGTTTGAAACAGCGCTTACATGGTTTAAAGAGTATGGCGTGTGGGTGGTATTTTTAGCGGGCTTTTCACCTATCCCTTATAAGGTATTTACTATTGGTGCAGGGGTATTACAAATGGCATTTTTACCATTTTTAATAGCGTCTGCCGTTGGCCGTGGTGCGCGTTTCTTTTTAGTTTCTGCTTTAATGAAGTGGGGCGGGGTTAAAATGGAGCAAAAATTACGTCAATATGTTGAAGTACTTGGCTGGGGTTTAGTTATATTAATAGCGGTTGCTTACTTTTTATTACGCTAACAAACAAAAGTAGTACTTTTTAAATTTCGGAGCAAAACACCTTGAATAGTCAGTACGCATTATATGTAATTGTATTTATTGTTGTTTTGCTTTCGGGGTGTTCATCTCGCCATATACCTGCTCCAGTTAGTAGCCTCAATACTAATGTTAATGACTTTCAAAAAGGCATTAACATTAATGGCAATAAATACACAGTACAAAAGGGGGATACTTTATATTCCATTGCCTTTAGTGCAGGGCAAGATTTTAGGTCGCTTGCAAAAAACAATTCAATTCCATCACCTTACGTTATTTATCCTGGGCAAGTTGTTTCGCTTGCAGCCACCACTAGCCATGCGCTTGCTAGCAATTCACCCGTTAAACAAAAAATAACATCCACTAAAATAAAACAAAAAACTAACAAAAAATTAAAGAAAAATCTTGATCAGCCGAAACAACGAGAGTATGTTCGAAAACAAGCCAATGAAATAGTTAGTAATGCTAAACCTTCGTCGAGCAGTAAAGTAAAGTGGTTTTGGCCTGCAAAGGGCAAAGTGACTAAACGCTTTTCTAATAAGGAAAACGGTTACAAGGGTTTACAGATTACTAACCGTACAGGGGCTTCAGTTTTAGCCGCAGCACAAGGAACGGTGGTGTATGCGGGTAATGCGCTTCGAGGGTACGGTAATTTAATCATTTTGAAACATAATGATGATTACCTAAGTGCTTATGCACATAACTCTAAACTACTTGTTAGAGAAAAGCAGAAAGTTAAGGCAGGACAAAAAATAGCAGAAATGGGCAAGTCAGAATCTTCGGTCACTGCGCTTCGTTTTGAAATTCGCTACCGTGGGCAAGCTGTCAATCCTGCTAAATACCTTCCCTAATTTTTAGGTATTGATAATTGCTCGGGAGAAGGCTTATGGCTAACGCAGCAAAACTTGACAAAAACACCACCGACGAAAAATTTGATGACACCGCAGTAGAAGAAACTGCAGCATTACTTGAAGAGGTTGATAACGAAGAAGAGATATTTGCAAAAGAGGAAGTAACTAAAAACCTTGATGCAACCCAACTTTATTTAGGAGAAATTGGTTTTTCTCCCCTACTTAGCGCTGAAGAAGAAGTCTTTTTTGCCCGCAAATCGCTACGTGGATGTGAAGCATCTCGCAAGCGTATGATTGAAAGTAACCTACGTTTAGTTGTAAAAATTGCCCGCCGTTATAACAACCGAGGATTAGCACTTCTAGATTTAATTGAAGAAGGTAACCTAGGTTTAATTCGCGCTGTTGAAAAGTTTGACCCAGAGCGCGGTTTTAGATTTTCGACTTATGCAACGTGGTGGATACGCCAAACAATTGAACGCGCCATTATGAATCAAACGCGCACAATTCGCCTGCCAATACATGTAGTTAAAGAATTAAATGTTTACTTGCGTACAGCACGCGAGCTGACACAAAAGCTAGACCATGAGCCAACTGCTGAAGAAATTGCTGAAAGCTTAGGTAGACCCGTAGAAGACGTAACTAAAATGCTACGCTTAAACGAGAAAATTGCCTCAGTTGATATGCCAATTGGCGGTGAGAACGACAGCGCACTGTTAGACATTATTGCCGATGAAAAAAGCGCAGGCCCTGAGGGCGAAGTTCAAAACAATGATATTAACAAACATATTGTTGATTGGTTAGGTGAGTTAAACCCTAAACAACGTGAAGTATTAGCGCGTCGCTTTGGTTTACTTGGCTATGAGCCATCAACACTTGAAGATGTTGGCCGTGAAATTGGTTTAACGCGAGAGCGCGTAAGACAAATTCAGGTAGAAGCATTACGTCGTTTAAAAGATATTTTACAACAAGAAGGGTTAAGCACAGAAAGTTTGTTTGACCAGTTCTCGTAACTCCCTTTTATATGTCTATGTGTTTAAAAGCTGAAGGATAAAACCTTCAGCTTTTTTTATGTCTTACGACCCCCAAGAAATACTATTTACAGTGTTATCAGCCTCTTAACCACCGCTCAAGTTACCTATATTCAAAGTAGTGCTTTTAATTTATAAAGAAGTTCGTGTGCTTGACGCGGCGATAGGTTATCAGGGTCAATGGCACCGAGCTGCTCCTCAACCTCTGAAGGCTCAGGCGCAGGTAACTCATTAGCAAATGAAAACGCCTGCTGCTCAGCATTAGGCGCTGTTACACTTTGGTGGTTTTCGAGCAGTTTAAGCTTTTGTTTTGCTTGGGCTATCACGGCTTTAGGCACGCCGGCAAGCGCTGCGACCTGTAAGCCAAAGCTTTTACTTGCTGCACCATCAAGCACAGTATGCATAAATGCAATGGTGTCGTTGTGCTCTATGGCATCTAGGTGTACATTCACCAGCCCGGTTTTTTGCTCGGCAAGTTCCGTTAATTCAAAGTAGTGCGTAGCAAATAATGTTTTAGCAGATATTTTTTGTGCCAGATGATCAGCCGTTGCATAAGCAAGTGACAAGCCATCGTAGGTACTGGTGCCTCTGCCTATTTCATCCATTAATACCAAAGATTGCGCAGTTGCATTATTTAATATTGTGGCAGTTTCGGTCATTTCTACCATAAAAGTAGAGCGACCAGAGGCTAAATCGTCGCTTGCACCAATGCGAGTAAATATACGGTCAATATTACCAATTTTTGCACTATCAGCAGGGACATAACAGCCAATATGCGCCATCAATACGATAAGTGCTGTTTGGCGCATATAGGTTGATTTACCACCCATGTTTGGACCGGTGATAATCAACATTTTACGCTGGCTATTTAGCTCCACAGGGTTGGCAATAAAAGGTTCTTTCATTACTTGCTCTACCACAGGGTGGCGACCTTGTTTAATGCTTATATTGTCATCATCGCATAGCTGTGGTTTAGCATAATTAAGCGTTTGTGCTCGCTCTGCTAAGTTATTCAATACATCTAAATCAGCTAATGCGCCAGCCATCATTTGAAGCTGTTCAATATGCGGGGCTATAAACTCAAATAGCTCTTCATATAATTGTTTTTCAAGCGCAAGAGCTTTTGATTGGCTGCCAAGCACTTTGTCTTCGTGCTCTTTTAGTTCAGGTATTATGTAACGTTCATTATTTTTAAGCGTTTGGCGGCGAATATAATCAGCAGGTACTAAGTGTGAATTTGCACGACTTACCTCGATAAAAAAGCCATGTACCTTGTTATAGCCAATTTTTAATGTGCTGATCCCGGTGCGCTCGCGCTCTCTAAGTTCTAGTTGCTCAAGTATATCGGTAGCGCCTTTACTCAAGTTTCGCCATTCATCGAGTTCGCTGTTGTAGCCTGGTGCAATAACGCCCCCATCACGAATCAGTACTGGTGGGTTATCAATAACAGCACGCTCAAGTAAAGCTTGTAGTTCAGGCAGCTCTGGAGAGTGGCGAACAATGCTAGCGATACGCTCATCATTAGCATCGTTTAATAAAGCATGCAGTGGTGCGAGTGCTTGTAGGGCACTGCGCAGTCGGGTTAAATCGCGCGGGCGTGCAGTGCATAAAGCAAGTCGTGCTATTACGCGCTCTATATCACCAATTTCTTTTAATGAGTCGTGTAACTCGCCATATAATTGCACATCTAAAATAGCGCTAATGGCATTTAAACGTGAGTTAAGCTCATTTTTATTACGCACAGGTGTATGAATGCGGCGTTTAAGTAAACGCGACCCCATGGCCGTGGCGGTTTTATCAAGTACCTGCGCTAAGGTGTTTTCAAAGCCGCCCGATAAATTAACGGTTAGTTCTAAATTTTTGCGCGTTGCCGCATCTAATATAACTGCGTGCTCGTTATGCTCAAGCGTAATAGCGCGAATGTGAGGGAGCGCAATACGTTGTGTATCTTTTACGTATTGCATTAAACAACCCGCAGCGACCAAAGCCGCATGCGCTTTATCTACACCAAAACCAACTAAATCTTTGGTGCCAAACTGCTCGCACAGTAAGTGTTGCGCGGTGTCTAGGTCAAACTCCCACTCAGGGCGTCGGCGTGCCCCTTTTATATGCTCAATTAAATGTGTGTTTTCAAAGCTTTCACAGTATAAAAGCTCAGCGGGTGCTAAGCGCTGTAAGGTTGAAGTAAATGCTTCGTCGGTGTTAACTTCAACTACGTTGAAGCGCCCTGAATTTATATCAAGGTAGGCAATACCGTATAGCCCTTTTTTATTTTGCCATACGCTAGTGAGTAAGTTATCTTGGCGTTCTTGCAATAGCGCTTCATCTGAAATAGTACCCGGTGTAACGATACGTACGACTTTGCGCTCTACTGGCCCTTTACTGGTTGCAGGATCGCCAACTTGCTCACATATAGCAACCGATTCGCCCATTTGCACTAAACGAGCTAAATAGTTTTCTACTGCATGATAAGGGACACCCGCCATAGGGATAGGATCGCCGCCGGCTTTACCGCGATGCGTTTGCGAAATATCGAGTAGTTGGGCCGCGCGTTTAGCGTCGTCAAAAAAGAGTTCATAAAAATCCCCCATACGATAAAACAATAAAATATCGCGATGCTCTGATTTTATTTTTAGATACTGCTGCATCATAGGGGTTTGTTGTTTTATAGTGTGCGGTGCATAAAGATCAAACGACATGTATTTACCCAAAGGCTGAATATGGAATTACATCAAGAGATTAAAACACTTGCTGCGCAATTGGGCGTTATTTTAACGGATAAACGCTTATGGATCACTACCGCTGAATCATGTACTGGTGGCGGAGTGAGTTATGCGCTTACAGATACGCCAGGTAGCTCAGGTTATTTGGGCCGCGCATTTGTTACTTATAGTAATGAAGCTAAGCATGAACTGCTTAATGTGGCCAATACTACGCTAGAGCAATTTGGTGCGGTGAGTGAGCAAACAGTAAAAGAGATGGCTTTTGGTGCCGCAAGCGTTGCCAAAGCTGATGTTGCCGTGGCAATTTCGGGCATTGCTGGGCCAGGTGGCGCTACGTCCGATAAACCAGTTGGCTTTGTGTGGTTTTGCATACAAATTGCCAATGAACAATTTACGTTTAAGCAAATATTTAACGGCGATAGAGCACAAGTTAGAATGCAAGCTATTGAATTTGCATTGAAAAATACGATCGAGAAGATAAAATTATAAATTTCACTTGATACTGTGATTTCATACAGTATACTTGTTCGCATTAGCCGGATTTGGAGAACAGAATGAACGATAATAAACAAAAAGCGCTGGACGCTGCACTATCACAAATTGAGCGTCAATTTGGTAAAGGATCAATTATGAAACTGGGCGATAACAAAGCCCTAAATATTGATGCTGTATCTACAGGCTCACTTGGGATTGATATTGCTTTAGGCATAGGTGGTTTGCCTATGGGGCGTATTGTTGAAGTGTATGGCCCTGAGTCTTCAGGTAAAACAACGCTTACTTTGCAAGTTATCGCGCAGGCTCAAAAAGAAGGCAAAACATGTGCCTTTGTTGATGCTGAGCATGCTCTTGATCCGGTATACGCACAAAAGTTAGGTGTTAACATTGATGAGCTGTTAGTGTCTCAGCCAGATACCGGTGAGCAAGCGCTAGAAATTTGTGACATGTTAGTACGTTCAAGTGCTGTAGATGTTGTTATTGTCGATTCTGTTGCAGCGCTTACACCAAAAGCTGAAATTGAAGGCGACATGGGCGACTCGCACATGGGCTTACAAGCACGTTTAATGTCGCAAGCACTACGTAAGCTTACAGGTAATATTAAACGCTCAAATACGCTATGTATTTTCATTAACCAAATTCGTATGAAAATTGGTGTAATGTTTGGTAACCCTGAAACAACAACCGGTGGTAACGCACTTAAGTTTTACGCATCAGTGCGTATTGATATTCGTCGTATTGGCTCTGTTAAAGAAGGCGATGAGGTAGTCGGTAACGAAACCCGCGTTAAAGTAGTTAAAAACAAAGTTGCACCACCGTTTAAACAAGCTGAATTCATCATTATGTATGGTGAAGGTATTTCTAAACAAGGTGAGTTAATTGATTTAGGTGTTAAGCACAAAATTGTTGAAAAAGCAGGTGCTTGGTACAGCTACAACGGCAATAAAGTAGGCCAAGGTAAATCAAACTCTATTAAGTTTTTGAAAGAAAACGTAGAAATTGCAGATGAAATTGAAGGTAAGTTACGTGATATGTTGCTATTAAAAGCAACGGTTGAGCCAGAAGATGGCGAAGACGTATTAGGCGCTGAGTCTGACCTTTAAGTGTAAACGTTCTCTAAGCTTGATTTGACCCGAGCTTTAAAAGGCGCTAACCAGCAATGGTTAGCGCCTTTTTGTGTTTAATGCACGCTAAAACTATAACCTTACAGGCTTTAATAGATGCAGTTTAAATAGCACTTAGCCATATTTATAGTGATGCTGGCTAACAAGTTCGCGTTTTAATTGAGGCGCGTAATAAAAGATGGTATTGCTAGTACTTTGCATAAGGTAGATAGCGCAAGGAGGGGGGATATGCGCTTTAACTAAAAGGGGCTTAAAACAAAAACGGCACTAAAAAGTGCCGTTTAATTTTAAAAGCCGTACTTTAAAAAAGCGACTTATAGCTGCCAGTTTACAGATAGCGCGTAGTTACGCGGCGCACCGTAATAACCTTGAGCCCAGTATAGGCTGTGTAGGTATTTTTCATCTGTGGTGTTATTGACGTTAAAAGTAACCCCAACGTTTTCTGTAATTTTGTAGTTAGCCATTAAATCAAGAATACCGTAAGCATCTTGGTTCGTGGTTACAAGTGCAGCGCCGGTTGCATCTTCAACTTGTACGCGGCTAACCGAGTCTTGCCAACGATAATTTGCACCAAATGTTAAGCCTTCAACAAATGGTACTTGGTAAGTTGCAGCCAGTTTTAGCTGATTCTCTGGCGTGTAATCTTCAACTAAATCATCACCATCAATACTTAAATTACTAAAGCTGATGCTTGCACTTAAATCCTCGGTTACTTTACCACTTAATTCAATTTCAAAACCGTCGCTGGTGATACCATCAGCACCATAATAACGAGTATCGCTTGGTAATGAATCAGGTAATGCAACAGCTAGGTTTTCTTGTTTTGCATCAAAGTAAGCAAAGGTTACAAATACTTGATCGTCTAAAAGCTGTGCTTTTAAACCAATTTCGCTACTTTTACCTGTAATTGGCGCCAATTGCTCGGCATTAATATCAAGCTCTTTTTGTGGCACAAAGGTCTCTGTGTAACTTGCATAGGCTGAAAGCGATTCATTAAAGTCATACACAGCCCCCACATACGGGATAACTTCGCTGTCGTTACGTGTTTGTTCAACACCATAAGCAGTGCCGGATGTTTCCCAATCAGTGTAACGTACACCTGCTAACACGCTTAGCGGAGCGCTTAATTTAATGCGAGTAGACATATAAGCTGATTGCTGTTTGTTTTCTATGTCACTGCCATTTAAGCCATCAGCAAGGGTTGCTTCAGGTACTACGCCATCCCACGTATCAAGCGAAGGCATTGCTGGGAAGCCGTTGCCCGTGGTGTAATCGTAAAGCGACTGCTCGTTGTAATCCATTTTTGCTTGGCTAACACCAAATGACAGGTCGTGTTCTTGGCCAAATAAATCAAATTTACCGCTGGCGTATAAATCAAATAAATCGTGCTTATCTTCGTAGTCGTAACGGCTTGCGTAACCGGTTAAACCAAGGCCAGTTTCGCTATCTGGTGTGCCATATACGTAAAATAGTTCTGAGTCTTGCTCGTTTTCTATATGTGCGTAACGCGCTGTTGCAACCCACGTAGCCGATAGGTTTTGCTCAAGTGTTACATATACTTGCTCTGCGCTGTTGTCCCAGTAAGACCAATCAGATGCCGTACTTGTAGAGGCGTCGTAGTTTGTTGCTGTGCCATCGGTGTAATAAAGAGGGAGTGCGCCCCAAAGTGGGCTATCGGCATCTTTTTGTTGGTTAACATAGTTGATGCTTAATGTCGTGTCGTCGGTTAGCTTGCCTTCGTAAGCAAGATAAGCAATTGTTTTATCTGTTTCGTAACGATCTAGGTATGACTCCGCTTTTTGCTTGGTAAATACGGCGCGTACAGCGTGGTCGTCGTTAATTGGCGTTGAAACATCTACCTCTAAACGCTTGTTGTTCCATGAACCATACGATGCAGATGCATGCGCTTGAGTTATGTAAGTTGGTTTTTTTAATACCATATTTACGGTTGCAGATGGGTTACCTGCGCCAGTCATAAGGCCGTTTGCACCACGTACAATTTCTACACGGTCGTAAATAGACGTATCTAAAGTGCCCTGAATAGAGCCTGAGCTTTGAGGGATGCCTAAACCATCAACCTGAAAGTTTGTTATTTCAAAGCCACGGGCTTTAAAATAAGTACGGTCAGTTTCTATTTGTTCTACAGTTACACCGGGGGTGCTCTCTAGCACTGAGTTAATATCATCTAGTGAAAAATCATCCATTAAAGCGCGAGAAACAACAGAAATACTTTGTGGGGTTTCTTTGATTGTTAGGCCTAATTTTGTAGCAGATTGCGCATCTTCTGTGATGTAGTTTTTATGATGCTGGCCATACACTGCTATTTTTTCTAATGAGTCATCTGTATTTGTTGTAGTTTCTTGTGCAAATGCATGACCAGATAAAACAAGTGAAGTAATAAGGCTTAGCTTAGATAAACGCAAAATTTGTTGGGACGACATGTGTTTTTCCAATAGGTTCAAAAAAGAAGTGTATAACATAATCTAAATGAGAGTGATTTTCAATAACATGCTTGTTGTTTGTGCAAAATAATTAATAGTTATCCGAAATTGTGGGAATTTAGTGGATTTTAGCAACTAAATAGCCGCTTAGTTTAGCGCTAAGGTAATACTCCTTAATCGCAAAGAGGGGGCTATTTCTGTACAAACTTTTATCTGAGCTCTTCCAAATGCTGCTATTTTAGCTTGTTTAATCGCTAACCGTCTTTAATTTACTGAAAATCTCAGACAAAAAAGCACCCTTAAATACCATTACTATCACAGTACTATTAAACCTTTTAAGCAGAGTTCACGTTGTATAGCTAAAAAAAGCGGCCTAAGCCGCTTTATTGTGATCACTATGTTTAATTAAAAATTGTATTTTACAGAAAATTGTAAGCGCTCTAAATCGCCGTCAATACCACTTTCTGTTTCGCGCTCGGCATGTTTAAACTCTGCACCAAATGTTAAACGCTTAACCGGTGAGTATAAAATGTTTGCACTAAAGCTTTGGCTTGATTCAACAGGGTCGCCTGATATTGTTAATAGATCGGTGTTGTTGTCAGCACTAAAGAAAGAATATAAGAAAGTTGAGCGCCACTGGCTTGTCCATTTATGTTGATAAGCAACAAAACCAGATGTTGAGTCTATTGCATCTAGTTCATCGCCATTAAGCACTGCACCATGGGCAACATTTAAGCCCACGTAACGGCCAAGGCCTTTACCTTGAGTAAGCATAAATTTAAGGTAGTCTTCGCCAAAATTTACACGGCCCGAAGCGCTAATACCAAACGAGGTTTCATCAGCGTCAACATCGCCTACTTTATAAGTAAGTTGGCGAGCAAGTGCTGCAACTACAAAGTTACCCCAATCGGCATTGTGTGTGTAGCGCGCAGTAAAATCAGGAAGTGACGCATCATCTGTTTCTACGCGAGCGCCACCTTGAGTGGTAATTGTGCTTTCTGGGTTTTCTAGTGAGAACGACCAAGCACCGGTTGTGTACTTAATTTGTGTTTGGCGAACAAAAACAGTGCCTTCAGCAGGGCCTACAAAATCAAGTGTTTCTGCAAGTGCACCCACGTTTTGAAAGTTTGACCATGTTTGACCAAATAACCAGCCATCGTAAGTTACAAATGCATGGCGAATACGTGGCGCATAAGAGTTTGATACGCGCTCGTTACCGCCAGGGGCTGAAGCTAAAAAGTCTAACTCAATTTTAGTTTTAACTGTTTTACCGTTATCCATTAACGTTGACGTACCAAAGTTAAAACGTGACTCACGTGCATGCATATCAAATACGGCATCCGAATCATCGTCATCGCCTACTGGCAGTGTGCTTGGTACGTAAAAATCACGCCCTACATTCGAGCCATCAGGAGCGCCTGCAGAGTAATCACTCCACATTGTATCTAGCTTAATGTATCCGCCGTAAGTAAATTCGGTGTTACCTACTTTAGCTGCAGTTGCCGCATAAGCCGTGCTTGTTAAAGCACATAATACAGCACTCGCTGCAAGAGTTTTTAATGGGGTAAATTTCATTGTGGTGTCCTTTAAAGGCTACTTGTTGTTTGTTGCTTTTTAAACGTTCAAATGTATTACTTGCTACAGGTATTACTTACGAATAAAAATTTATTTATCTTGCATCACGCTATGAGTTCGTTAAATAAGTGTTTAACTTGCATGGCTGCATCATTATTTTAATGTCCGAAAACCACTTTTAAATATGTGCAAAATTTACTCAATTACCTATTGGTCTATAAGACGAAGGTTTAAGAGTAATTCAATGGCCACTTACTTATATTTAACATACTGTATTTCTATGTAAAAAAGTCATGAGCGGCGAGATTATAAACCACAAAATGTTAATTAGAAGGGTTGTACAACTAAGGTCTAATACTTAATAAAGTACTGCTGAGTAATCCTTTAATCATGGCAAGTTATTAAAATGGAGACTGAGATGTCACAAAGTATCTATCCTGTTCCTGCACATATTGAAAAAACGACGTTAGTTGATAACGAAAAATATAATACACTCTACAAACAGTCGATTGATGACCCACAAGGGTTTTGGCGTGAACATGGCCAGCGCTTAGATTGGTTTACTCCGTATACTAAAGTAAAAAACACCTCATTTGATAAAGGCCATATCGATATAAAATGGTACGAAGATGGCGTTTTAAATGCCTCTTATAACTGTATTGACCGCCATTTAAAAACCAAAGCCGATAAAGTTGCGCTTATTTGGGAAGGAGACAACCCAAACCAAAGTGAAAACATTACCTACCAACAATTACATGATGAAGTGGCGCGCTTTGCTAATGGTTTAAAAAAACTGGGCGTACAAAAAGGTGACCGAGTTGCTATTTATATGCCGATGACGCCGCAAGCCATTTACGCCATGCAGGCCTGTGCACGTATAGGTGCTATTCACTCGGTTGTATTTGGTGGTTTTTCTCCCTCAGCCATTGCAGATCGAATTAAAGATTCAGGCGCTAAAGTGGTGATCACATCCGATGAAGGCCGCCGAGCTGGTAATTGTGTTCCTTTAAAAGCGAATGTTGATGAAGCCGTAGCACAAGAGTCGGTGGCAAGCATTGAACACGTTATTGTACATCAGTTAACCGGTGGCGAAGTTGATTGGAACGAGCACGATATTTGGTGGCATGAGCTTGTAGCCGACCAACCGGCGCAGTGCGAACCGGAGCCAATGAATGCAGAAGATCCACTCTTTATTTTATATACTTCGGGCTCTACTGGCCAACCAAAAGGGGTTGTGCATACTACAGGGGGTTACTTAGTTTACTCATCAATGACCCACGAATACGTATTTGATCTACAAGAGGACGACGTATATTGGTGTAGCGCCGATGTAGGTTGGATCACCGGCCACAGCTATATTGCTTATGGCCCACTGGTTAATGGCTGTACGCAAGTGGTATTTGAAGGTGTGCCTACCTACCCAACCGCAGGGCGCATGGGTGAGGTGATTGATAAGCACGGCGTAACCATTTTATATACTGCACCAACCGCTATTCGAGCGTTAATGGCCAAAGGCGATGAGCCAACCGCGTCATCTAATCGTCAAAGTTTACGCATTTTAGGCTCAGTGGGTGAACCCATCAACCCTGAAGCATGGACGTGGTATTACGAAAATATAGGTAATGCTAATTGCCCAATCGTAGATACGTGGTGGCAAACCGAAACGGGCGGCATTATGATCACCCCGCTGCCTGGTGCTACCCAAACTAAACCAGGCTCAGCAACGCATCCGTTTTTTGGTATTGCGCCGGCTCTATTTGATGCAGAGGGTAATACACTTGAAGGTGCCGTTGACGGTAATTTAGTGATATTAGATAGCTGGCCTTCACAAGCGCGTACTGTTTATGGCGACCACGAACGTTTTGAACAAACCTATTTTAGTGCTTACCCCGGTGTTTACTTTACAGGTGACGGCTGTCGTCGTGATGAAGATGGCTATTACTGGATCACAGGGCGTGTTGATGACGTGCTTAATGTATCAGGGCATCGCTTAGGCACCGCTGAAATAGAAAGCGCGCTAGTAGCTCACGAAGCTGTAGCAGAGGCCGCCGTAGTCGGTTATCCGCATGATATTAAAGGCCAAGGTATTTATGTTTACATTACGCCAAATGAAGGCGTTACTGTAAGTGATGAGCTGACAACTCAAGTCCGTAATTGGGTACGTAAAGAGCTAAGCCCAATAGCTTCCCCTGATATGATTCAATGGTCGCCAGGCCTACCAAAAACGCGTTCAGGTAAGATTATGCGTCGAATTTTACGTAAAATAGCCGCAAATGAACATCAACAGCTAGGGGATACATCAACACTTGCAGACCCAACCGTGGTAGATGAGCTCATAGAAAACCGATTAAATCGTTAAATGCGCGTTAAAAACTTGATTACAAGTTGATTCTAAACGTAGTATATCGGCTGTCAGTAAGTACTTTATACCTTATTGGCAGCCGAATTTATTAGGAGCGAACCATGAGTCAGTTTTTAATAGCGGATGATCATCCGTTATTTCGCGAGGCACTAAAAGGAGCATTAAGTGCTAAGTTTGACGATTTAGAGGTATTTGAATCATCAGATTTTGACAGCACACTGCAAGTGCTTAGCGAACAAGAAGATCTTGATATATTACTGCTAGATTTACATATGCCAGGTAATGGCGATTTATATGGCCTGATCCGCATTCGCGAAGACTACCCAAGCTTACCCATAGCGGTTGTCTCAGGAAGTGAAGACATAAACATAGTGTCTAAGGTAATGGGTTATGGCGCAATGGGCTTTATTCCTAAGTCATCATCTTCAGATGATATTGCTAATGCTATAAACCAAATACTAGAAGGCGATACGTGGCTTCCAAAAGAGTTAAAAAATAAAGTAGCCGAAATAGAAGGAGAAGACAGAGAAATTGCCGCGCAGGTTGCATCGTTAACGCCGCAGCAATATCGTGTATTGCAATACCTTCATGAAGGGTTACTAAACAAACAAATAGCCTACGAACTACATATTTCTGAGGCAACAGTCAAAGCACACATTACTGCAATTTTTAGAAAACTTGGCGTTTATAACCGTACCCAAGCCGTTCTTATTGCAGCTAAATTACAACTAGAACCAATAGAGCAAGCTTAAAATATTAAAAGCGCTAAAATTTGTTTATCGTTTAGGCAAAGCCGTGCCTAGCTAATGTGCTTATTGCCAGTTAATAGGTGATAAGCGCTTAAAAATACCAGATATTCGCTGCTCTGGGTGATATGGCAAGACTGAAAAAACTTCAATCCACAAAAGCCAATACACTCAAGCAGCGCTTTTTAAACTTAAAACCTACACGTCATTTACCTTTTATACATGATCTCTTTTGCAAACAATGCTAGGTTAGCGCAATTTTGTAATTTATAGAGCCAAGTATGACAGACTCCACACACTCACCTAATAATCAACCTAAAGACAATAACGGCTTATTTAATCGCTTTTTAGCAACCGTTGAGTTTTTAGGAAATATGCTTCCTCATCCCATTACTTTATTTGCGATATTTGCGGTTTCAATTGTGCTAATAAGTGGTATTGCCGATTGGTTTGGGCTAAGCGCAATTGACCCAAGACCGATTGGGGCAGCAGGGCGTGCGCCTGATGGAGTAATTGAAGTTGTTAGTTTACTCAGTGCTGAGGGGCTACAGCGTATTATGGCTGGCCTGGTTACTAACTTTACCGGTTTTGCGCCTTTAGGCACTGTATTAGTGGCACTACTTGGGGTAAGTGTTGCAGAGCATTCAGGGCTACTCTCTGCTGCTATGCGTGGCATGGTTATGGGCGCGTCAAAGCGTTTAGTTACCTTTATGGTGGTGTTTGCTGCCATAATGTCTAACACAGCTTCTGAGCTTGGCTATGTGGTGTTAATTCCGCTTGCAGCCATGATATTTCATAGTTTGGGGCGCCACCCTTTAGCTGGCTTAGCGGCTGCATTTGCCGGTGTTTCTGGCGGCTATAGCGCTAACTTACTACTTGGCACAATAGACCCATTATTAGCAGGTATAACTACGCCTGCAGCACAAATGATTGACCCAACGTACGAGGTTGGCGCCGAGGCTAACTGGTATTTCATGATGATATCAGTATTACTTATTGCCGCACTGGGTACACTCGTAACCGAAAAAATAGTAGAGCCACGCTTAGGTAAATATAACCCCGATGAAGCCAGTATCGACTTGTCACAAAACAATATTGATACACTTACCACGTTAGAAAAAACCGGTCTAAAATGGGCGGGCGTTACTTTATTAGTGGTGCTGTCGTTATTTGCTTGGACGATTATTCCTGCCGATGGCATTTTACGCCACCCAGAAACAGGCCAAGTGGCAGGCTCGCCTTTTTTAAAAGGAATAGTCGCAATTATATTTGTAACTTTTAGTGTGCCAGGCTTTGTTTATGGGCGTGTTGTTGGCAGCATGAAAAACGATAAAGACATTATTAACGCAATGAGCAAAAGCATGAGCTCAATGGGTTTATATATAGTATTAGTATTTTTTGCAGCCCAGTTTGTGGCCTTTTTTAAATGGACTAATTTAGGCACTATTTTGGCAATTAATGGTGCAGCACTATTACAAGCGTTAAACCTTACTGGCCCAGAAGTATTTGTATTGTTTATATTAATGTGTGCAATGGTTAACTTGAGTTTAGGCTCGTCATCGGCGCAGTGGGCGATTACAGCCCCTATTTTTGTGCCTATGCTTATGCTTATTGGTTACGCGCCAGAAACCATTCAAGCGGCGTATCGTATTGGTGACTCTGTGACTAACTTAATCACCCCAATGATGAGCTATTTTGGCTTAATTTTAGCGGTGGCAGTTAAATATAAAAAAGACATGGGTATAGGAACGTTAGTGGCCACCATGCTGCCATACAGTATTGTGTTTTTTATCGGTTGGGTCATATTATTTTACGTATGGGTGTTTGCTTTAGGCTTGCCAGTAGGGCCTGAGTCACCTATTTATTACACACCTTAATGGTGGATGCCAATTTACAATTAATTACGGTGTTGGATAAAACACAGCACAGCTAATATCTGACTCTAATTAAGCTGTTAGGCATAAAAAGCCAGCAAAAGGGGGAAACCCTGTTGCTGGCTTTATAGTATGTAAAAAGGGGTCTTAGCTAAATACCACGGTTTTATTACCGTTAATAAATAGTTTGTGTTCAGAAGCTAGCTGTAAGGCTTTACTAAACACGGTTTTTTCTACGTCTTTACCCATTTTAGCCATCATTTCAGCGGTGTTAGCGTGCGTTACGCTGGTGACGTCTTGTAAAATAATAGGGCCTTCATCTAGCTCATTATTTACAAAGTGAGCCGTAGCACCAATAATTTTTACGCCGCGCTCAAATGCTTGATGATAGGGTTTAGCGCCAATAAAGGCCGGTAAAAACGAGTGGTGAATATTAATAATTTTGTTCTCAAAGCGACCCACAAACTCAGGACTTAGTATGCGCATGTATTTTGCCAAGCCAATAATGTCAGGGTTATAAGAGGCAATTAAATCACCTACTTTTTCATCATGCTCGGCGCGACTTAGGCCTACGTGCGAAACAACATGAAAAGGCACATCAAAGCCTTTTGCTAATGGCTCTAAATCTGGGTAGTTGGCAATTACAGCTAATACTTCAATATTTAACGCTTGCTCAAACTGTTTAAGTAATACAGACCCTAAGCAATGTGCTTCTTTTGTTGCAAGCAGTACCACTTTAGTTTTTGTATCATCATGTAGAGCAAGTTGTGCACCCTCAGGTAATAAAGCGCGTAATTGCGATAAAAAGTCACTTTGTGGCTCGCCGGTTAGTTCAGTGCGCATAAAAAAGCGCTTGGCGTCTTTATCTACAAATTCGTTATTACGTGTAATATTTAAATTGTGCGCGTGGCAAAGCCCTGTAATTTTGGCAATTAGGCCTACATCGTCGGCACATTGGGTGGTTAGTATATAGCTCATTTTCCTCATTCTTACCCAGTTTATAATTGCTTCATTATTTGGTTTTTAACGCATAAAGCAAGGGGTTTATGCGTAAATTTAGAATTAATCGGTCAAATAGGTATAAATGATTCAATAAAGTGAAGGACAATTAAAAATACGTTAATAATAAGGCAGATAAACACCATAAATTTTAACAAGCTGGTATTTAAAAAAGGTTTAGCGGTAAGTATTTAGTGCGCGCACGGTTTGTAACCTAGTTGCCTAGATTACAAACCGCGGCGCAGTTTAGCTTTTACAAATATAGCAAAGCGATTATTAAGCTTTAGGCTCTGGTGTTAAGTTCTCTTCTTGCCTTAGGTAACCTGCGGCCTCTTCATCCTCTTTTGTTATTGCTTGCTGAGTAGGTATTGCACGGGTTTGTTGGTTTAATTGATGTATTTGCGATGCATTGCCTAAATCGCGCTCACTGGTAATTGAAGCAATCGATTCGCGGTCTTTTAGAAAGGCAATTACATCATTTTTAATGGCTTGTAATTGACCTTCATCTTTGTGCATTTCCATTATATGGCGAGGATGCTCAAGGTTTTTCATACCGGTGGCAGCAAACGTGCTCGTAATAACACGAGAGACAATGACCCATGGCGTGATACTGCTGCGCACTAAGGTGTTTTCTGAGCGAGTGCTGTCGTGAATACCTGTACCCGTTGAAATTTTAGATTCGGTAAATGTACCTTCGCACTTAAAGTACACAAGTAATGATTCAAACTGCATTTCGGCAAAAAATAAATGAGCACAGTTAGCCAATAAACGAGCAAAGGCTTTAATAATCACTGCTATTATTAAAATATGAACACTGCTCATTAGTAAGCTACTAAACTGTATAACGTTTTGATTATTAAACGCTTGCTGTAAATTATTAATATTAGCGCTATCTATGTAGTAATAAATATCTATTAATGAATAGGCTAACCACACCGTTAATGCTAACGCCACAATATAAAGTAAATTAGCACTGATTAGCGCGACTAATCTGGCTAGGGTAAAGTTTTTACCTAGCTCCATAGCATGTAGTTTAGGCTGAACCTCTTGAATCATTTCGCCTTTAAAACCGCCTTTACCTTCTATTTGCTCTTGCAGTTTTGGGTCTAGCTCGCGGTAAACTCTATTAGGCACTTCTTTGTAGCGTCTATTTGCCATGACAAGATTATCAAGGTTTATAAATACTTCATCAGGGTGAACAGACTCTTGCCAGTTTTCACGTAATTCTGACACTTCGGCGGTAGGGGTCACTGCGTTTAAGCGTGCTTTGATCATTGTAAATACTAATGCGCAGCTTAACGTTGCTAATATAATAATGGCAATGAGGTATATGCCAGCATGCAAGTTTGGCAGTTGTGCCATCCACGCGTCTATTTCTTGTTTGCTGATATGTTGCTCTTGCATTAGCCATGACATAGAAAGGCCAATAACAATAGGCAAAATAAACGACAACGAAATAATTTTAGCTAATGTACCGCCTCCCAGCGCTTCAATGTTTCTTTCAGCATTGCGAGAGATAGGTTTGCTACTTGAGCGCCAAGAAAAAAGCACATAAAACATTAAAATAGCACTGTAAACCGGAAAGGCCAATTCGCCAGCTTCCCCAGTAAAGCCCGACAGCGAAACAAACGCTACAAGCCCATAAGCAACTAAAGCAACAAGCGTGCTCACCCATGAGCCAAATAATCGCTGCGCTACATTTCGAATTGGGTAAGGTAAAAATAACAGTTTGGGAATTAAGCTGTGTAACAAACGAGATAAAAATCCGTTAGGCTCTTTAAAGGTACTGTTTTTACGACCAACCAGCATTTCTTCGAGTGATTGGGCGTTATAGGCTACTTCTTTTTTTTCTTCTTGCGCGGTAGAGCTCTCAGACTTACTAAAATTATACGCAAGCGATGTAGGGTGGTTTCTACCTACAAAGTATTTTAAGGTGGCATAAATACCTGACGATAAAGAGCGAATACCCAGCGCTAAAATAAACATGCCAAATAGCATTAAAATCCAGCCTGCGGTGGTACTTTCTTTCACCGAGCTTGCAGCTATAACAAGTAAACTTACGCCTGCTACCGACTCAATAATACCTCTTAGCGCCGTTACTTTACCTTCCAACTTAAAGGGGTTTTTTAACCCAAGATCAATAGAACCATAATCAAATGCCATTGTATGCTCCTTGTAAACAGCACATTATTTAAGGGGGGTTACCAGTTTTGCAATAATACTTAATCATTTGCGGGACCAAACCTAGTGTTAGCTATGTTTTCCGGGCTCAAATAGACTAATTAATTAAGCGAGTTGGTATTATTATCCGTGTATATTTTGGCCAAAATGAGCATAGCTAAACGGTACCAAAAGGTGCAGTTTATATACTTAAGCAGGTAATTAAACTAAACGGATTTTTATATTATTGTTCAATTTTTGATTATATATCAATAACGTTGTTCAGTTTAAGGTTATTTTACAGTGATACATTTATTGATGGTGGTTTAAGTTGCTAGGAGTATAAATGAAACTAATCTACGTAGATGATAATTTACCCGGTATAACCCGTAAGCGTAAAAACAAAACGTGGCTGTACTTTGACCCAATAGGAAAGCAAATCACCGATCAAAAAGTGATTGATCGTTTAAATGCGTTAGCGTTTCCGCCCGCCTACAAAAATGCTTGGTTTTGCCCTGAAGAAAATGGCCATATTTTAGCAACCGGGGTAGATAGTAAAGGTCGTAAGCAATACCGCTACCATGAAGATTTTAGAGCTCAACAAGAGGCGAAAAAATACCAAGCCTGTGGGGTGTTTGGCAATAAGCTGCCATTACTGCGCGCCCGTTTAGAAAACGATTTACAAGGGGATGAGCTCAGCGTAGAGCGCACATTAGCTGCGGTAGTTAGGCTTATGGACTTAGGTGCATTGCGGGTAGGTAACGAGCGAAATGTAAAGCAAAACAAAAGTTTTGGCGCCACAACCCTGCGCAATCGCCATGCTAAGCTTACGGGTAAAAATATACAGCTACGGTATCGGGCTAAATCGGGCAAAGAGCGCGAGGTAAACATAACCGACAGAGTGCTTAGCCATGTAATTAAAGACCTACAAGATTTACCCGGTCAGCATTTGTTTCAATATATAAGCGATGGAGAGCGCACAAACGTGACCTCTAGTGAAATTAACCAGTATATTCAACAAATAATGGGTGAGGACTTTAGCGCTAAGCACTTTAGAACCTGGCGAGCCAGTGTTATTGCCTTTAAGCAACTTGTAAAAGCAAAAGGCGCACTTAGTTTAAAAAGTATGCTCGAGAGTGTGTCTGAGCAGCTAGGTAACACGCCCGCTATTGCCCGTAAATCGTATGTTCACCCGGATTTAATTGCCTTGTGTAAAGAAGATGAACAAACTCAAACAGCGTGGCGAGAGTCGCTTTCTTTACCGCGAAAAACAAAATACTTGAGTCGTTATGAGCGTGGCTTTTTAGCCTTTTTAAAAGACTAATTGCTATAGCAACTTTACACACTACAGCAACCAAATTACATAATTGCGTAGTTGAAGTGTTTTTTAATTACCATGTAAAAGTTTAAAAAGTTATTAAATTTCAGTGTGTTGTGTTTTTGTTTTATTTTGGCACCTGCATTGCACCTTCAAATTACTGTTAAGCAGTAAGTACAAAAGCATTTATCAATGATATTTAGCGAGGAGGTACAAAGTGAAGGGGTTATTTTCAAAGGCATTGTCTACAAAGGTAAAACACATTACGTTACACGCTACGCTCGCAGGCTGCGTTAGCACCTTGCTAACAGGGCAAGCGCTAGGCAGTGCAGATCTTGAAAGTGTGGCACTTGCCAACTCTTCATTGACCACTTACAACTCGCAACAACAATTGCAAAATGGCGATTATTATTTTGATCAAAATGCATCACAGTTAATAGCGCGCACCGAAAAAGCAATTAACTGGTACACAGAAATAGTTAACAGTGGCGGGTTTACCCCTTTATACACCAATGAGTTGCTTGAACTTGGCAGCACCAGCAAGGCGGTGAGTCAGTTAGCACTGCGTTTGTATCAAGAGCGTGACTTAACCAGCAATGTATGTGACAGCGCAATGTGCACATTTGATAAAACCATAGAGCAGGCTGTGCAACAGTTTCAGCGTCGCCACGGTTTAAAGGTTGATGGGCGAGTAGGAAAGCACACCTTAGCTAAGCTTAATGTACCCGCTAAGAAAAAATTGGCTAAATTAAAGCTTAACTTTTACCGCATAACTAACTTCGCAGGCTCAAGTGATTCGCAGTATGTGTATGTAAACATACCTGAGTACACCTTGCGCTATGTAAAAGCAGGCGAAGTAAAACTACAAAATAACGTTATTGTGGGTAAGCCGAGTTGGGAAACACCTGCCTTTAGTGACGAAATCGAAAAATTTGTAGTAAACCCTGAGTGGCGCATACCAACCTCTATTGCAACCAAAGAAATAGCACCAAAGGTGGCAAAAGATCCTCAGTACCTTGCTAAAAATAATATCGAAGTTAGAAAAAACAGCTACCTAGATTCTAAAACAGTTAACCCCAGTAATATTGATTGGCAGGCTATTAAACCCTATCAATTTGATCACTTTTTAGTTAAGCGTGCAGGGGATGAAAACCCACTTGGCGAAGTGAAATATCTGTTTCCAAATCCTGAAGCCATTTATGTTCACGATACTCCAGCAAAGCAGCGTTTTAACCAAGCGCAGCGTGCGCTATCACATGGCTGTATAAGGGTTGAAGAGCCATTTTCATTGGCGCGTGAAATAATTAAGCACCAAGGTGAAGAGCGCACCCTTAAGCAAGTAGATAAAGCCAGAGATACCGATACCACTCAAACTTTTTATTTAAATGAGCCCTTACCTATTCATTTAGTGTATTGGACGGCGTGGGTTGATGAAGACATGCTCGTTAATTTTAGAGACGATATTTATCAACACGACGCAAAAGCATTACTTGAAAACGAAGATCAGTCAGTCATTGCTGCATTGATTAAATAGACTATGAGAGGAATTATGCCGTTTATACCATGTATTTTAGGCTGCATATTAGCGCTTTGCGTAAGCGTAGGTAGTTATGCCGCCGAGCCCGTGAAAAAAGCACACCCAAGCGTTGATATTCAAAATAAAGCAAATTTTGAAGATGCAGAGTTTAGCCTAAAAATTAACGACATAGTAATGCCGTATTCGGTGTTTTCTGTATTTGTGATGCCTAATGAGGCAGTTGAATTTGAAGTGCTTTACGCACAATCAAAACGACCCTATTCATTTATTAATAACCATAGCAACGCCACCTTAACGGATACAAACCGCTGGCAGTGGCAGGCGCCTAAAAAGCCTGGCTTAACACGGGTAATTATTGAATCCCCCGACAAAAAGCAACGTATGACAATTAATGTGTTTGTTAAAGTAGCTGCAGATGAAGTACAAGGTGGAAAGCTTAAATATTACCACATTGGCCATTACCCAACGCCCTCACAAATTAAAGATAGTAAGCATTACATAGTGCCCGATGGTTTTGTAAAGGTGACCCCAGAGAACGAAAATATAAAAATATCACCGCATTTTTCTCTTAAAGAATTTGTGAGTAAGCAACGAAGTAAGCACCCTAAATACTTATTTTTACAAAACAAGTTGTTACTTAAACTTGAAAAAATACGCAAAGAGCTGATTTTAGAAAACATACCGGTTAAAAATATGGTGGTAATGAGCGGTTACCGCACCCCTTATTACAACAAAGCCATTGGTAACGTAAAGCTTAGCCGCCATGTGTTTGGCGATGCTGCCGATATATTTATAGATAACGATGGCGACTACCGTATGGATGATATAAACAACGACGGCAAGCACTCTATTGGCGATGCACAAGCTATGGCTAGCATAGTGGAGTCGCTCGCTAAGCGAGAATCATTTAAAGGTTTACTTGGCGGTTTAGGTGTTTACGGGCCAAAATCGCATCGCGGTGCATTTATACATGTTGATACGCGTGGTTTTAAAGCGCGCTGGGTGAGTAAGTAATTGCAGCTGCATCATCATTTAGTATAAAGCTAAACTAGTTATGTCTAACTATGCTAAAGATTAGCTAAGCCAAGTAAGGGGAGTTTTCTTGGCTTTTTATACTCTTTGTTTTGGCAGCATTTTATATACTTACTGAGCTAGCCTTTTTTGTTTAAGGCTGAGGCGCTTATGTGAGCTATAAACATGATGTATATCATCGGCTTTAACAAGGTATGCATCAATTTCTACAGAAATCAGTCCTGATAATGGTTTTATTTCTAGTGTGCCAATATCCTCAAGGTTTGCAGATAACAAAGCTTTGTTGCCAAAGGCAAAAAGCGTTTTATTACACTCGCGCAAGTCACCATTTACATATAACTTAATGCCACCAAACCAATAATTAATTATTTTAATTTTGTTTGATTTGACCGTGAATTCAAACGACTTTCTCATTCAGAGATCCTATTATAAAAAGCGTGGAATATCAGGCTAATTTTATACGAAAACCGTTATGCTACTGCAGCATAAAAGTTTCGTACTCAAGCTCTTCAAATTGTTTTGATAGCCAATAAAGACCAATTACAGATGTAATTATGGTCGAGAGCGCAAAACCGTAACCATAAAACTGTGGCCCTAATGCAATTGAGGCAATCGTAAATACGATATTGATAAACAAAAACAGCCCAGATAAAAATAATACGGTGGCACGCTTATCTAAGTAAAATAAAATATTTAAGATAGACAAAAATATAACCTGTACACCTACACCCACCACATCAATAAACAGCAGTGTTTTATAGTTAGGGTCTATGCCTATAAAGGTCAGTATTTGCTCACCCCACAGTAATAAGCACGCAACGGTTATACCTTGGATTTTAAATATATCGTAAAGGCCGCCTTGCGCTGTTTGCACCATTTTATCTTTTAGGTAAAAAATTTCTTCAAGCGATGAGCCACCTCTAATGGCGGTATAAAAACGGTCGTATTGTTCTACAAAGTCGGTTTCCATTCTGACTAAAAATACCGCCATTCCTGGAATAATGGTTAAATAGGCTAAAAATATAGGCAAGTCGTAAATAGGGCTTGCTCTTAATGTGCCTATAATTTGAATAGAGGTAGCGGGGGAGTACCAAAAAATAATTTTATCGGCCCACACGCCTATGTTGTAAAAAAGCCCACAAAAAAATAGGCTGTAATACACTTTTTTATTGTTTAAAAAATCAAAACTAATGAGTTTACCGCCAGGGTAGCGACGAATAATCATAAACAAAAAGCTAAAAAAGAGCAGCGCTTCACCGGCAAAAAAAGCAAAAAACAACCCGTCTATTTGCCAGTCGCGCAGTAAAAATGCCAGTAACACCATAAAGCTGTAACCGCTTAACATGGTTACTAAAATAAGCCGGTACTCCTTCATTCCCGACAAAAATATAGCGCCAAGCCATTGGTTACATAAGCTTACAAACGCCCCTAATATTATTATTTTAGTCACAACAGGTAGCGGTAGTATTGGCCATACAGCTAAGCCGATCAGTAATGCGGCAAGGGTGGTAACAAGCTGCGCGCCAAGTAAATTAGGCAGTACCTGCTCGTCCTTTTTTTGAAAAAACAGATCGGCAACAAAACGCGTTAATAATAGCTGCAGACCGCCGGTTAATATAAGGGACGCTGCCATCATATACGTAATAAGCGTTAAAAACTGAATAATTAATACTTTTGGCAGCACGACACCTAGGCTTAAAATACCAATTAGCATGAGCGCAATGATAGAAAGCAGCCAAGGGCCTGAGCCTATTAATCCCGCATAACCGTATGCTTCAAAAACAGAGAGTAGGGTGTTTTTTTTGAGAATTTTACGTATCTCAAAACCTATTCCGGCCATGCGATTGTATCCTTGTAAAGTTTATCGTAGCGGGCAAACATATGGCTCTCGTCGTAGTATGTTTTAACGCGATTGAGGCCGCTTTGTTGGTACTGATACCATGTTTGCTCATTTTCCAATAGGGTGATTATTTGCTGTGCGGTTTCGCTGGGTGAGGCAATAGAAACTACTTCGCCAGCTTTACCAAGGGCCCTATCTTCCTCGCTTGCCCCTTCTATTATTTCTCGGCACGAGCCCACGTCACTTGCAAGTACAGGTACGCCTGCTGCCATTGCTTCAAGCAGCACTAATGGTTGAGCTTCAGAAATTGAAGTCAACGCAACAATACCTAGCTTAGGGAGTATTTCGACGATGTTTCTCATGCCGGTAAACGTAATGTTTTTGTCTAAATCTAGGCTGCTTACTAGTAGCTGGCACTCTTTATAATACTGTGGGTCTTCCTCAAAAGGGCCTATGATCCAGCCTTCTATCTCTGGCAGCTCGGCTTGGACCTCTTTAATGGCACGAATAAAGGTTTTAATATCTTTAATTGGCACTACACGGCCAATTAACCCAACCACCATAGGGACCGATTTAGGTCTTGCGTTAAGGGCATCAGCAAAGCGTTTTGTTTTTATACCATTAGGCACTACCGAGGCTTTACTTTCGCTGGCTCCATCTTTAATTTGCCTTTGTCTATTCCCTTCATAAAGCGAGATGATTTTGTCGGCTTGATGATAAGTAGTGCGGCCAATTTGCTCAAAAAAGCTGATCCACATTCGGCGAATAAAGCCCATTTCAGTATTTAGGTTTTTACCTAGGCTTTGTTCAGACTCTTTTATCCAGCTGGCCTGTATTAAATCTATTTTACGCTCTTTAGTGTAAATACCGTGCTCGGTAAGCAAAAATGGCGTGTTGTGTATAACGCTTGCACCTGCGCCCAATATGCCAGCATAGCCTGTCGAAATAGAATGAATAAGTTTAACATCGGGGAGTGAACGGGCTATTTCGGCTATTTTAAACAGTGGTTTATACAAATTTCTGTACGACCAAAAAAAGTCGATAAATGACGATTCATCGCAATAGGTTAAATAATAGTTTGCCAGCACCTGCCACGACGACTCGCTGTATAAAAAATCGGCTTCGTTGATACCGTCTTTTTTAGCTAGATTTTCAAAGGCAAACTTTACCAACTCCGTCGGTATTGGGTCTTTACAGTCACGGAAATACCCTTGTAATAGCTGCCAAAAATCAAACAGTTCTTTTTTATATTTAACGCCATGTTTCGCTTTTATTTTTGTACTGTGTTGCGTAACTAAATAATGCACATGCAGCTTAGTTACGTTACTTGGTAGCGTGTACTGAATGTCGCCGTAGTGTTCGGGTGCGCCACCGACAAACACTAATTCAAAGTTATAGTGAGGCAGGCCTTCTATAATTTGGTGTACCCAGCTCGATACGCCGCCCCGTACATAAGG
This sequence comes from Pseudoalteromonas sp. Angola-30, assembly GCF_028599215.1. NCBI lineage: Bacteria > Pseudomonadati > Pseudomonadota > Gammaproteobacteria > Alteromonadales > Pseudoalteromonadaceae > Pseudoalteromonas > Pseudoalteromonas sp. Angola-30. Next base: position 155,675 of record NZ_JAQREI010000006.1, read on the forward strand.
GTAAGTGCCTTCAAGTAAGAGTAAAATGTCGGCTTTTTTTTCACTCATGCCAATACTCCTGTAAATGGCGTAACTCAGAGCCTTTAGGCTGTAGTGCTAGCTCTTCAAGATAGCGCTGACAGTCTGTGTAATTGTGTAATCCAAAGGCGACTTCGGCTTTATAAGGTAATACGTGGCGTCTGGCCATGCCTAATTGCGTGGCTAAATTTAAGCTTTGCTGCGCCTCATTTAATTTACCGAGCGCAAGTTGAATTCGCCCTAAAAACACATAGCTTGCTGGCTGCGGGTTAAACTTTATACTTGTTAAGGTTAGTGCTTCTGCTTTTTCTAGTACGTACTTTTTTAGTGCGCCTTGTGCTAAGCCTAAGTAACTAAGCTCCCAATAAAGCTCGGCTTGTTGGCGTTGCAGATTGCTCAATTTAGGTTGTTGCGTGGTATTGGCTATAGCGTGCTGGCATTGGCTTATTTTTTCGTTCAGTTTAGTTTCTTTGCTATCAAGAGTTGAATAGGCAAGTAAGCGAATATCATCTTCTAAGTCTTTTAAAGCCAGTTTGAGTATAGGAATAGCTTGGGCATCGCTCATGTGCCGTGCAGCCATTACTGCACTTAGGCGTTTATTTGGCTCACTGGCGTGTTTTAAAATAGCTTTTAGTCCACCCATTGAGTAAATAGGCGTTGCTGAAACACTTCTTGCTTCAAAAGGCAGGGCAGGAACCTTGTGCTCTACAATATCAATGTCGTTGTTTTTAAGCGGTTTACTAAGGGCAAAAGTAATGGCAAATACCACCCCTAAAATACCAAATACAGGCAAGGTAAATAGCAGTAAAAATAACAGTGCCGAACCACTTTTTAAGGTGGTTTTGTATTTGTTAGGAATAAATGCATGGCTTACAAAGGTAAAGCACAGGCAAGCAATGCCATGTAATAAAACAATCAACAGCCAGTTAGGCGCATCTAAAATATGCGCAAAAGCAAAGTATTCACATAAACAGCCAATAAAAGCGGCAACGATAATTTTAATCATGGGATGCAACTAACTTAGCGATGTGTTCGCTGCTTATAGGCAATGCCATTTGTTCTTCTATTTTAATTTGCAGTTGCTCAACGGTTTTACCAAAGTGCTCGATACACCAAGTATTAATACGCGATATAAAGCCACTTTTGTCCAGTTCACTTGCCATTGGCATAAGCAGTAAAAGTGTGTGGTTGTCACTATCGTAAAGATAAATATCTAGACCTCTGCGAGCTTCACTTAAATACTCTAATAATTGGCGCGACTCTTCACTTGTTTGCATTGCTTTGAGTTTAAGCAGCTGCGAGGGAATATTATAGCGTTTAGCTTCTTTGTTCGCCCTGCGTAGTTGCCTTACAAAATAAGGGGTTTCTTGTGGGGTCATTACTGGGTTGGTAATTTCATGATGCAGCAAATCGCCAATGTTACCGGCCATAACGGCTAGCAAAGTAAGTGTGGTGTTTTTAAGGGCAAAAAATTGAATGCTTTGTACTAAAATTACCCCGTAAATAGTGTTATTAATATCAACCAGTGGGATAGCAATATGGTATTGGCTAAATTTATTTTTAACCTCTTTAACAGAGACCAGCTCGCGCTCTTCAAACATGGCTTTAATAAGGGGGTCTTCCCTATTTAGCTCGCCCATAGCACCTATGCTTGCTAATGGCTGCTCTATTATGGTGTGGTTTTCTACTTTATAAAGCGCTGCTTTTTCAAGTGAGCCATATTCAACAAATAAGTTTAAAATGCTATTTGCCGCACTGTCTAAGCGTCTTTGTGTTAGTTGCCCTATAACGGCCCGTACCGCTTGGAGCGATTCGCGCAGGCTAAGAGTATGACCTGCTAACATTTGCTCAATCCGGTCGTGGGATGAGTTTATTAAATGGTATTGGCGGGTAAAGGTTTCTAATCGGTTAGTTACATACTCAAGCTCAATACTTTGCTGCTGATTAGTGCGCTCCCATACATCTCTGAATTCGCCAGCAATCATAATTACAATTAAATAACCAATCATGGCGTTAATATTAAATTCGTTAGGTTGCGCTAATACTTCGCTTTTGCTTAACAGCAATTGCCCGGCTAATAAACATAATATGCTTATAAAGCCTTTTGAAAAACCATAGCGCAAAGCCACTAATAGCGGCCCAAGTACGGGCCACGAAAACCCATTTTCCGTCCAAAAGGGGTCTTCGGCGTTAAATATAACCGGCAGCACAATTGCAAGCGCGGTAAATACAATTACCTCAGCCCAAATTTGTAGCTCAGGGACCTCTCTTGGTCGAAAAAAATGTGTTTTCACTCACTAACCTCAATGTACGAAATTAAATCGGCGATGACATCTTGTGCTGTCGCGGCAATACTGTCGCGGCCCCAACCACTTTTTGCGATAGTGCCTGTCCAAAGTGGGGTTGTTTGACCTTTAGCCGTTAAGTTAAGTGTAAGTGCGACTACCGGCTCGCCGTCTAGACCCGCTTTATAACGCCATTCTTCTATGCTACCTGATAACACATAGTCTGTTTGCTGTGTGCTTAACCACTGCATGGCGTTATCAAGACGGTATTGATCGTCAAGTGGCGGAAGGTCTTTAGAGTTACTGCGCGGTGCACGTAATAACGTAGGAAGCTTATTTTGCTGCCAAATACTCGCAAGTATATCTTCTGCACGTTCACCGGCTAAGGGGGTTTGCGCATGATTTACCAAAGGCATTAAAGCCACGGTAGTTGATGGTCCTAGCTCTACATCATCAGCCACACGGCTGGTGGTACATGCACTGAGCACTAATACCAAACACGGTATGATTAAACGAAACATATTCTCTCCTAACATTAAAAATGTACGTAATAGCCTAATTGTAATTGTGTATCTGAGTTACCCACTTTATTACTACTTTGATAACCCAGCTGTAATTTAAATAAATCATCCCCTAGCACTGACCAGCCCGCACCACTTGTTACTGAAATGTCGAGAGTGTCGTTTAACGTTTGATAACCCGTACTGATGTCGAATAACCACGAGGGGCTTTCGCCTAAATAAGGGGGGGCTAAGTTCGAGTTTGACGAAAGCGAAGTGCCCAGAGCAAAGCGCCTAAAAGGTTGTATATCAATAAGCAGCGGTCGGGCTCTTTGATCTATGCCTAAAGGGGCTAATGTGCGTTCAAAGTCTTGCCATTGAGCACTAAAATAAGTACTCCAAATAGGGCGGTCTTTTAAAATAGTGTATTGATAGCGGGCGTTATATTCTTGACCGCTGACAAGCGTTGAGCTATCACTGCGGCGCTTAAATGCCATGGCGGCTGCCGAGAACTGCATGTTTTGACGCCCATCAATAGCGTAATTTATATAAGCCGTGGTTTTATTTAATTTGGCAAAGCTAAGTAAGGTTTCTGATTGGCGGTTTTCAACGTTGTGCTCAAGTTTTACGCCTACCTGCGTGCGCGAGTCCCACTGGTAACGCGCATCTAGACTCAAGCCTTGGCGGCTCATTAAATTGCCCTGATGAGAGTCTACTTTTGCATCAAAGTACCAACGACCCCATGTCATTTTATCTTCTATGGCAAACAGTAACCCGTTGTTATTTAAGTTTTGTTGATTGCTAATGCTAAGTTTCCATTGCCCTTTAGCATATGGAAAATAAACATTTACATCGTACTGGCTGGTATTTAAACCGGCCTCAGGGGATAGATTGATCTCTAATGCTCTAAAGTAGCTGGTGCGGGCGTTACGTAATAAAGACGTTTCGGCTTGTGTTGGCTCGTGTGTTAACTCCTCATACCAACGCTGCATAGTTGCATAAGGCTGCCTTAAATAGAGCAAAGCACTTAGCTCATCTATTTTGCCTAATGTTTGCGTATTTACCAGTGCCTTTACTTTATTAAACTCGCCGTTGCTCATAGCTAATTGTAGCTTTTGCCATGGCTCAAGTTTTTGTGCTGCGCGTCTGGCTAACCACCAGTTGGCGGTTGCGTTGTTTATAGCCTCAGGCGCTATGTCATCTAAGCTGCTAAATTGGCGTAAGTGGGGCACGGCCATTGCGCCGGCCCATTGGATCATTAAACCTCGGTATGCGTATTTGTCTTTTGGTAAATGGTTTAATAAATAATGTTTAAGTTCGCTGGCATTAGCGTAGTAGCCTAACTGGTTCATAACATCGGCTAAATTTACTAAAGTAGTTAAATCTCGAGGGTTACTAATGGCTAATTGGCGCAGATAAAAATAAGCACTATTAAAGGCTTTTTGATGAATAGATAAACTCGCCAGTAATTGTGCCCACTCTCGGCTGGGTTCATTGCTTGAGTAGTTAGCTAAAATACGCTTAATCATAATGGTGTCGTGCATTTGCAATGCAAGCCAGCCTTGCGCTAGTACCACATCGGGATTGTATTCACTTAGTTTTGCTGCGCGGTTAAGTGTTGTGTATGCGTAATTTAAGTCACTTTGATTTTGGTACCAGTTTGATAATATTAACCATGCAGGGTAAAGCGCTTTATTATAACGTTGTTTTTCAAGAGCCTGATGAGCACGAGTAACGTGTTCTTCATCGCCAATTTGCGTGCTTAATAAGGTAATTTGGATTAACTGTCTATCAGTGAGTGCGGTTTGTTGCCATAGGTAATTTAATAACCCTTGTGGGTTGTCGGCAAATTTTAGCTGCTGATAATGCAGCATATCACCTACACTCAGTGGGCTAATGTTTTTTAATTGCTCTAAAGCGTACAGCTCTTCTTTTTTATCATTTACACGCAAAGCCATATCAACGCGGGCGCCCCAAAACTCATCATCGTTACTACGTGCTTTTTGTTTTAAAATGGCCAAAGCGGTTGTAAAGTCATCGTTTAACCAATGCGCTCTTGCAAGCCAAAGTAAGTCTTCTTCGTTTTTCGGCCCTGCGTAGTGAGGCCACAAGGCTCTCAGCCCAGCTAAATTACCGGTATCGTGTAACACCTTGGCTTTCCAATATTGTGAAAGAGGTGTTTTTCCGTTTATTTGCTCATAGCGCTCAATATGATTAAGCTCTTGTTTTGCGTTACCAATAAATTCGTTGGTTTGCATCCAATTTGCAAATCCGTTGTCTTTAAGCTGTCGGTTTTGCGCTTTATATTCGTAAATGTCGTTGGCATCTTGATATAAGTACAAGGCATTCGCATCATTAATGCTGTCGGTCAGCATAGCTACATCAACGGCTTTATGGGCCATTAACCATTTAAATTCTTTAAGCGCCTGTTTAGGCTTATTTTGCCAGCGCATAATTTTCCAATTTAAAAGCCTCAGCGCTTTATCATTGGGTGTTTTAAGTAATAACTTTGCGATTAATTGTTCAGCTGCGTTTGCATTGCCATTGGCTAAGTTTAAATGCATGGCTTTGGTTAAATATTCGCTGTTATTAGGCTGAGTTTTTAATAATTTTTCTACTGCTTTTAAGGCTTCTTTATTATCACCCGCTAAGCTTGCAAAATATAATGTACGCTCGGTATTAGCGGTATCACCGTATTTTTTCCACCATGTGTAAGCTTGTTTTGGATTGTTAGCACCCAGTGCGGTTTCAATGGCTTTTTGGGCTACATCGGCATTAATGTGGGTTTTATAAATAGCGAGCGCTTTGCCAGGCTCACCTGCGCCTAACCAAAAATCAGCGGCTAATAATGGCTGTGCGTGTTGCTCATAATATTGCGCTACGTTTGCATTGAGCCCCGTGGCTTTAGCTATATTTAATAACTGGTTATCCCAGTGTTTAAATGCCGCAAGTTTAAGTGTTAGTTCTTCAAAACGGTCATCTTTATTTGCGCCACTATCAACCCACAATGCGTATAAAAGTTTTATTTCTAATTCAGTTTTTGTATCGCTCTTAGGGAGTTTTTCAAGCTCGTTAGTCGCTTGCGAATACTCATTTAAGCCCAGGTGAATGGCTATTTTTTTGGCGCGTAGTTTTTCATTATTAGGATCGCTACTTAATGCGGCATTTAAGTAGGTTTTTTCAAAAGTATAATCTTGCGATAGCGAGTCATCTTCAAAAAATAAGGTGTGCGGAAACAGCGCGTAAAGTGAAAAGCAACTAACCGCTAATATAATTAAAATGGTTTTAACTGATACTAAGTGAGGGCGCTTTTTGTTATTCATTATTGAGCCCTTTTTGCGCAGTTTAAATAGCCATAAAATTCGCCAGCAGGTAATGTAAACTGCGTTGTATTGCCAAAGGTTTTTCCGCTAAAGCGCTTTCCCATATGCGAAATGAATTGACAATTGCGAGCATTTTTAAGCTCAATTTTAGCCTCAATCCACGCTTTAAAGCTGACAGGGCCGTTTACCTGCCAATTACTAAACGCGACATTAGCAGAGAGTAAATAAGGTTGGTTATCTGGCGTTGTATGATCAAAGTTAATTGTGGCTATTTCATCGCCTACGTGAATATAGTTTCCTTGCGCGGTTACCCCTAAAATACCCTGGCTGTTAGTCATATTGGGCACATCAAAAATATCAGGCAAGCGCAGCGTTTTTATATATTTAGAACTAAATAGCCATTCGCCGCGCGTATTTTTAGCAAGCGCAGAAAAATAAAAGTCTTTGGCAATGCGTGCATATTGACTTAAATGCACCGGGGTATTTTCTCTGGCTAATACGTAATCAATATTGTAATGCAGCGCATCAAGCCCTGCTGGCACTTCGCCAGAGTAAAAATGAAAGTAAATTGTGTAAGGCTTTAACCTGTATGGTTTTTCGGTTATTTCAAATGTTTCTACTAAGCGTTTAAAACCATAGTAAGGGCCGTGCCATAAATTGGTGTAAACATTTTCGTTTAAAATGGGCGCGTATATTTGATACAGCAAATCTCGCTCAGGACGGCCAATAGGTGATATATGCGACAAGCTTGGATTGTCGGCATTTACGTCGGTATTTCCTCCATTAACGTTAACTACACCGGCATCGCGCGCAAGTTCGAGGGCTTTTGGGCCTGGGGTTGCATCACCTGACCATAGCATCATCACTGTTTTTTTATTTTTTGGTGCGAGTCGCTCATTAATGTAATTTACTGAGCCCGTTATTTCTTTATTTAAATCGATGGCGTCATATCCGGGTACATCTAAATGAAACCCGTAGTCGGTGTCGTCTTTATTTATTTCTTTTCTACCTGATAAGGCTGTCCAGAAATAGGGGTGGCTGTAAGTGTGTGACGCGACTTCGACATAAGGAAGCGCAAAAATTTCTTTGGCTATTTTTTCAAGCTTTGGGCTGTCAGCGCCATGCAACCCGTTAGGCTCAATATCGGCTTGGATAATTGAGGAGGTCAGTGGTAGCTTGTATTTTTTTATAACTTCATCGCGCACAACTTCTGCTGCGTAAGGTTTACCTGCAAAGTGTGCAATGCTCGTAAAGCCGTCGCCATCAATATGAAGTGTTAGCATACGCCGACCGCTTAATGTAGTTGTATCTGGGGCTAGTATAGGCGCAAGCCCCATTGCCTTAGTTAACACGGCTTTGGGGTCTACAACCCAGTTACTGCCCTCCATAGGCAGTGTATCTATAAGCCAAGGTGCAGCGATAAGTGAGCCGTACTTAGTTTTACTTCCTTGGGTTAGGGTGGTGCCATCTTCAGCGTGTATTGATATTAATGATTGCGCATTCTCTGCAAGCGTTAATAAATAGGGCTTTACAATAGCGGGCGCAGTGGTTGACTCACCTTTGAGCCAAGATGCCATAGCCGCGAGTTTATAAGGCCCATTTGAAGGCAAATTAAAAGGCTCGACTCCTAAGCTTTCAAGTAACTTATTAGAAGGAGGGAGCTCGCCAAGTACCAGTTGTGGTACCACGCCTAAGTTACTTTCGAGCCACTCAATAACCTGTGCATTATAAAATTGATCGCTCGTCGTCCAAGAGATAATGCCTGCATGGAGACTGGTATCTACTTTAGGTAAAGGCGTGTTAGCCATGTCTATGTAATCAGGTATGTAGCCTAAATACTCAATCATTGTGGCAAGCTTTAAGTGAACTGTGGTGTATATAAGTGGCTTTACATTACTGTTGTATGGAATAAGTATGCGCCTAGGCACAGGCCGTATATTTGATGTCCCCCAAGTTTGAAGGTGCCCATCAGTAACCCAAGGAGCATAACCTTGGGCAATAATTTGTTTAGCCATCGCAAGGCGCTGCTGTTGTTTAGCGTAATCAATTACCTGTACGTTAAAGCCCAGTGATTGTGCTTTATGAAGCTTTTCATTTAGCCAAGCTTGATCGTTCTCAGTGGTAAGTTTGTAGCTGTTATCTACTGGATTAAAGTGGCTAAATAGCCCCTCGGCAACTAAATCAGAGGCGTAATCGTTAAGCTGTGGCAGTAGCTCAAACCCTCTGTTTAAAATTAAGTGTTTGTTAAATGTACTCGACAAACCTTTAATTATATTCACAAGCCCCACTTGTTGAGCCGCTTTATCGTAATCGGGTTTTAATAATTGGTAGCTGTCGAGCGTATCTAAAAATAAACCGTTAAAGCCTCGTTGTTGTAATTCACGTGCTTGTTTTTGCAGGTGTTGTTGCCAGTGCTCAGCGGTTAAATCAGCAATATGGCTATTCCAGTGTGGATTTTTTGCTACTGAGGATTCATTTTCAGTAAACGATTCTCCAACACTCAAATAAGCGTATACGCTAATGTTGCGCTCTTTAAGCCAATTAAGTTCGTGTGGAGTGATGCTTTGCGGCTGCACAACAACCCGTGAATAAAAGGTCATTTCAGCCAGCGGCATGGGGGATGAGTAATAAAAGGCAATGCTCTTGTTAGCAGGTTGAGCGCACACGTTTAAACAAATCAACAACGTTAGATATAAGAAGTACTTCATTATTATTTTTAAAAACCACAGCCTAAGTTAACGTTGAACATTGTCCCGCTTTTTGTATAAGTATTTATTATTAGAATTGTGATGATTATATGTTAAATAAAAATGCCTGGCTACCTTAATGTGAGATGAATAGTGGTGGAATTGCTTGAGTGTTAACTAAGTAAAAGGTAATGAAAATGCCTTACTGCACAGTGTTTTCGATAAAAAATGCGACTAATGTCGAGTGATAATGTATATCTAAAGCGCTGTAATCTAATTATAATGCGCCCACCTTGCCAGCCCTTGGCAACCCCCTGCGCTATTTATAAATTGATATAAATAGTGACATATTGAATGCTTACTTTATTGCGTTGATTACTGCAAAGCAGACAGTGATAACGTGCATACCCTATTTGTGGAGATTTAATGAGTAACTTAAGCTTGAGAAATAAACTTTTATTACTGGCTATTTTACCGTTGAGCTTGTTATTAATTAGCTTAATGGCCAGCTCGTACTATTTAGAATCGCAAAACCAGCAACAAAATTTTGAAACAATTAAATCTAAACTCATTAAAGACAAACACACGCTACTTGCCACCGAAGTGGAAATAGCAAGCAAGTTGGTACGCCATCAGTTGGATAACGGATCAACACAAAGTGTTAAAAATGTCCTTAGGGAGCTTACTTTTGGTGACGACGGTTACTTTTTTATTTACGACACACGCGGCGTTAGTGTGTTCCATGCCTTGTTAGGAAGTGCTATTGAAGGGCAAAATAAAATAGGGATGACAGACCCAAATGGTAAAAAAATAATTGTTGGATTATTAGAGCAAGCACGTAAAGGTGGCGGGGCATTTAATTACCATTTTCAAAAGCCAAATACCAACGGGTTAGTAGAGAAAATAGGGTATGCCGTAATGATACCAGGTACCGATTGGATGATTGGTACGGGTGCCTATATGGATGATATACAAACAGAGCTTGCAAATTATGAACAGACTATGCAATCACATACTCGCGAAAAAATAACTACCTTGTTATTGATTGCCTTATTTTGGGTTGTGGTTAGCGTAGTGGGCGCACTTTTAGCGTCTAACGCTATGGTTAAACCTATCCAAATAATGGGCCAAAGCTTAGATGATATTGCTAAAGGTGAAGGCGACTTAACAAAACGCCTAGCTATACATACGCACGATGAAATAGGGCAGTTGGGCGAATCGTTTAATGTGTTTGTTAGCAAGCTGCAAAGCATTATAAGTAATGTGGCTGATGTTACTAATGATGTAAAAAATGCCTCAAGCGATATCAATTCGCAAACAAAACTGTTTGAAAATAAACTGCTTAATCATAACCACGAAACTGACCTAGTTGCCACAGCGATTACCGAAATGTCGGCCACCTCTCACGAAGTGGCTAAAAATACCACGCAAGTTGCTGAGTCTACTCATACGGCAACGCTAGAAGTGGCAAAAGCGCAAGAGTGCGTAGATATTTCCCTAAGTGAAGTTTCTGGCCTTATGGGCGAAATTAACCTAGCTGCTGATCAGGTAAACTCTTTAAGTGAGCAATCTAAAAAAATAGACAGTGTACTTAGTGTAATAGGTGGCATTGCCGAGCAAACTAACTTGCTTGCACTTAACGCCGCCATAGAAGCCGCACGTGCCGGTGAGCAAGGCCGGGGTTTTGCCGTGGTGGCTGATGAAGTAAGGAGCTTAGCGAGTCGTACACAACTTAGTACCCATGAAATTAGTGAAATGCTAAGTGAATTACATAACTTAGTGGGCGCCGCGGTAAATGCCATGCAGGCGAGCCAAGCAAGTTGTAATCGCTCAGTTGAGTCATCGCGCGATATATCGCAAAGTTTAGGTGCTGTGACTACGTCGGTTACCACGATTAACGACATGAGTACGCAAATTGCAACCGCTGCCACAGAGCAAAGCTCAGTGACAGAAGAGATAAACCGTAATGTGTTTGCCATTCAAGAAATTGTTAATGAACTAACCCAAGCAAGTAAGGCCACCTCTGAGGTTAGCCAGCATTTAGCAGGGCGCGGCGAGAACTTAGGACAATTAATAGGGCAGTTTAAGGTTTAAAATTTAAAACGGCATTGCATAAACCACTACTAGCCGCAACTTATGTTGCGGCTTTTTATTTTAAATAAAAATGGTTTAGGGGGAGTTTACTTTTTGAGGTTGAATTTTTAGCAAGGCACTTTTATTTGGAAAAGCTGTGCTTATATTTTAAGGTTGCTGCAAAGGCATAGGCTTATTAACGCCAAACATGTTAGACCCTAGGTAGAACAAATTTTTATTTTTGAAAGTACGCTAACCCTAGGGAATTTTATTAATAATGTGTAGTCTATTACACGCATTTTGAATAAACAGAGTAACCCTTATATGCAACAAAGTATGCCTTCAGTACAAAACGCCGACCCCGAAACGCTCGTAGCAGAGCAAGACCTAGGCCGGTTGATATCGTTTTTACGTTCAAAAATTGCTACACACATTGATGCTCAACTCGATTGTATGGACTTAACCTCTGCGCAATATATTGTGGTGGTGCTATTAGCGCGTGGCTCAGTAAACACATTAGCTGGGCTGAGCGATCATATGGTGTACGATAAAGGCGCGATGAGCCGTTTGTTAAAGCGTTTAGAAGAAAAAGACTTAATTGAAAAAACACAATGTGAGTTTGATAAGCGCTCTACACTTTTAAGTTTAAGTGATAAAGGCAAAGCGCTTTATCCGCAAATAATGCCCTTAGTAAATCAAGTGTACGAAAAAGCACTTAGCGGCTTTTCTGAAAATGAAAAACACAGCGTTATGGACTTACTAAACCGAGCAATAAACAACCTAGATTCACCTTCTTAAATCTCTAAAAAAGATTATCAACATTTTAGCGATACTGTTTCAATAAAAACTTAGCCTGCTAAGTACTAGATCTAATTGTGCAGCAAATCCAACTTTGCTAATATAGTTGCCTAGGCAATTAAAGTTATCATCTTGTTAGGTTTGTTATGATTGAAAATAAGTTGTTATCACAATTACAGCAGCAGTTTCCTGAACATGTATTTATGCAACAGTATTTAAGTGTTGTTCATAAAGGGCGTTTTGCGAACGCAATTGTATACAGGTACAAAGATGATACGTTTGACTTAATAGTAAAAGACTTTAGCCAAAGCCCGTGGTTTATTCGTAAAACCTTTGCCAAGCTTTCTGTAAATCAAGAATTTAAAGGGTTGAGCCGCTTAGCACAGCTTGATGCAGTTGCTAATCGGTTTAGCCGTTTATCGCCGATAGCGGTGGCGTATGACTACATAGAAGGCACGCCGCTTAGAAGCTTAATACACCAGGGTGAGACGTTGCCTGTTGAATTTTTTATTGAGCTTGAACGCCAAGTTGCAAAAATGCACCGCCTAGGCATTGTGCATTTAGATTTACGTAATATGGGCAATATATTATGTGGTAGCGATGGCAAGCCTTATATCATTGATTTTCAGTCAACCATTAGCTTTTCGCGCTTTGCGCGTTGGTTGCAACGTTTTATGCGCGGCTCTGACATGTCGGGCGTATATAAAGCGTGGGATAAGCTAAGTAGTACACCTTTGCCGCGTGCTAAGCAGCAGTATTTACAGCGTTTTAACCATGTTCGTAAACGCTGGATATTTAAAGGCTACCCAATACAACGTGCATATGCATGGGGTGCTGCAATGGTCACGCAGTTTGTAGACTCTGACCTAATACGTAACTTAACCGATAGATTTTAATCCCCCTTTTTCATTGTGTGACTTTGCCCATAACAGCTTAGCGTTATGGGCTTTTTTTTGGCTAAAAATAAGGCCAAAAATTTCTTTTTTAATTTTTAAAATAAACAGTAGTATCGCTGGTGTTTTTACCCCTACAATGCGCAAAAATAATGAGCGCAGTTTCAACCATCAAAGCTTAAAGCGTCTTAATAAGTTTAGGTTTTTTCTGCAATTTTTTATTGTTCAAGTAAACTATAAGCAATGTGCATTTTTAAATTTAAGGTTTCAAGATGATTGAGTATCCAGTCGACCAACTACCGCAGCTAATAAACGATTTATTACAATGCGAAACACACACGCAAAAAAGCCAGCTTTTAGCCGATGCACAGCTTAATTTATCTACTGAGCACCTATCGCTACTTTTTGAAGCCATCCCCAAAGAACAGCGTCTAGAAATTTGGCAGCTATTAGATAAAGACACGCAGCATGAAATATTTGTCACCCTGAGCGATGACAGCTGCTTATGGTTACTGCAAACCTTAGATGATAGCGAGGCATACGCGCTATTAGATGAAGTAAATGTTGAAGAATTACTTGAGCTCGAAGAGGTTATTCCTGAGCGCTTTGTTGATTATGCTAAAAAGCAACTCGATGAAGCACAAACGAAACAATACGATCTTGCTCAGCAGTATCCGCCTGAGCAATTAGGTCACTGGGTTGGTTTCGACTTTCTAAAAATAACTGAAAAAGCAACAATTGCAGGCGTTAAAAAATTACTGCACAAAGGTTTGCCGCAATACAGCGAAGTTGTGTATTTAGTTAGCCGCCAAGGCAGCCTAATAGGTGAACTTGCAGTAAATGATTTAATAAAAGCCAATGAAGGCGATAACCTATTGGCGCTGGCAAACTATGATTTTTCATCATTACATGCTGATGATGATTTATACGAAGCGGCAGAAGTGGTTATTCACAGTGAAAAAATGGCCATGCCGGTGGTTAATACCGATAACAAACTAGTCGGGCGTTTAACCATTAGCTCGGCATACGAACTACGCCAAGAAATTGCCGACGAAGCTGCGGCCAAAGCTGGTGGTTTACGCGAAGACGAAGACCTGTTTGCCAGTGTAAGAAAAAGTGCTAAAAACCGGGGAATTTGGCTGGGTATAAATTTAGCCACTGCGTTTTTAGCATCGTGGTTTATTGGCTTATTTGGCGCAACAATAGAGCAAGTTGTGGCACTGGCGGTACTTATGCCTGTGGTGGCCTCTATGGGCGGAATCGCCGGGAGTCAAACTTTAACGGTAATAGTGCGCGGTTTAGCGCTTGGCCAGGTAACCGACTCTAACCGCAATGCACTTTTAAAAAAGGAGCTACGGGTGGGTGCGGTGAACGGCTTAGTATGGGCATTAGTGATTGGCGCGCTCACCTTTGTTTGGTTTAGCGACATAATGCTAAGCATTACAATTACCGTTGCTATATTGCTTAACTTAGTGGCTGCGTCGTTAGCTGGGGTTGTTATACCGTCTATTTTAGACAAAATGAAAATAGACCCTGCGCTTTCTGGCTCGGTAATATTAACCACGGTTACCGATATAGTTGGGTTTGTGACCTTTTTAGGGTTAGGCAGTTTATTACTGCTTTAAGCTATAAAACAACAAAGCCGCATTAAGCGGCTTTGCTTTTTATTAAGAAAGGTCGCGTTCTTTAATCGTAACCACCCGCTGCGGAAAGGGTATTTCTATCTCAGCGCTATTAATGGCTTTATAAACGCCTGCGTTAATAGCAAGCTTGGTTTCTATTATTTTGGTTGTAGGCACCCAATAGCGATAACTAATGGTTACGCCGCTATCGGCAAAGCGCTCTATGCCTACTTGAGAAATAGGGTTTTGAGCCACCTGATCATGAGCCTTTAACACTTCTTCAATAAGGCTAACAGCGGTATCAGCGCAGGCAGTATAGGCTATGTCTATTTCTCCTTTAACTAACGAGTAACTAAACGAGTTGTGAATAATTTCACCCACTATGTGCTTGTTAGGAATAGTGATTTCTACTTTTTCTTCATCAATTAAAATGGTGTAACCCAGCTCAATTGTTTTTACTTGGCCGCTGACCCCTTTTACTTCAATGGTATCGCCTACCACAAAAGGGCGCGTGGCAATAATAGCAAGGCCTGCGCCATAGTTTGAAAGCATTCCTTGTAAGGCTAAACCCGCACCCAGAGAAGCAGCACCTATAGCCGCTACAAAGGGGGTAACACTAATGCCTATTTTGCCAAGCGCTATCACTACAACCATCACAATAAGCAATACTTTTACCACGTTACTGACAAAGCTGGTAAGCGTGATATCGACATTGTGACGAGCCATCAATTTAGCGACTAAATTTGAGAGTTTTTTAGCCACCCACAAACCCAGTATAAGAATAAAAACGGCACCCACAATTTGCATGCTGTAGGTAACTAAATACTCAGTGAGCATGGTGTAGTATTTTTCAAATTGTTCTATTTCAGAACTGATCATAGTGGGCTCTTTATATTGCGTAATTATTTTTTGCTAACTATAGCAAAGTGTTGACTAAAAAAGGATATAGCACGGGGACTATTATGGCGGTTAATAATGCGCTTAAAGCCATAGCAACCGAGGAAAACGCGCCTATTTTTGGGTGCTCGTCCAGTGCTGCTGCGGTGCCTATAGCATGGCACGCAGTTCCCATTGCTATTCCTTGAGCTTGGTGGTTATTAACACCTATCCACTTAATGAGCATTAACCCAAAGAGCGCACCTAGTAAGCCAATAAATATAACTAATGCAGCGGCAAGGGAGCTAATCCCCCCTAAAGACTCAGTAACTATTAATGAAATAGGCGTAGTTACACTTAATGCAGCTACGGAGGCGCTTAAATTGGCGGGTACATCAAATAAAATACTTAAAATAAAAGCCACCACTGTGGCGTTAATAATGCCTAGGCTACACGTGCTTACTATTAACAGTAGATTTTTTCTGACATGTATAAACTGCTGATACAAAGGTAAGGCCAGTGCCACTATAGCAGGCTCTAATAGCCAACTAAGTAGTTGGCTATGCGTGGAAAAATCAGCATAAGGTAATTTTAAATTAACAAGTACTAAGGCAATAATCGCAATACTTAAAAACACTGGGTTGGTGAGCGACTTTACTATGCTGTGCTGCCAGTGTTTATTAAACGCTCTTAATAATAAAAACAGCAAAATAATAGCGGGAGTTGTTAAGTACCATAGCGTAAGGTGCAGCTCAGTCATTGTTATTTTTACCTTTAACATAGCCAACAACGCTGCTTACCAGTAAAAGCGTACTGGCAGGGACGAGCAAAATAACCAAAACCAAATAGGGCCAATGCAGCTTAATAAGTGCAATGTGCTCGATAAATCCTACCCCCGCGGGTATAAAAAATATTGGCATAATATTTAAAATAGGGGAGGCCGAGGGCTTAATATAGTGCTCTTTCACTACACCTAACAGTAATAAACTCAGTAAAATAACCATGCCAAGGAGCGGTGCAGGGAAGCTGCCACCAATTAAGTGCATTATTAATTTAGCACACCCTAAGCACAGTAAAATAATTGCACTGCTAAGTAAGTACTTCATGATAATGGCTCATTAATATAGAAAGAAATTAACGTTAGCAAATACGCACTATTATTAAATGCTAATTTAGTCTTACCAGCGCTTTGGATTTGCATAGCTTATATCTGTTTTCCCTTTTGCTTTGGCAATTGCTTTTTTAGTATTAGGATTGAGTAACAAGCGAATTTGGCTAAACGTTTCTTTAGCTAAAATTTGTCGTTGGTTTGTTGTGTAGCTTTGTTGAGTAACGCGCTTTATCGCTGCCAGTGTATCGGGGGAGCGTTCACGTAATATATTTAACATGCGCTGTGTGGCCTGTTCGGTATTGTCTGTAAGCTCTGTGACTAACCCCAGCTCGTAGGCCGTGTGAGCACTAATAGGGTTGGCGTGGCTTGCCAGCCACAGCGCTTGGTCGCGCTTTAATAAACCAGCAAGCACTACATTAGCGCCCATATCGGGGCATAGCCCCCAACGCGCTTCCATAATGGCTAGTTTTGCGTGGGTATCAACAATTCTATAGTCGGCGCCCAATGCTATTTGTAGCCCACCCCCTAAACAATTTCCGTTTATTTGCGCAATCACAGGTACGCTTAACGATTGCCAGCCCAGTACCACTTTTTGCGCTAGGTTTTGATTGCCAGGTAGCCATTTTAGCAACAGCCTAACAATGTTTAATGGTGAAGCCATCACTGCAGCCACATCAAGCCCAGAGCAAAAATGCTCACCATCACCTTTTATCACTACGGCGCGAACACTTTTATCTTTTTTTATACGTTTAATAGTACTGTTTAATTGCAAGAACATATCAAAGCTAAGTGCATTTTGTTTTTCTGCGCGGCTTAAAATAACGTTAGCAATGCCTTGTTGTATTTCTAGTTTTATCATTGCGCTCTCCTATTATTATGTGTTTGAGCTTATGATGTACGCCGTACTAAGTAAAGTAACGGTTTGTTTTATAATAAAAAATAAATTGAATTATTTTTAACTTTTTTAGTCAAAGCACTTTGAATCTTATTTAAGCTTAACTGCGCATGAGCTGGTAACAAAAAAGTCATTATTTTTAGCTGTTTTTTCTCAAAACACAGATGAGTTTTGATATTATGTGCGCACTTAAAATGCATTGAGGTTTTACCCATGTCAGGCCCACGTTTATATAGCGAAGAAGAAGTTACCCATCAAGCGTACGATATTTTTTTAGAGCTGGCGCCAAATAATCTTAGCGAACAAGATGTTGAAGACTTTAACGAATACCGAGAAGAACTTGGGTTTATTGAAGAGGGCGAGCCTGATGAGCAATGGCAAGACTTTGTTGCACTTGAAATAGAGCCGGAGTTATTTGTGCAAGTGCTAGTGGGGTTAGAGTTTGAAAACGAAGATGTGTTATTTGCAAAAATTTTAATTAGCCGTGATAAAGACGCGCCGTTTTGTCATATTTTGTGGAAAGAAACAGAGCACGCTGAGTAAGCAGTTTTGTTTGTATGTGCAAGAGAGTTTACCGTGCATAAGTATTTACTATTCGTGTTTTTAATAATGAGCAGCCGCTGTTGGGCTGTTGATCCATTTGAAGACTTTCATGAATATGGACAACTCTCTGATGAAGAAATTCACGAGCTACATAAAGGCGAAATGCTCTATGGCGATACTGAGTTTGGCTTGATTTTAAGTAAGGGTAATACTAACTCTACCAGCTTTAAGTTTAGAGGGAATTTATACCAAGACTTCGAAAATTGGCGTAACCAATTTAAATTAGACACCTTGTATAAACGAGATCAAAACGAAGATACAGGGCAAACCGATGTAACGGCAGACCGTATTTTTGTCTCTGCACAAGGTAACTACAAAGTGGGCGTTAAAAACTCTTCATTTTTTATTTACGGTGACTACGAAGAAGATAAATTTAGCGGCCTAGATTACAAAAGTACAGTGGCTACAGGCTATGGTGCCAGAGTTTACCAAGGTGTAAAAAATAAAGTAGATATTGATATTGGCCCAGGTTTATATCGCTCTGTCGCTGATGATGAGTCAGAGGTAAGCGAAGAAGATGAAAACAAAACCGGTTATTTAGTACGTATTGCAATGCAGTGGGAGCGTTTGGTATCAAAGCGCACGCGCTTTAATCAAGATGTGAGTATTGAGCAGTCTTTGTCGGGGTTAAATTCGCGTTTGAAGTCAGAAACCGCTTTGATTAGCCAAGTCATAGGTGCGGTATCGTTAAAGTTTGCCTACATGTATCGTTATAATTCAAAACCTGAAGACGATAACCTTAAATACGACTCAGAATTAAGCGCCACGTTGGTGTACAGTTTTTAATAATAAAGAGAGCGTTATGTATCAGCATAAACAATATGCGGTGTTTATATTTTTTGTTTTAGCATGGATAGGCGGCTTTGTAGCCTTAGCCTGGAACTTAATGGGCGCCGATGTGCCATTAATGGTATTTGCCGGTGTATTGGTTTTAGTCGGTTTTTTGTTTCATGGTTTAACTGTAAAAGTTGACGAGCAAACAATTAGTTGGGCTTTTGGCCCTGGCGTTGCGGGGCAACGTTTAGCACTAGCTGACATAGTAGAGGCTAAAGCGGTGCAAAACTCTTACCGCCATGGTATTGGTATTCGTATTACGCATGATGGGTGGGTGTATTCTGTATCCGGGTTTAGTGCGCTACAGTTAACCTTAAAAGACGGTACTAAGTACCGAGTGGGAACAAACGATCAGCAAGGCTTATTACGTGCGCTTGAGGGTAAAATAACACCCAGTGAAACCCCTTTAGAGGAACCGGCGCCAATAAAAACCGCGAGCTACAACAATATGTTATAAAAAAAGCGCCTTAGGCGCTTTTTTTATAAACGGCGGTATGATTAGTGATCGTGACCACAACCGCCTTCACCGTGCACGTGGCCGTGCGCAAGCTCTTCTTCGGTTGCTTCGCGCACCTCTAAAATTTCTACATCAAAATTAAGGGTAATACCCGAAAGCGGGTGGTTGCCATCAACTATAACGTCTTCATCTTGAATCTCGATAATCATCACAGATTGATCACCATCATCAGTTGACGCTCTAAATTGCATACCCACTTCAATCTCCATGCCATCAAACATCGACTTAGGCACCGCTTGCATTAGGTTATCGTGACGTTCGCCGTAGCCTTCTTCAGGTTCTACTTTTACATTTAATGTATCACCGGCTTGCTTGCCTTGGAGTGCATTTTCAAGCCCTGGGATTAAGTAGCCTGTGCCAATAATAAAAACCAGTGGCTCGCCATCAAAAGAGTTATCAATGGTATTGCCATCGTTATCCAGTACTGAATAATGCATTTTTACTACTGTGTTTGGTGCAACGATCATAGTCATTCCTATTTATTCATCTTCAAGAGAGTAAGGTAGAGGCAGAATGCTTAGCTCTACCTGAGGGGTGTGCTTTGCACGAAGTACGTGTGTACTTGGTGTATCGTTTGGCAGCACAACAAGGCCAAATAAGGTTTGGCTATTTTCGTTATAGCTTTGGGCAATTAGTTTACCAGCGCGGCGCCAGTTTTCGCCCACTTGGGTTTCAAGCTCAGACTCTTCAAGTAGGCCATCGCTTTTACCTGTAACAATATACATAGCGCGTTTGTTTTTACCTAGGTACTTCATACGGGCAACCGTTTCTTGGCCGGTGTAACAGCCTTTTTTAAAACTAATGCCGTTAATCGCTTGAAGGTTTACCATTTGTGGTACGTATTCGCCAATGGCGTCACTATTTAATTGTGGCTCGCCCGCTTTTATAGCGGCTTCTTGCCATAGTGCGCAGTTATCTAATGTAGACACATCATCTGGCATACTAAATTGGCTATCAACCATTAGTAAAACGCGATTTGGCGCTAACTTAAGGGCTTTACCACTTGGGAAGTCACAGGCCGTTTGGTCATCAGAAAAACGAATATCAAGTTTTTCTAGTACTGGGGTTAAATCGTCACTGATCAACCCGATTAATCTGTTCGTAGAAACATCAATATCTACTTTGGCAAACACAGCGTATTTTTTTAGCTCACTGAGCGACTTCTCTACCTCAGGCTGTGAACCTGCTAAGTAGTAGCTATCTTGGTGAGAAAATAATTTAAACACACCCCACAACTTGCCTTTGGCGCTGCAGTGACCAGCCCATAAATAATTGCTGTTAGATAGTTTATTGAGATCTTGAGTGATTTGTCCGTGAAGATAAGACAATTTATCCGCACCGGTTAGGCTAATAAGTTGGTGAGATAACGGACATGCATAAACGCTCGACATAAAAACCTTCTGTGCAATACAAATGAGTAGACATAATAACGCAGTTATAACCTAGGGTACAGCAACGAAGGCGGGCAGTTTTTTATTATTTGAACACAGATTAATAGCTGCTAATTAGGCGGGTATTTGTTAAACTCGGGACAATTAAGTATGAGGTTTAAAATGACTGAAATTCATAGTAAAGCACGTATACGCTGGGCTTGTCGCCGCGGCATGTTAGAGTTAGATGTTTTGTTTATGCCATTTGTAGAGCAGGCGTATGATTCGTTAAATGCACAGCAGCAGGCTGTATTTCAGCGTTTGCTAACCCAAGAAGACCCTGATTTATTTGCATGGTTTATGGGCCATGAAGAATGTAAAGATGCTGAGCTTAATACCATGGTATCGCTAATTTTAGACCGAGTTCGTGTATAGGTTTACAGTAGTAAATAACAAAGCAGAACAGCGGCCTGTGGTGCTGTTTTTCTGCTTATTAAGTGTGGTATTAGGGCTTTATTTAAGCTCTTTTTTTAGCATTGTTGTTTGTATAACTGTAAATACAATTGCGTTTTACTGGATATGGCAAAAAATAGTGGCTATTCACCCTGAAAGTGGCGTTATTATTTTAGAGCCTAAGCAAATACGCTTCGAAAACGAAAATTTACAGGTTCAGGGGCAAATAACCCCTAAAACAAAAATATTAAATACCAGTGTGTGGTTACACATTAAAGGTTTTAATAAACGCCAATGGCTTATTATTTCAGCTAATGGCGTAAATAAGCAAAGCTACGCACGTTTAAAGCGCGCAGCATTGATTGCCATTAATGGCGAGGTGGAATCAAAATAGTGGGTGTTGGGTTTTCGTTTTGCTCAGGGTAGTCAATCGTATAGTGCAAACCACGGCTTTCTTTACGCTGCATTGCACTTCTAATTATCAGCTCGGCTACTTGTACTAAATTACGAAGCTCCAATAAGTTATTACTTACTCTAAAGTTTGCGTAATAATCATGTATTTCTTGTTGTAATAACTCAACGCGGTGCAGTGCTCGTTCTAGGCGTTTAGTTGAGCGCACAATGCCTACATAATCCCACATAAATAGCCGCAGTTCGTGCCAGTTATGGGTAATAACAATTTCTTCATCAGAATTACTGACTCGGCTTTCATCCCAACTTGGCAGCGCAAGTGGTGCTGGCGCATGCTCAAGTTTACTTAAAATATCTTTAGCGGCAGCGTGGGCAAATACAATGCACTCTAATAATGAATTGCTCGCCATACGGTTAGCGCCGTGCAAACCCGTGTAGGCTACTTCCCCTACAGCGTATAAGTTGTCTAAATCGGTTTTACCGTTAAAGTCGCTCATTACACCGCCACACGTATAATGCGCGGCAGGAACAACCGGGATGGCTTCTTTGGTTATATCAAGCCCTACACTTAAACACTTTGCGTAAATAGTAGGGAAGTGCTCAATAATAAAGTCTTTATCTTTGTGGCTAATATCTAGGTATACACAATTTGCACCTAAACGCTTCATTTCAAAGTCGATAGCACGGGCTACTATGTCGCGCGGTGCCAGCTCTTCTCTATCGTCAAAGTCTTTCATAAAGCGAGTGCCGTCGGGGCGCTTTAAATACGCTCCTTCACCGCGCATAGCTTCGGTAATTAAGAAGTTTTGTAGCTCTGGATGATAAAGGCTAGTGGGGTGAAATTGGTTAAATTCCATATTGGCTACCCTACAGCCTGCACGCCACGCCATGGCAATACCGTCACCGCTAGATACATCAGGGTTTGAAGTGTACAAATACACCTTGCTTGCCCCCCCTGTTGCGAGCGCTACAAATTTAGCGGAAATAGTTTCTACTTTTTTTGCTTTTTTATTCCACACGTACATACCATGAATATGCGAACCCGGCTTACCTAAGCTCTTATCGCTAATCAAATCGATGGCGTTGTATTGCTCGAGCAAGGTAATGTTTTTATGCGCTTTAACTTGGCTAATTAACGTGGTTTGTACGGCCTTACCAGTGGCATCAGCTGCATGTAAAATACGGCGATGGCTGTGTCCGCCTTCGCGGGTTAAATGAAAGCGCTCTTTTCCTTTGCTATCAAACTCCATATCAAAAGGAACGCCTTGCTCAATGAGCCATTGTAAACACTGATGCGCATTACTTGCAGTATAATGCACTGCTTCTCGGTCACATAAACCACCGCCGGCATCAAGGGTATCTTCAACATGTGATTCTATGCTGTCGTTTTTTTTATCAAATACTGCGGCAATCCCGCCTTGTGCATACAGTGTAGAGCCTTCGGTGAGGGCACCTTTACTGATCACAGTAACATTACAATAGTTAGCTAAAGACAATGCAAGAGATAAGCCCGCCGCGCCGCTACCGATAATAGCGACATCAGCAATATGATGTTTATTTTGGTTCATGTCAGAGGTACTTTGCGGTTACAATGCTCAAATTAGAGCAATATTTGTTTTTAATAATGTAGTTGTATCATATTTGTCATATTACTACGTAGTGATTTTAATGGCTTAGCGCCGTTATTTACGACTATTTTATAAAAAAATAATATTAAGCAGAACTTTTTATTCATAAAGAGGTCAGAGTATTTGTGAACAATGGCGACACTATGAATAACCAGCAAGAATCAAACAGAGGAGTACCGGCTCGAATGAGCGAGCAGGAATTAGATTTAGCGCTTGTAAAAAGGGTCCAGCAAGGAGATAAAAACGCCTTCAACCTATTAGTAAAGAAGTATCAGAACAAAATTGCAGGGTTAATTTCACGTTATGTGTCTAACCAAGGCGATATTGCAGATGTTGCACAAGAGGCATTTATTAAGGCCTACCGTGCACTTCCAAACTTTAGAGGTGATAGTGCCTTTTATACGTGGTTATACCGTATTGCCGTTAATTGTGCTAAAAATTATTTAGTAGCTCAGGGCCGTAAACCGCCAGCAAACGATATAGACGCTGAAGATGCCGAGTTTTATGACGGTGCGGATTCGATGCGTTCAAACGCATCGCCTGAAAATTTACTGTTAAGCGACGAAGTACGCGCTGTTATTTTTAATACGATTGATAGTTTGCCTGAAGACCTTAAAACCGCGATTACCCTAAGAGAAATCGAAGGGATGAGCTATGAAGAAATAGCCGTGGTAATGGATTGCCCTGTTGGGACAGTACGTTCGCGTATTTTTAGAGCCCGAGAAGCAATAGATAATAAATTAAACCCATTAATAGGCGAGTCTTAGTATGACAAAAGCACACGTTAACAAGTTGGATAGCGAAACGTTATCAGCATTACTTGACGGCGAACAACACCTTGCAGAGGGTAAAATTTCTGATCAGGATGTTGCTACGTTTGGTCGATATGCGCTAATTGGTGATGCGATGCGTGCTCAAAAAAATAACAACGACATACACATCGATATAAGCGATAACATCGCCTTAGCACTTGAAAGTGAGCCTGTGTATGCCGATTTCACCCAATCGACAGCAAACAAAGCACCCGATACCGAGCACAGTGAAGCGCAGCAAGACAACAAAGTAGTGGCGTTTAATTGGCGCAAGCCGGTTGCACAACTTGCTATTGCTGCAAGCGTAGCTATGTTTGCCATTGTTGGCGTAAATACCTTGCCACAAGGTGCGGGCGAGCAAGAAAGCGAAATTCCGCTTTTACAAACTACCCCATTAACAGGTATGGCGTCGCCGGTGAGTTATTCTTCAGAACCTGCTCTTGAAAACGCTGAGCAAGGTTTACGCGAATTACAGCAACAACGCATTGGCGCGTTAGTTTTAGAGCATCAACGTCAAGCACGTGTTGCACACTCTTTGCAAACAGCGCAAAATAGTGACAAAGCGCAAGAGGAAAAAAACTAATTAAATGAAAGTAATCACTTTTGTTCTGTCGTTGGTATTAAGCTTTAATGTTTTTGCTAACGACACAAATCCCGCCAAAGATTTATTACTAAACATGGCGAACGCTGTGCATACCCGCAATTTTGACGCCTCTTTTGTGGTGGTAAAGGGTAAAGCCATGGAACCTTACCGTTGGGTGCATGCAAAGCAAGGTGAAACAGAGCTTGAGCATTTAAGTTTACTTAATGGCGCGGGCTTAGAAATGGTGAGAATTAACGACCAAGTAACCTACTTTGAACCGCAATCGCAGCCATATTCTATAAATACAGACTCCATTGCTGGGCCAATACCTGAAGTATTATTTAAAGATATTGAAGCATTAAGCAGCCAATATGATTTTGTGCTAGGTGGTAAAGGCCGTATTGCAGGGCGAGCGGCGCAACTGGTGAGAATAGAATCAAAAGATGAATACAAATATAACTATTGGATTTGGCTTGATACAGAGTCATCGCTGTTATTAAAAGCCGCTTATGTTAACCACCAAGGTGAAGCATTAGAGCAGCTACAGTTAACCCATATTAGCGTAACAGAGCAACCAGCACCGATGATTTTAGAAGTGCTCAATCGTAACTTTCCAACGCCGTTACCGGGTAACGCACTGAAAGGTGAAAAAAGTAATGCCACAAACTGGCGCATTGGTTGGTTACCTAATGGCTTTAAATTACTAAAATCAGACCGCCATAAACTTGATTTAAACAACGAACTTACTGACTATTATTTATATTCTGATGGGTTTGTTGAAATTTCTGTTTTTGTACAGCGCCCCTTACCAGGTCGCCGCTTAAGCGGATCATTAACTTCTGGCGCAACGACAATTTATGTGCATAATGGCGGAAACTTTGATGTATCCGTTGTTGGTAATGTGCCAAGCCAAACCGCAAAGGCAATTGCTGAGTCAGTGACTCGCGCATTATAAACAATTCGTAAGGGTTGTTATGATTGAACAAACACTTACAGTGGTTGCCTTAGATGGCGCCACTGCCCACTTAGAAGCCCAGCAAAAAAAAGCCTGCGAAGGGTGTAATGGTCGCTGTGGCTCGCAAGTCTTTACCAAACTCTTTGGTAGCGATAAAAAAACCTTTCCATATCAATTTGATACTCCTGTAGAAGTGGGCCAAAAAGTAACGCTCTCATTAGATGATTCGCATTTAGTCAAACATGCTTTTGCTGTATACATGCTGCCTTTATTTTTAGGATTAACGCTTGCATTTATTAGTGCCGAATTACTACTTTTAGCGCAGGGATGGCAAATATTATTCGCCGCTTTGGGCGGTGTAGGTGGTTACTTTTTAGCTAAAAGCAAAGTAAAAACACTCAGGCATGATGTAAAAGTGATAAAAATTCATCCAATTAGCCTTCCTTTAACGCAAATAGATGGTGATTAAGGCCAATTAAATGTAAAATTGCCGTTTTATACCAGAGTAACTTGGAAATACAGGGTAAAAAGGCAATCAAAATTTGATTATCTAAAGCGCATTTAGCCACTTATATAGCACTTATACCCAATAAGTATTTTCAAGTCACTCAGGTGTTCGTACTTAGCCTATTAAAATAGAAGTTTAGAATCCAGTTTATGAAGCATATCCGTAATTTTTCGATCATCGCCCATATTGACCATGGTAAATCGACCCTTTCAGATCGTTTGATCCAGGTTTGTGGTGGCTTAACAGACCGCGAAATGCAAAAGCAAGTGTTAGATTCAATGGACATCGAGCGTGAGCGCGGTATTACCATTAAAGCGCAAAGTGTAACGCTTAACTACACAGCTAACGATGGCGAAACCTACCAACTTAACTTTATCGATACACCAGGGCACGTTGACTTTACTTATGAAGTTTCTCGCTCTTTAGCGGCATGTGAAGGTGCGCTTTTAGTTGTTGATGCCGGACAAGGTGTTGAAGCACAAACGCTGGCAAACTGTTATACCGCCATCGAAATGGATTTAGAAGTAATCCCTGTTTTAAATAAAATAGATTTACCGCAAGCCGATCCGCTTCGTGTAGCAGAAGAAATTGAAGACATTATTGGTATTGATGCCCTAGACGCTGTGCAATGTAGTGCAAAAACTGGTGTTGGTATTGCTGAAGTACTTGAAATGATTGTAAAGGATATTCCACCACCGGTAGGTGAAAAAGATCAACCTTTGCAGGCGCTTATTATTGACTCGTGGTTTGACCCATACCAAGGTGTTGTATCACTAGTGCGTATTAAGCACGGTGAACTACGTGCCGGCGACAAAATAAAAATAATGTCGAACGAGCAAGTACATACAGCTGATCACGTGGGTATTTTTACCCCTAAACAAACCAACACGGGTATTTTACGTACCGGCGAAGTAGGGTTTGTTATTGCCGGTATTAAAGAAATACACGGCGCCCCAGTGGGCGATACGATTACGCATCAAAAAAATGCGGCACCAGTGCGTTTACCAGGCTTTCAAAAAATTAAGCCGCAAGTATATGCAGGTATGTTCCCAATTGCCTCTGATGATTATGAATCGTTCCGCGATGCGCTTAATAAACTAAGCTTAAATGATGCGTCGTTATTTTTTGAACCTGAAAATTCAACAGCACTGGGTTTTGGTTTCCGCTGTGGCTTTTTAGGTATGCTACACATGGAAATTATTCAAGAGCGTTTAGAGCGTGAATACGATATTGATTTAATTACCACGGCACCTACTGTAATCTACGAAGTAGTAACCAAAGAAGGTACGAGTCAAATTGATAACCCGTCTGACTTACCGGCGGTAAATGATATTGTTGAAATACGCGAACCAGTGGTAGAGGCAAACATACTTGTACCGCAAGAGTTTTTAGGTAGCGTTATTACTCTGTGTGTAGAAAAACGTGGTATGCAAACTAAAATGAGTTATCACGGCAAGCAAGTCGCTGTAACTTATGAGCTACCTATGGCTGAAGTGGTTATGGACTTTTTTGATAAATTAAAGTCAACCAGTCGTGGTTTTGCATCGCTTGATTACAACTTTAAGCACTTTCAAACATCAGACATGGTACGTGTTGATATACTTATCAATGGTGAACGTGTTGATGCGCTCGCTATAATTGTTCACCGCGACAGTGCACAATCACGCGGCCGCCAACTTGCTGATGCGTTAAAAGAGCTTATTCCGCGTCAAATGTTTGATATTGCGATTCAAGCTGCAATAGGACAACATGTTATTGCCCGCACCACGGTTAAGCAATTACGTAAAAATGTAATCGCTAAGTGTTACGGTGGTGACGTAAGTCGTAAGAAAAAGCTACTGCAAAAGCAAAAAGATGGTAAAAAACGAATGAAGCAATTGGGTAACGTAGAAGTACCGCAAGAAGCGTTTCTAGCTATTTTGAAAGTTGGTAAATAAAAACAAAGGATTATAGATGGCTGGTTATTTCTCAGTTTTATTGGTGTTATTAACGTTAGGCTCAGGTTTAATATGGTTAATTGACCACCTAATGTATGCGCCAAAAAGGCAAGAGCGTTTGGCGCTTGCCCAAACATCTGCCGGTGGCCAGCTTGATGAAGAAACAGCGGCGTTAATAGCACCTGAGCCGGCAATTACAGAAACTGCAAAATCGATTTTTCCGATGATTGCAGCTATTACTATTTTTAGGTCGTTTATTTTTGAGCCTTTTCAAATACCGTCAGGTTCAATGATGCCAACCTTGTTGGTGGGCGACTTTATTTTAGTACAAAAGTACTCGTACGGGATTAAAGACCCGGTATGGCGTAGCCAGCTTGTAGATGTAGGCGAGCCTGAACGCGGCGATATTGTTGTTTTTAAATACCCGTTAGATGAGCGAGTAGATTATATAAAACGTGCTATTGGTTTACCGGGCGATAAAATTGTTTATCGTGATAAGCGTTTATATATTCAACCTAATTGTAAAGAAGGCGAGACCCAGCAGGGTGACCTACTTTGTAATGAGTTTAATAAAATTGATTTTAAATTAATTAACGATAATGAGTTTAAACAAGGCCAAATGTCGCTTGCCCGAGTAAATGAAGATTTAACGACACTCAAGCACGACATTTTAATCAACCCACGCGCACCTGAACGTAAAGGGCGTTACTATCAGCAACCAGGTACTCCTTCGGATGAATGGACTGTACCAGCTGATCATTATTTTATGATGGGTGATAACCGCGACAACAGCCAAGATAGTCGCTTTTGGGGCTTTGTACCAAAAGAAAACTTGGTGGGTAAAGCTGTCTTTATATGGATGAGTTTTGAATTTGAGAATGGCCCAGATGATGTTTTACCAGGATGGGTTCCAACTGGTGTTCGTTTTGAACGCCTAGGTAATATTCAGTAACAATGAAAAAAAATGTAACAGAATTATATAAACGAATTGGCTACGAATTTGCTGATCAAGGTTTACTTGAACAGGCAATGACGCACCGCAGTCATAAAGGTCAGCACAACGAACGCTTAGAGTTTTTAGGCGATTCAATTTTGAGCTTTGTTATTGCCAATGCTTTGTACGACAAATTTCCAAAAGCGCGTGAAGGCGATTTAAGCCGTATGCGCTCTACGCTTGTGCGTGGCCAAACCCTTGCTGAATTTGGGCTAGAGTTTGGTTTAGGTGACTACTTGCGCCTTGGGCCGGGTGAGTTAAAAAGCGGTGGTTTTCGTCGTGAATCAACATTAGCTGATGCTGTAGAAGCCATTATAGGGGCTGTGTTTTTAGACTCAAACATAGACCGCTGTGGCGAGCTGATTTTAGCGTGGTACGAATCTCGACTTGATGCTATTTCACCAGGGCTTAATCAAAAAGATCCTAAGACCTTGCTGCAAGAGTATCTACAAGCGCGTAAGTTATCTTTACCGGGCTACACCGTTGTTGATACCAAAGGTCAAGCGCACAATCAAACGTTCACGGTTGAATGTATAGTTGAAGGTATGGATAGCATTATTTCTGTTGGAAGCTCGCGTCGTAAAGCCGAACAAAAAGCTGCCGAAAAAGCATTGAAGATACTAAAAAATGAATCTTGATACCTTAATACAGCCTCATGAAGGTGATATTGATACGTTTTGTGGCATGGTTGCCATTGTTGGCCGCCCTAATGTAGGTAAATCAACATTGCTTAATGAAATCATTGAGCAAAAAGTAAGTATTACCTCGCGCAAGCCACAAACAACTCGCCACCGTATTATGGGTATTCATACCGAAGGGCAACACCAAGCTGTTTATATTGATACGCCGGGCTTACACGTTGAAGAAAAGCGCGCTATTAACCGCTTAATGAACCGTGCTGCATCGAGTTCAATTGGTGATGTAGAGCTTATTATTTTTGTTGTTGAGGGCACTCACTGGAATGCCGATGACGAAATGGTACTTAATAAAGTATCGCAAAGTGGTAAGCCCGTTTTACTTGTTATTAATAAAATAGACCAAGTAAAAGACCGCGATTTAGTATTACCGCATATGAAGATGCTTGGCGACAAATTTGATTTTGTGGGCATTATGCCGGTATCGGCAACGCAAGGTAAAAACGTTGATTTAATTAAAGCCGAAGTAACTAAACGCTTACCACCGTGCGAATTTTACTTTCCTGATGACTATGTAACCGACCGCTCAATGCGTTTTATGGCGGCAGAAGTTATTCGTGAAAAGCTAATGCGCTTTATGGGTGAAGAGCTGCCGTATTCTGTTACTGTAGAAATTGAGCAGTTTAAATGGCAAGAAAACGGTGTTTGGCATATCAATGGGTTAATTCTTGTTGAGCGTGA
The DNA here is from genome assembly GCF_028599215.1 of Pseudoalteromonas sp. Angola-30. NCBI lineage: Bacteria > Pseudomonadati > Pseudomonadota > Gammaproteobacteria > Alteromonadales > Pseudoalteromonadaceae > Pseudoalteromonas > Pseudoalteromonas sp. Angola-30. The sequence goes on from NZ_JAQREI010000006.1 coordinate 185,737, forward strand.
AACCCAAAAACGCATGGTAATAGGTAACAAAGGCGAAAAGCTTAAAGTGATTGGCCGTGAAGCCCGTAAAGACCTTGAAGAAATGCTCGATAACAAAGTGTTTTTAGAGCTTTGGGTTAAAGTTAAATCGGGTTGGGCAGATGATGAGCGTGCCTTAAGAAGTTTAGGCTATGGCGAAGATTAACCTGCATTTAACCAACTAATATGGATAGCGACTTCTACACAGCGTACCTATTACATCGGCGTCCTTATAGCGACTCCCAAGTAATGCTCGATATGCTGGTAGAAGGCGTAGGCCAGCTAAGAATGCTAGCCAGAGTGAGTGGTCGCCAGGCCACTAAACACAAAGCACAATTGCAGCCTTTTCAGGCACTGCTTGTTCATTACAGTGGCAAGTACGATTTAAAATACATTAATAAATTTGAGCTACATGGTAATCCTTTATATTTAACAAAGGATAAGCTTTACTGTGGCTTTTATTTAAATGAGCTGACTAACCGCATTGTGCCGGTAAACGAGCCACTTGAACAAGTGTTTGAGCTCTACAAAACTCACCTAGAGAACTTAAATAGCGATGTCGATTTACAATCGGTGCTGCGCTCATACGAATTTCAACTATTAGAGTTGTTGGGCTATGGCGTCGACTTTAGCTTTGATGCCAGTGGTGAGCCAATTGATGAAAGGCAAACGTATAGTTACTTTCCTGAGTTGGGTTTTTTGATGCAACAAGATACGCGCTCAGGGTTTAGCGGCGCGCAGCTCAAAGCGATTGCTAATCATGATTTTAGCCAAAGCGATGTACTCTATATGGCAAAACAATTAAGCCGTTATTTACTAAAACCTTTACTGGGTAATAAACCATTAAAAAGCCGTGAATTATTTATGGCCTCTCAATAAACATATTTTACAGGTAACAAAATGAAAGACATTCTTTTAGGCGTAAACGTTGATCATATTGCAACGCTTCGCCAAGCGCGTGGTACATCATACCCAGACCCAGCACATGCAGCCAGTGTGGCAGAGCACGCCGGTGCAGATGGTATTACTATTCATTTGCGTGAAGACCGCCGCCATATTCAAGACCGCGATGTATACGTAATGGCTAAAACGATTCAAACGCGTATGAATCTTGAAACAGCGGTTACAGATGAAATGATTAACATTGCTCTTGAAGTAAAGCCTGAGTACGTATGTTTAGTACCTGAAAAACGTGAAGAGCTAACGACCGAAGGCGGCCTAGATGTGGCCGCTAATGTAGATAAAATTAAAGCGGCCACTAAAACACTAACTGATGCGGGTATTAAAGTGTCATTATTTATTGATGCCGATAAAGCACAGTTAGATGCAGCTAAAGCGTGTGGTGCACCGTATGTAGAAATTCATACCGGCGCGTATGCAGATGCCACTAATGATGAAGATTTACACAAAGAGCTTGAGCACATACGAGAGGGTGTAAAATACGCGGCGAGCTTAGGCTTAATTGTAAATGCAGGGCATGGCCTTCATTATCATAACGTAAAACCAATTGCTGCAATGCCTGAAATTTATGAGCTTAACATTGGCCACGCTATTATTGCGCGCGCAGCTATTGATGGCCTTGAAAAAGCAGTACGCGACATGAAACGCCTCATGATTGAGGCAAGGTTATAAATTTAACCCCATGGTGGCACCATTTCATAGAAATACTTAATTAAGTAAAATGGTATTAAAACCTGTTAAAAGCGCATTTACTGCGCTTTTTTATTAAGTGTTTTTTAGCGTTGATGCTCGGTAGCACTTGCATCTGCCATGAGGTTTTCCAGCTCATCCTGAAGCTCAAATAGTTCAGGCTCAACGTTATCTAGCACGCAATCACTTTTAAGTGAGGTTTCTATGGTTTCTGCCAGTGATTTAAGCTTAGGCACACCGGTATAACAGCACGCGCCATGGAATTTGTGGATAACACTTAATACCGTTTGGCAATCGTTTTGCTCAATAGCTTCGTTGAGCTGCGAGAGTGTCTCTGGCACACTTTGTAACAGCATATTGAGCATTTCCAGCGCCAGCTCACCTTTGCCCCCTGCACGTTGTAGCGCAAGCGACCAATCTAAGCAGTTACTTTCAAATGGAGCAGGGCTTTGTGACGTTACACTTTTAATTTTGTCGCGGCTTACGGGCGATTGCGGACTATGATCGCATATAATTTGGCTCAGCATGTCCTCATCAATAGGCTTAGTTAAATAGCCTTTAAAGCCATCTTTTAATAGCTGCTCTTTTTCACTGTGCAGTGCATGCGCGGTTACCGCAATAATAGGTGTGTCTTCGTTTAAAGAAGACTCCTTAATAAGTTTACACGCGGTAATGCCATCCATAATCGGCATTTGTATGTCCATAAAAATAACATCGTACTTATGGCTTTTACTTAAGCTGTAGGCTTGCGAGCCATTATAAGCGGTGTCTATAAATTCAACTTGCTCTTTTAACAAGGTGCAAATAAGTTTTAAGTTTGCATCGTTGTCATCTACCACCAGTACTTTTAATGGTAATAATGTTTGGTCGCTTGGCTCAATATTTAAGGTTGGATGGTCAAGGCGATAAGGCGCAGCCAGTACTTCACATAATTTACGGTGATTAAGCGGCTTACTTAAGCACGCATCGGCACCGCTACCAATAAACGCTTCGCGCATATTATGCGATACAGTATTGAGCATAAGGTATAAATAATCGCACGACTCGCGAACCATATTCACATAGCTCTTAAGTCGCTGCATATCATCTACCGATGCCATATCACCAATAATACAAATATCGTACTTGAACATTTTATGTTTGATGGCGTCTAAAAACGCTGCTTCATTAAAACAGGCGGTTACAACCGCTTCCCACTCGTTTAATACAGAAAGCACTGAGTGGTGCGTATGCTCGTGTGGCTCTAGGTATAATATGCGTTTACCAATAAGTGATTTAGAAGGTAAGTCGTTACTAAAGGTATGATCAGGCAACCTAAACACACCATTAAAGGTAAAACAGGTGCCGCTTCCCGGGGCTGAATTTAGCGTTATTCGGCCATTCATAGCCTCTACAATGTGTTTGGTAATAATAAGACCTAAACCAGTGCCGCCAAATTTACGGGTAATGGATGAATCTGCTTGGCCAAATGCAGTAAATAACGCATCTTGCTTATCCATTGGAATACCCACACCGGTATCGGTTACTGATACTAAAATAGAGGCGCGGTCTTCATCTAATAAGCGGTAGCTTATATCAACTTTTATAGAGCCTTTTTCAGTAAACTTAATGGCATTACTTAACAAGTTAATAAGGACTTGTTTAAGGCGAGTGGGGTCACCGGTTAAATCATCAGGCACTTGTGGGTTGATATAAATAGATAGCTCAAGTTGTTTTTCATGCGCCGAGGGAGCTAATAATGTCATAACCTCGTTTACGCTATCGCGAAGTTGAAACTGGATTGATTCAAGCTCCATTGCGCCTGCTTCAAGTTTAGAAAAATCTAAAATATCGCTAATAATCGTCAATAAGCTATTGGCAGAAAGTTCTATGGTATCGAGGTAGTCTTTTTGATGTTTATTTAAAGGTGTTTTATACAATTGGCGCGTAAAGCCAATAACCCCATTAAGTGGGGTGCGTAACTCGTGACTCATTTTAGCTAAAAAGTCGGACTTAACGCGGTTAGCATCTTGCGCCTCTTTTTTGGCCATAGTTAGCTGAATATTTGAGGTTTCGTATTGCTCTAGGGTTTCGCGGTAATCACTCGTGGCTTGATCAATATTTTTCTGCATTTCGTCTTTTTGCATAACCATAGTGTGGGCAATGGTATTAAGCCCTTCACGCAAAAGTTCAAATTCGCCCATCATGGTGTCGTTTAAACCCGTGTCTCTTTTACCTTCAACTAGTTTGTCGGTGGCAAGTACTAACTTATTAAGCGGGTTCATAAACATACGGCTAAGCTTAAGCGCTAAAATAGATGCCAATATTATTGAAAATAAAATAACAATGCCGCTAATTAAAACCGCTCGCTGCTGGCCTATAATCGCTTGGTCTTTATTAAGTTGTAAAATAACGGTGCCAAGCGGGGTTTGAAAATCATTAATATCCCATTTTGATACCGGCGCAGAGTGATTAAAAATTGGGGTGTAGAACGTGATTAACTCTTCTGATTTATTAATTTTTGTTGTGTGAAGATTTTCAATTTGTTCTTTTTGAGTTAGTTCATCAAACGAGCGATGATAGTTGCTGGTCATAATAAGCTGATTGCTGGTATCAAAAATAGCAATCGATTTAATGGTTGGGGAGTGCTTATTGTGTGTGTAACTAATCAGACGGTTGAGCAGCTTTTTATTTTTTTCAAGTAAAGGCTGCTCTAAAGCAATTGCTAAGGGTTCAGATATTGAGCTGCCTTGCTGATATAAAATTTCATCAAGCTCAATGTAACGATTTATTGTAAAATAGCCGCCAAGTAACAAACCAATGATCACTGTGGGGATCAAGGTTAAGGTTAAAACAGAATCACGTAAGCCTAATTTGGTCATAATGGAAGCGTTATTATCATTATTAGTATGGATCGAGTATATACGGTTCATCGGCTATTCTCAAAGCATCTGATTTGCTTATACGTAATACAAAATTTAAGGTAATGCCGCATGGCGCAAATTTTTAAAGCAAAGAAAAAACCACTTAAACAGCAAACACTCACACTTAATATTACGGCCATGGATCATCAAGGGCGGGGCGTTGCCAAACACAATAATAAAGTGTGCTTTGTAAGCGGCGCTTTAATGAATGAAAAAGTAACGGCAAGCCTAATAGAAGATAAAGCCAAGTACAGTAGCGCAAAGCTGGTTAAGGTTATTAATCCAAGCGGTGCGCGCACGCAGCCTTTTTGTCAGCATTATAATCACTGTGGTGGTTGCCAGTTGCAGCACCTAGAAATAAATCAGCAAGTGGTTGAAAAGCAAAATGCAGTGACGCAACTGTTTCAAAAATTTGCCAAATTAAACGACTTAAATTGGCAAGCGCCTCTTTTAAGTAAACCCACTCATTACAGACGCAGTGCCCGTATTGCCGTAATGTATGATAGAGCCGCTAAAAAAATGCGAGTTGGGTATCGTGCGACTAGCTCTAAAAATGTGATTAGTATTGAGCAATGTGATGTGCTTAGTGAGGCATTTACTAACGTATTTAGTATTTTTGAAACGCTTATTAATCAATATAAAGCGCTACACAGTATAAGTCATTTGCAGTTGTGCCAAAACGAAGCTGGGAACTTTATTGTTATTCGCCATACTAAAGCGATACCAGATGAAGCCAAAAGCTACGTACAAGAAGCGGCAAACGCACAGCAGTGGTTAATTACCTGGCAAGACAACAGCGATGTTATAGAGCAGGCTCATTTGCCTACGCCGTATTATTTTTTAGAAAAGTTTAAATTAAAATTTGAATTTGGCCTTGGTAATTTTATTCAAGTAAATGATGAAGTTAACCAAGCTATGTTAGCTCAGTCGGTAAATTGGCTTAACTTGCAAGGAAACGAGCAAGTATTGGATTTATTTTGTGGTATTGGTAACTTTTCATTAGTGCTAGCCCAGCATGCTAAATCGGTTATTGGAGTAGAAGGGGTTGCATCGGCGGTTGCAATGGCGACACAAAATGCGCAAACTAACTCTATCACTAATGCGCACTTTCATTGTTTTGATTTAACGCAAAAAATTGAAACAGCACAATGGTTTAATAAGGCGCTAGACGTATTAGTATTAGACCCTTCTCGCACAGGTGCTATGGCTGTTTTAGAGCAACTACCTTTAAAGCAGTTTAAAACCATTTTATATGTCTCTTGCGATCCTGTTACTTTAGCCCGTGACAGTGCAATTATTTCGCAAGCAGGCTTTGAAGTTACTAAAATTGGGCTAATGAATATGTTTCCACATACAGGACACATAGAAACAATGGCGTTATTTCAACGGAGGTAAAGCGTTTTATGGTCGCTACACGTCAATCACATCAGCAGGACGACACAGGTGACTTTGCTACTAGCCTAAAACAGTTAGCGTTATCGCAAGAGAAAATAACGCTACTAAACAAAGCGCAAGCATTGTGTGTTACATGTGACAACCAAGCACGGCAAAACACGGCCATAGAAATGGTCGAGATTTTAGCCGAGTTAAATTTAGATGCAGAATCTCTCGCAACCGCGTATCTCACGCATTACTACTTAAACGACTTAGTAGACCTTGAAACCGTAGAAGCACAACTTGGCAAAAATGTAGCCATGCTTTTAACAGGGGTTGCGCAAATGGCTGCTATTAGTACTTTATCGCACCAAGGTAAAGGCACTATGCAGGTAGATAACATTCGTAAAATGTTACTTACCATGGTTGAAGATGTGCGCGCTGTGGTGATTAAACTTGCTGAGCAAGTATGCCATTTACGCAATGTAAAAAATGGCGATGAAGAAGAGCGTGTTATTGCCGCTAAAGAAACCGCCGATATTTTTGCCCCGTTAGCAAACAGGTTAGGTATAGGCCAGCTTAAGTGGGAACTAGAAGATTTATCGTTTAGGTATTTACACCCCGACACCTATAAAAGCATTGCTAAACAACTTGATGACAAACGCCTTGCCCGTGAAGCCTATATGGAAGACATGGTTGCGCAAGTAAAAGCTCGCTTAAGCGAAGCCGGTATTGAGGCGCAAGTGTATGGCCGCCCTAAGCACATTTACAGCATTTATAAAAAAATGCAGCAAAAAAACTACGAGTTTGATCAGCTGTTTGATATTAGAGCAATGCGAATTGTTGTAGAGCGCCTGCAAGATTGTTACGGCGCGCTAGGTATTGTGCACACTAATTGGCGCCACCTTAATAAAGAGTTTGACGACTACGTTGCTACACCTAAGCAAAATGGCTATCAATCAATTCATACCGTGGTATTTGGCCCTGAAGGGAAAACCGTTGAAATACAAATACGCACCAGCGAAATGCACCAAGATGCAGAGCTAGGCGTAGCCGCGCACTGGATGTATAAAGAAGGTGCTTTACCTGGGCGTGGCTCAGGCTATGAGCAAAAAATTAGCTGGTTGCGCAAATTACTACAATGGCAAGAAGAAGTGGTTGATGGGGGCGATTTAGCCGAAGAGCTTAAAAACCAAGTTGTAGAAGACCGCGTCTATATATTTACCCCAAGCGGCGATATTATCGATTTACCTGTTGGCGCTACACCGCTTGATTTTGCTTACTACATTCACTCAAATGTAGGGCACCGCTGTATAGGGGCTAAAGTATTTGGCAAAATAGTGCCGTTTACACATCAGCTATCAACGGGCGATCAGGTAGAAATTCTCACGCAAAAGCAGCCTAATCCAAGCCGCGATTGGCTAAATCCATCGCTTGGTTACATTAAATCGTCACGTGCAAGGGCTAAAATCCATCATTGGTTTAAACAGCTCGACCGCGATAAAAACTTAAGCGCCGGTAAAGAGATTCTTGATAACGAACTGCAAAAGCTAGATTTAACCTACAAAGATTTAGACCCAGCTATTAAGCGCTTTAATTTTAAAGAACTAGATGACTTAATGGTTGCCATAGGTGCCGGCGATGTTCGCTTAAACCAAATGCTTAACTTTGTCAGTGATCGTACTGAAGAAGAACCCGTTATTCGTTTTAAAGCGCCAAGTAAAGTAACTGGCGATAAAAACGGCATTGTGGTTGATGGTGTAGGCAGCTTAATGAGCCACGTTGCTAAGTGTTGTCGCCCAGTACCTGGCGATAAAATAATTGGCTATATTACACAAGGCCGTGGCATTGGGGTACACCGCGAAGATTGCGATTCATTTAACAACTTAAAAGAGCTGCACCCAGAGCGTGTAATATCGGTTAGTTGGTCAGATGAAATAAACGGCTCTTATGCGCTAAGTATAAAAATAGAAGCCAGCGATCGCTCAGGTTTAATTCGCGATATTAGCTCTGTACTGGCTAACGAAAAAGTAAATGTGATCAACATGAACGTTAATACTGTTGGGGCTGATCAGTTAGCGGTATTTACTATGCAAATAGAAGTGCATGACCTATCGGGCACAAACCGGGTTTTGTCTAAACTGCATCAAATTGAAGGTGTGCACAGTGCCAAGCGAAACCAATAAAATGGCAAACAGTAACGCACTTGAGCAACTACTCGATATTATGGCGTTGCTTCGCGATCCTAGCGACGGTTGCCCGTGGGATCGCAAGCAAAACTTTAAATCGATTGTACCGCACACGCTAGAAGAAGCCTTTGAAGTGGCCGACTGCATAGAGTCGGGTAATTTAAACGAGCTTAAAAATGAGCTGGGTGATTTACTGTTTCAAATCGTTTTTTACGCACAACTTGCCAAAGAGCAGGATATGTTTGATTTTAACGACGTGGTTAGTGAGCTAAATAGTAAACTTACCCGCCGTCACCCTCATGTTTTTAACACCAAGCAAGCATTAACCGACGAGCAATTAGCAAAGCAATGGCAAGCAATTAAAGCACAAGAGCGTGCAGCAAAAGTACAGCCAAGCAAAGCCTCACTTTGGCAAGATATACCCACCAATATGCCAAGCTTAACTAAAGCTAAAAAAATTCAGCAGCGTGTTGCCGCACTTGGTTTTGATTGGCCAAGCTACCACGGGGCACTTGATAAAGTAAGTGAAGAAGTACTTGAAGTAAAAGAAGCGCTTGAGCACGACCCTTCATCCGATCATACAGCAGAAGAAATAGGCGACTTATTATTTGCCACAGTAAATGTGGCTCGCCATGTTAAACGCGACCCAGAGCAACTACTCAGACAAGCCAACGATAAGTTCTCGGCGCGCTTTGAAAAAGTGCAAGGTTATTTAATTGCAAAAGGTAAAAGTTTAGAGCGCGCAACGCTTGACGAAATGGAAGAAGCATGGGAAGCCATTAAAAAAGCGAAATAAGATTTGCTCAGTACAACCTAATGTTAATCAACGAACATTTTTTGTGCGTCTAAACGCTATTTTTAGCTGGATTGCTCAACGCTGTTTTGGTACAATTTCGCCCCGTCTTGATGATATACCCAGAGTCTCTTTCTCGGGTGTTATATTCCTTTTAATTCCTGATATTCTAGGGTTCGCATGAGTACAAAATTTATCTTCGTTACTGGCGGGGTTGTTTCTTCGTTGGGTAAAGGTATTGCAGCAGCGTCATTGGCAGCTATTTTAGAGGCCCGCGGTTTAGATGTTACCATTTTAAAGCTGGATCCTTACATAAACGTTGACCCAGGCACAATGAGCCCAATTCAACACGGTGAAGTATACGTTACAGAAGACGGCGCCGAAACGGATCTTGATTTAGGTCACTACGAGCGTTTTATTCGCACCAAAATGACCAGCCGCAACAACTTCACACAAGGGCGAGTGTACGAAGATGTACTACGTCGTGAGCGCCGTGGTGAATACTTAGGTGCAACCATTCAGGTTATTCCACACATCACAAATGACATTAAGCAACGTGTATACGACGGTGCTGAAGGTCATGATATTGCGATTGTGGAAATTGGTGGCACAGTAGGTGATATTGAATCACAACCATTTATTGAAGCAATTCGTCAGTTAGGTACAGAAATTGGCCGCGAACGTGCGCTATTTATTCACCTAACGCTAGTGCCATTCTTAGGCCCTGCAGGCGAAGTTAAAACAAAACCAACACAGCACTCAGTTAAAGAGTTACGCTCTGTAGGTATTCAGCCAGATATTCTTATTTGTCGCTCAGACCGTAAATTGCCTAACAATGAACGTGCAAAAATTGCATTGTTTACAAACGTTGAAGAAAAAGCGGTTATTTCGCTTCCTGACGTAGACAGCATTTACAAAATTCCTGCGCTATTAAAATCACAAGAGCTAGATAACTTTGTGTGTCGTCGTTTCCACCTTGACGCACCAGAAGCTGATTTAGTTGAATGGGAACAAGTACTTTATCAAGAGTCTAACCCGACTGGCGAAGTAACGATTGGTATGGTTGGTAAGTACATTGAACTACCAGATGCATACAAATCAGTTAACGAAGCACTAAAGCATGCAGGTCTTAAAAACCGTTTAACCATTAATATTGAATACGTTGACTCGCAAGACTTAGAAAGCAAAGGGGTAGAACTGCTTTCTCATCTAGACGCTATTTTAGTACCAGGTGGTTTTGGCGGCCGTGGTGTTGAAGGTAAAATTTTAGCAGCTAAGTATGCCCGTGAAAACAAAGTGCCTTACCTAGGCATTTGTTTAGGTATGCAAGTAGCACTTATTGAATACGCACGTAATGTTGCAGGTTTAACCGACGCTAACTCAACTGAGTTTAATATTCACTCAAAAGCGCCAGTGGTGGGCTTAATTACCGAGTGGTTAGATGCTGAGGGTAACATTGAAATACGTGATGAAAAATCTGATTTAGGTGGCACCATGCGTTTAGGTGCACAAAAATGTCACTTAACGCCGGGTTCTAAGGTGCACGAAGTGTACGGCAATACAGAAATTATTGAACGTCACCGTCATCGCTACGAAGTAAACAACAACTTTGTAGAGCAATTAGAGCAAGCAGGCTTAAGCTTTACCGGTTTATCAGAAGATAAAAAACTAGTAGAGATCATCGAAAATAAAGATCACCCATGGTTTATTGCCGCGCAATTCCACCCGGAATTTACGTCAACACCACGTGATGGTCACCCGTTATTTGAAGGGTTTGTAGCAGCTGCTCATACTCATCAAAAAACGTCTTCGTAATTAAAAAAAGCCGTGCATATTGCACGGCTTTTTTGTCTAAAGGGCTGACTAAAAGATATAAAACGTAGTAAAGTTAGCTGAACTCACCATTTTGGGAATATAGAGGAATCAAGATGTCAGAAATCGTAAAAGTAATTGGTCGCGAAATTATGGACTCGCGTGGTAACCCTACTGTTGAAGCTGATGTATATTTAGCTGATGGTTCTTGGGGCCGCGCTGCCGCTCCTTCAGGTGCATCAACAGGTACTCGCGAAGCACTAGAGCTACGTGATGGTGACAAAGCCCGTTACTTAGGTAAAGGCGTATTAAACGCAGTTGGTTTTATTAACAACGAAATTGCGGATGCGCTAAAAGGCCAAAATGCATTAGAGCAAAGTGCTGTAGATAAAGTAATGCTAGATTTAGATGGCACCGAAAATAAAGAAAAACTAGGTGCAAATGCTATTTTAGCGGTATCACTAGCAACTGCAAAAGCCGCTGCACAATTTAAAAAAGTTGAGCTTTACGAGCACATCGCAGACTTAAACGGTACACCAGGTGTTTACTCAATGCCGTTACCTATGATGAACATCATCAACGGTGGTGAGCACGCAGATAACTCTGTAGATATTCAAGAATTTATGATCCAACCTGTTGGCGCTGAAAACTTCCGCGAAGGCCTACGTATGGGCGCTGAAGTATTCCACAGCCTTGCTAAAGTATTAAAAGCAGATGGCCACTCTACAGCGGTAGGTGATGAAGGTGGTTTTGCACCAAACCTTGCATCAAATGAAGCGGCACTTGCAGCTATTAAAACAGCTGTAGCAAACGCAGGTTACGAGCTAGGTAAAGATATTACACTGGCTATGGACTGTGCAGCCTCTGAGTTTTACGACAAAGAAGCAAACATTTACGATCTGAAAGGTGAAGGCAAAAAGTTCACTTCAGAAGAGTTTAACTACTTCTTAAAAGATTTAACTGAGCAATACCCAATTGTATCTATTGAAGATGGCTTAGATGAGTCAGATTGGGATGGCTTTGCACACCAAACTAAATTAATGGGCGATAAAATCCAATTAGTAGGCGATGACTTATTCGTAACTAACACTAAGATTTTAAAACGCGGAATTGATAACGGTATTGCTAACTCAATCCTAATTAAATTTAACCAAATTGGTTCACTAACTGAAACGTTAGCAGCAATCAAAATGGCTAAAGATGCAGGCTTTACAGTTGTTATTTCGCACCGTTCTGGCGAAACAGAAGATGCAACTATTGCTGATTTAGCGGTAGGTACTGCAGCAGGCCAAATTAAAACAGGTTCATTGAGCCGTTCTGACCGTGTTGCTAAGTACAACCAACTTCTTCGCATTGAAGAAGCGCTAGGTTCTAAAGCACCTTACAACGGTCTTAAAGAAGTTAAAGGTCAGTAATTCTATTTTATATAGAATCTTATTTTTAATTTTAGATAATAAAATCCTCGCTAATGCGGGGATTTTTTATGCCTGATAATTTATCAAAGAGATGAGAATGCTTTGTAGGCGTTAAGCTTGCTCACGCGCGCACGCAGTGCGAAAAAGGACATAATATTTTCTGCACAGCTCAGAGCTGAAACTGCTGCTTTAAAATAGCCCCTGTAAAACTGGTTTTTAAATAAAAACCACGCGGTAAGGTTTTTATTGTTTGCCCATTTGGGCCAATAGCATCGGTAACCACTTTGCTATTAGCGGCTTTTGGCCTAATTTGAATAGCATCCCCTAAATGGCCCGATATTTCATCAACTCGCCCAAGCGCTATTAACTCCATTTGTTCTTCCCAATCACGTTGTAGCAACGCATCTTGCTCAGGCGTAGGCTGCCATAAAAAACCACTGCCTATGGTTCTATCAAAAGGCGCAATATCGCGCTCACTCAATATAGGCAGCCATAAAACATGATTGAGTTTTTTACGCACAGCGCTTGAATGCCACGTCATGCCGGTTACGTTTATAAGGGGGGTAACCGACACAAAAGTGGTTTCTAAGGGTTTTCCTTTATACGAAATAGGCAGTGTTTTTAATTCAATGCCTAAATCTTCAAAGTCGGGGAGGGGTTTTGAGCCTGCAGTAGCGCCTAACACGTATTCAATAAGTTGCCCGGTCCAGCCTTTTTCGCGTAATAGGTCGTCAGGGGTTTTAAAGCTGTATTGAGAGGCTAATTGCCCTAATGTTAAACCAGCAATAGCGTTTACGCGTTGCATTAAGTCATTAATTGAATGGGGTTTTGTTGGTCGCATGCTACTCATTTACCTTGAATAATTAACAGCGCCATGATAGCAAAACCCCCGTAAGGTGGATATCTTTGCTTTTGGTTGTTTTTTATACGCACTGTGTTTGGCGTAATTTTGCTCACCCCAAAAAGTCACAGTTTAACTGTAAGTGACTGACTAGCTTTGATATTTTCAATTAACTCATTCAGCTTTAATTAAGTTAGCAAATTCTATATGGGATAAATACAACTATATAAACATGTTTATCCACAGAATCTGTGGAGAAAGCGAGTTTTTAGATCTGCTATTGTGGACTTGTTTGCAAAATAGCCTTGTTTATCAAAAGTTATACACAAGCTGTGAGTAAATAGCACGAAACATAATAATCAAGGCATAGCTTAGCTTTTTTTGCTAAAAGTTGCGTCAATTAAGGGTTATTTTATCCTTGTAATTACTCAGTGCTCATTTAAGGTTAAGTCGTTATGCACAGCGTAAATAGTAAACGTGCGATTAGGGCCTGATGACTTTGGGGATAATAGTGTTTGCCGAATTGCAGCTAATGTGGAACAATCATTAAAAATCGACTTACAAATGAGGCACTAAGGTGATTGATGCCGAAGGTTTTCGTGCCAATGTCGGAATTGTAATTTGCAATAATCAGGGGCAGGTTTTTTGGGCTAGACGTTACGGTCAACATTCTTGGCAATTTCCCCAAGGCGGTGTTGATGACGGAGAAACACCCGAACAAACCATGTACCGTGAATTACACGAAGAAGTAGGTTTGCGACCAGAAGATGTAGAAATAGTTGCAAGCTCAAAACATTGGTTACGCTATAAATTACCCAAGCGATTAATTCGCCGCGACTCTAGTCCGGTGTGTATTGGGCAAAAACAAAAATGGTTTTTATTAAAGCTGCGTTGCAAAGATGAAGATGTAAACTTGCTTAAAACACATCATCCCGAGTTTGATGATTGGCGCTGGGTGAGTTATTGGTACCCAGTAAGGCAAGTGGTGTCGTTTAAACGCGATGTATACAGACGGGTGATGAAAGAGTTTGCACCGTTTGCAATGCCTTTTAATAAAAGAGAACATCATAAAGAACAGTGGCGACACAAAAGGTAGTAGCATAATTATAAAATAAGGAGCAGGTAATGCTGGCAACACTTAGAACTATTGCTGAGTCTGTTTCGCAACAAGCGAATTTAGACAGTGCCTTAGTGTGCTTTGTGAAAATGGTTAAAGAGGCCATGAAAACCCAGTGCTGCTCTATTTATTTTGCCGACTACAGCCAAGATAACTTTGTACTTATGGCAACCGAAGGCCTTAACCCCGACGCCGTAGGTAAGTTTAGAATTGGTTTTACCGAAGGGCTTGTAGGTTTAGTGGCCCAGCGTGAAGAGCCCATTAATATAGCTTTTGCAAAATCTCATCCGCGTTTTAAGCTCTCCCCCGAAGTAAACGAAGAAGGTTACAATGCTTTTTTGTCTGTACCTGTGGTACATCAAAAAAAGGTATTGGGCGTTATTGTTGTACAACAAAAAATGGCGCGGGTTTTTAGCCAAGACGAAGAGTCATTTTTAATTACCCTTTCAGCGCAGCTAGCCTCGCAACTTGCGCATGCTGAAATAAAAGAGCTTTTACGCCAAGACGAATCATCACACCAAACCTCAGTGCTCAAAGGGGTGTCGAGTGCGCCAGGTATTGGGATTGGCCAAGCCTTTGTGGTACTGCCCAAGCTTGATTTTAAATCTATAGAACTAAAAAAAGATCCCGATAGCGCCGAGCAACGCCGTTTGTTTACACAAGCCGTTGCTGCCACCCGCAAAGAATTTAATACCCTGTCTATGACCTTGAGTGACTCAATCCCGCGTGAAGCACTCGCGGTATTTGATGTATACCAACAATTACTTGATGCGAAAAGTTTAGGCCACAATGTTGAGGTACAGTTACAAGAGGGCTGGTGTGCAAAAAGCGCCTTAAAAATTGTTATTGAGCGGCTTATTTCGCAGTTTAATGCCATGCAAGACCCCTACATTAAAGAGCGCGCAGTTGATGTAAAAGACATAGGTTTAAGGGTATTACACCACCTTGTGAACACAGAGCACGCAGTAAAAGATTACCCACCCAATACCATATTAATTGCGAATACCTTAACGCCCGCCATGCTGGCTGAAGTACCCAACGGGCATTTAGCCGGTGTAGTGAGTGTGAATGGCTCAGCCAATAGCCATGCCTCTATATTAACCCGAGCGATGGGAATACCGGCTATTTGGGGTATTGAAGATTTACCCTTATTGCAATTTGATGCTAAACCAATGATTTTAGATGCCTTTGCTGGGCGTTTATATATTTCTCCTTCGCAAGTGTTACTCGATGAATACGCACAGCTAAAGCACCAAGATAAACTACTCAATAACCGCTTTTTAGCAGAGCAAAGTGCACAGTCGGTTACCTTAGATGGTGAGCAAATAAATTTAATGCTAAATGCAGGGCTTGAGCTTAATACCGAGCAAAGCAGTGCGCATATTTGCGATGGGGTAGGGCTTTATCGTACCGAAGCATGGTTTATGCAAAAGGGGCAATTTCCATCGCAAGCTGAGCAAGAAAACTGGTATAGGGAGGTGCTAAAAAGTTACCACCCAGCGCCAGTGGTTATGCGAACCCTAGATATTGGTGGCGACAAGGTTTTAGATTACTTTAATATCACCGAAGAAAATCCCTTTTTAGGGTGGCGCGGCATACGCATAAGCCTTGACCATCCAGAGCTGTTTTTAGATCAGCTCAAAGCTATGTTAAAAGCAAACATGGGCTTAGGTAATTTAAAAATAATGCTGCCTATGATCAGCGGTACAGAAGAGGTAGACGAAGCGCTCGCTTTATTTGAACAAGCTTATTTTGAACTGGCAGAAAAACACCCAGAGCAAAACTTGGAGCGCCCAGAAGTGGGCATTATGCTTGAAGTACCCTCAAGTATATTTATGCTCGACGAGTGGGCTAAAAAAGTAGATTTTTGCTCAGTAGGCAGTAACGATTTAACGCAATACTTACTTGCTGTCGATAGAGCAAATGCGCGCGTGGCTCAGTTATTTAACCCATATCACCCCGGTGTGTTAAGGGTATTAAATAAAGTAGCGAATGAATGTAATAAACACCGTTTACCCTTTAGTTTATGTGGCGAGCTAGGCGGCGAGCCAGAGGGCGCTATTTTACTCATTGCCATGGGCTATAGGCATTTAAGTATGAACATGTCGTCGTTAACTAAAGTAAAGTGGATTTTAAGGCGCTTAAATATTAACGATATGCAGCAATTACTCGCAGAGTGCTTAGTGCAATCGAACGCTAAACAGGTACTGCGCTTAACGCGCAATTTTATGATTGAACACCAATTAGGCGATCTATTCTACACCGCCAAATAATGCAGCGCTTAAAGATGCTATTAACTTTATAATCCTTTAATATAGGCGCACGAAAAGGTATTTGAGAACACTATGTATGACTTAGCTTTACTCGTGGCCAGTTGTGCGCTACTTGGCTGTGTAGTTGGCTTTTTAGCTGGGCTATTAGGGATAGGCGGCGGTTTAATTATTGTGCCTGTTTTAAGTAGCTTATTACTGATGTTTGACGTTACTTCACCTGATCACGTATTAGTTATTTCTATTGCAACATCGCTTGCCTCTATTTTATTCACTTCTACTTCTTCAGTCTTGGCTCATCATAAAAATGATAATGTGCCGTGGCAAATTGCACCGTGGGTTATGTCGGGTGTAGGCTTAGGCGCGTTAATAAGTGGCTTTGCCGCAAGTTTAATACCCGAACAAGCATTACGCAGCGTGTTTGCAATTAGTGTTGTGTTTATTGCAGGCAGAATGGTGTTGGCATCACGTAGTAAATCGCTTAAAGAAAAACCGCTACCAAAAGGGATTATTTTAGGGAGCATTTCTGCCCTTATGGGCGCGCTTTCTGGTTTAATAGGTATTGGTGGCGGCGCACTTATTGCCCCTATGCTTAATTACTTTTCAGTTGATATGAAAAAAGCGATAGGCTGTGCATCAGCGAGCGGCATTGTTATCGCACTATTTGGCTCTATTGGTTATATAAGCGCAGGCTGGCAGGTAACCGATTTAGCCCATGGGTTCGCAGGGTTTGTATACTTACCTGCATTATTTGGTATTGTAATAACATCGTGGTTTGTGGCGCCCTTAGGGGCTAAAGCAACTCATTATTTACCTGTTAATATAATAAAGAAAATTTTCGCGGTGTTGCTTGTGCTCATCGCACTTAAAATGGTTTTTAGCTAAAGGTTTATTTATGGCACTTGAGTTTCCTCAAATCGATCCAATAATTTTTTCTGTTGGACCGCTAAGCGTACGTTGGTACGGTTTAATGTATTTAATTGGTTTTGCATTTGCGATGTGGTTTGCTAATCGTCAAGCCGAAAAACCAAACTCTGGTTGGACTAAAGAGCAAGTTAGCGACTTGCTTTTTTACGGCATGCTAGGGGTTATTTTAGGCGGCAGAATTGGCTATGTATTGTTTTATCAGTTTAGCTACTTTTTAGAAAATCCATTATATTTATTTAGAATTGACCAAGGCGGTATGTCTTTCCACGGCGGAACATTAGGGGTTATTACCGCTATTATACTATTTGCCAAAACCCGCAAAAAATCACTATTTGCAGTGGGAGATTTTGTGGTGCCGCTGGTTCCGGTAGGCTTATTAGCAGGGCGTATTGGTAACTTTATAAATGGCGAATTATGGGGCCGCGTAAGCGATGTGCCATGGGCAATGGTATTTCCAACGGGTGGGCCGCTTGCACGTCACCCATCGCAGTTATACGAAGCCTTTTTTGAAGGGCTAGTCCTGTTTTTAATTTTATTATGGTTTATTAAAAAGCCTCGCCCTGCAGGCAGTGTAGCCGGTGTATTTTTATTAGGGTACGGCGTATTTAGATTTTGTATTGAATATTTCCGCCAACCAGATGCGCAGCTTGGCCTATTTGCCGATTTTATCTCAATGGGTCAAATACTCTCGTTACCTATGATAATTGGTGGCCTAGGGCTATTAATTTGGGCGTACAAAAAACCGCAACCTGTAACCGCAGCAAAGGCATAGTAAGAACAGATCATGAAACAATATTTAAAATTATGTCAGCGCATCGTTGACGAAGGTGTATGGGTAGAAAACAAACGCACAGGCACGCGCTGCTTAACCGTTATTAATGCCGACTTAGAATACGATGTAGGTAATAATAAATTTCCTATGATCACCACTCGTAAAAGTTACTACAAAGCCGCTATAGCAGAGCTTTTAGGTTACTTACGAGGGTACGATAGTGCAGCGCAATTTCGCGATATAGGCTGTAAAACTTGGGATGCAAACGCAAACGATAATAACGCATGGCTAAATAACCCTAACCGCAAAGGCGAGGACGACATGGGCCGCGTTTATGGCGTGCAAGGGCGTAATTGGCAGCGCCCAGATGGCTCAACGCTCGATCAGCTTGCTAAAGTAATAAATAACTTAAAAAACGGGATTGATGACAGAGGTGAAATAATTACCTTTTATAATCCTGGTGAGTTTGAGCTTGGTTGCTTGCGCCCATGTATGCACACGCATACGTTTTCGCTGCTTGGCGACACGCTGTATTTAACATCGTATCAGCGCAGTTGCGATGTGCCTTTGGGGCTTAATTTTAATCAAATTCAGTGCTTTGTATTACTGGCATTGGTAGCGCAAATTACCGGCCATAAAGCAGGTAAGGCGTATCATAAAATTGCTAACGCGCATATTTACGAAAACCAGTTACCGTTAATGCGCGATGTACAGCTAACACGTGAGCCGTTTGACTCACCGCAATTAAATATTAACCCAAACATAAAATCACTAGAAGATATAGAAACTTGGGTAACACGAGACGATTTTGAAGTAGTAGGTTATCAATGCCACGAACCAATCCAATATCCGTTTTCAGTATAATAAGATTAAGGAGAACAAGATGAAAGCAGTGATCCCTGTAGCAGGCCTTGGAACGCGTATGTTACCTGCCACAAAAGCTATCCCTAAAGAGATGCTCCCAGTGGTAGACCGCCCGCTTATTCAATATGTAGTAAATGAAGCGGTAGCAGCAGGCGTTAAAGAGATTGTACTTGTAACGCACTCAAGTAAAAACTCTATCGAAAACCATTTTGATACCAGCTTTGAACTAGAAGCCACGCTTGAAAAACGCGTAAAGCGGCAATTACTTGCCGAAGTACAGGCAATTTGCCCTAAAGATGTGACCATTATTCACGTACGCCAAGGCGAAGCCAAAGGCTTAGGCCACGCAATTAACTGTGCAGCGCCAATTATTGGCAACGAACCCTTTGTCGTTATTTTGCCAGATGTAATTGTTGATGACGTAGAGAGCGACCTTAAAAAAGACAACCTAGCAGAGATGATCGCCCGTTTTGAAGAAACTAAGCACAGCCAAATTATGGTTGAGCCAGTACCAATGGACGAAGTAGACAAATTTGGTGTTGTTGATTTAGGTGACGTAGAGCTTCACCAAGGTGAAAGCTCGCCAATTATTAACATGGTAGAAAAGCCACCAGTAGATGAAGCACCTTCAAACCTATCGGTAGTAGGGCGTTATGTATTAAGCGAAAACATCTGGCCACTGCTTGCTAAAACGCCGCAAGGGGCTGGCAACGAAATTCAACTTACAGATGCAATTGCCATGCTAATGCAGCAAGAAAAAGTAGACGCGTACGCAATGAAAGGCCGCAGCCACGATTGCGGTAGTA
This sequence comes from Pseudoalteromonas sp. Angola-30, assembly GCF_028599215.1. Classification (NCBI taxonomy): domain Bacteria; kingdom Pseudomonadati; phylum Pseudomonadota; class Gammaproteobacteria; order Alteromonadales; family Pseudoalteromonadaceae; genus Pseudoalteromonas; species Pseudoalteromonas sp. Angola-30. Next base: position 205,488 of record NZ_JAQREI010000006.1, read on the forward strand.
AAATAGGTTACTTAAAAGCAACGATAGAGTTTGCTCTGCGCCGCGACGAGTTTGCAGATGATTTAAAAACATTTATTAAATCGTTAATTTAGGTTTTATTAAATTACCCACCAAGGCGCCTGTTTAGGCGCCTTTTTTAGTGCTAAATTATTAATACCAAAATAGGTAAGGCTTTACTTAATTTTAACGCCGCCAGTAATAAAGATGGTCTACGCTTAATTATGTTCTGAATTTGACTTGCGTTATATAGCAACATAACGTAATTTATATTGTAAAGTTTATGTTAATTGGCATCAAAGTTGTATTAAAAGCCAAACTCACGGAAGGGTCATGTTAATTTTATCTAAGCAGGTAAATTAGCGTGCGGGAGCAAAAATTGCTCATTGTTTAAATTGCTAAGTTAAACGCTTTCTTGTGAGAATGTTTAACTGAAATGTAAGTGCACAGGCACTGCTTTCAGGATAACGGGTACATGCTTAAATTAAAAAAATACTATAAACACTTTTTTGTATGCCTTTTTACGCTTACGTTTGGCACGGCGTGCTCTATTACGCCTACCGCTAAACCTGCTGTTGATAATGAAATACCTAACACCACGCCCGATTACGTATCGATAACTGCACTAGAGCTTGCGCAATTAAAAGATGCCGCAATGCAATGGCAGCAAGCACGCGCCGGTATAGAGCGTATTTTAAAGCTTGAAAAAGAAATTACTTACCTGGTTAATCACATAGATATAATAAACTCTAAAGCTATTGCACAATCTAATGCAAGCCCTGCCTACAGCAGCCGTTACACTCGCACGCCTTCGCGTACAACCAGTAATAAGCCACGTCGTCAGCAAACTTACAAAGCTGCTAACAATAACCAAAAGCAAACTATAAAGCTTAATACCCCTAAACATGTATTTGCATTACAAGTTGCCTCGGTTGATTCTAAGCAGGATGTAGCCAAAGCCTGGCAAGAACTAAATACCAAAGCAGCGCCACTATTTAGAGATAAAATATTAACCAACGTAGAAACCGCAAAAATAAATAATAAAACCTTTTATCGCTTAAAGCTTGGCTCCTATAAAAACCTTAAAAATGCCAAAGCCGACTGTGAAGTATTTAAAATGTATAAGCTCGACTGCATTGTAAGTAACTACACCGATAAGCCAATTAAACTTTAATAGTGATACTAACCCGCAATAATAAATAATTATTTTACGGGGCTAATCGTGTTGCGTTCTGCGTTAATAAATCTCGTTTAGAGCAACTAAATAGCGAATTTTTTTGCCTAGCTATCAATACGTTTTACTATCCTCATAATAGATTACTTAATTAAGCTAATTGGTATAAAAGCGCAATAGGTCCTAGCACGCGTGACTTGCTAAGCATTGTTTGGCTGTTAAAATAGCGCTCACTCTTACCCAAATTAACAACATACTTATGCTGCACTACAAGGATTTTTTAGCCACATTAGTTTTAGGCTTTGCATTAGCAAACAGTGCTCACGCACTAGCAACGGCCCAAAAGCAGGCGGTGCTCATTAAAAAAGATGACTTAGCCGTACTCAAAGAGTCAGCGCAGCAGTGGCAACAAACCAAGCCTCAACTAGAAAGACTGTTAAAACTAGAAAGTGAATTACAGCGCACAGTAGATAAATTAAAACAACTTAACGTGCAGCCAAAACCACGGCAAACTAACCACTTAGCTGTTGTGAATACAAATGCGCTGTTTGCTGTGCAAGTGGGGGCGTATAAAAATAAAGCGGTACTTGAAGCGGCTATAAAGCAATTTCAATCACCCTCAAATAAGCTTGAAGTAAATACCGAGCAAGTACTGATTGACCAGCACACCTTTTATAGATTAAAGCTTGGTGCGTTTAAAACAAAAGAAGCAGCAAAGGATGCATGTAAGTCATTAATAAACAATAATACTTGCTTTGTAACCTACTACGTCAAAACGCCTCAAAGTTAATTAACCTGAACTCTGGTTAAGAGCCTTACTAGCATATTGAACTATCTTGATACTTAAATTTATTATCTCTGGCTAGAGATAGGTTTATTATCCAGAGTTTAGGTTAATTAGGCATAATAATTGCTTTATCCTCGGTATGTTTTAAAGAGGACGGCAACTATGCGCCTTTTATTGCCTTTAGTATTGTTAAATTTAACTGCTTGCAACTTGGTTCCGCCCCCAGAGCCGAGTGTGCCTACTGACGCGCCAAAAGCAGCAATGGCACCCTATACCGTTAACGAGTATGTAGCAAATCTAACCTCGCAGCTTAACCATGTAAATGGCGCTTTAAATGCCAATGCGCGCATTGGTGTGAGTAGCTTTTTTTATGCCGATGCTTTAGATACTAAGCTAGTAGCAGGGCAGGCCTCGGGTTTGAGCTTACAAATTCAAGAAAGCTTATTAACGCAATTTACCCAGCTTGGCTATCATACCGTTGAGTACCGCCTTGGCAATAACCTTATATTAGCGCAAAACGCAGACAGCATATTAAGCCGCGACTTAAGTAAATTACGCAATCGCCAAAATATTGACTTAGTCATCACCGGCACTGTAACGCGCCAACAGCATGCTTACATAGTTAATGCACGACTAGTTAATATTGAAAACAAGCAAGTATTGTCGGCAGGCAGCACAGAGATCCCTATAAATGTAATGTGGGGAAACGAAAAAATTCAGCAGCGTGACGGCTCTTTGTACCGCAGCGAATATTAATCAGGAGCACACCATGAGAAACCTATTAATTACCCTATGTTTGCCATTAGGCTTTGGCTGTTCGCAAATGTTAAATTCGCTACATTCAGAGCTGGAGCAGGTTGAGCAAGATAATGCAGCCCAGCTTGTTTCAGAGCAACGTGCGGTAAAAGCACCTGCACCAAATGAAGCGTTATTTCAGTCTAATTTAAACAAGCAAAGTAACTACACCAAAAGTGCCCCTGCAAAACGCAAAAATATAAACCATTATGTGCGCGGTATAATGCAAGACATGGTCGAAAACCTGCAATACGTAAACGACAAAACGCCACTTGCCGTTTCTAGCTTTGTATTTTTAGATGATGACTACAGCGATGGAAGCCTGTTAGGTAACCAAATAGCCGAAAGCTTTATGCACGAGCTGCATAGTTTTGGAGTACCGGTTATCGATTTTAAAACCACCGATTATATGCGAGTAACCCCCGCAGGCGACTTTGTATTTAGCCGCGATTACCTAGAGCTAAACCAAGATCAAAACTTTAATTACGTATTAGCAGGAACTCTTGTGAGCCACCAAGGTGGCGTACTGGTAAATGCACGAATAGTGGGCATTAAAAGTAAAGCGGTAGTGGGCAGTGCGCAAGGGTTTATCCCTCAATCAGTGGTTGATGCGCTAAACAGTAGCTATCGCACCGACGGAATTATGCTTAAACAAGCCAGCGAGTGAGGTTGACCATGTTTTACAAACTATCTGCTATAGCGGGGCTAACGGCAACGTTAGCATTAACTGGCTGTTCAATAACGCAAAATAATGAGCATAACGAAAGCATAAACACGCGCTCAGATTACACCGTGGTAACGCAAAGTAGCCAACCCACGCCTATGTATGCCAACCAATCTGTGCAGCAGCAAAGTGAGTACGACACAGCAAGGCAGTTTACACCGCTTAAACACCACAAAACGCTGGCAAACTATGTAGAGCAAATGGCGCTGGATTTAGTCGATACACTTGAAGCCGAAGCGCCCGATAACAACAGCATCAACATAGCGGTTACCACCATTGTAGATTTAGACGCATCGCTTAATAAAAGTAATCAGTTGGGTAATCAATTAGCAGAGACGTTTATTCATCAGTTGCAAAAATTTGGCTACGGCGTGGTAGATTTTAAAACCATGGACAACATTGATGTATCAAACAGAGGCGACTTCGTGTTATCTCGCGATATAGAAAAGCTAAGCGAAAGCAGCATGGCTAACTATGTATTAGCAGGTACGTTAATTTACCGCCCAAATGGCGTAGCAGTAAATACCCGCGTTATAAATGTTCACAGCAAACATATTGTAGCAAGCAGCCGTAAACTAATACCGCTGTACGTGTTAAACAAAGAAGATATATATTTATCAAGCAATTAAGTTAATTATAGCTTGATATGAAAAACAAGATGCCGTTATAATTTTTGTAAGCTGTAAGCTGTAAGCTGTAAGCTGTAAGCTGTAAGCTGTAAGCTCGATGCGGCCTCTTAGTTAAATGGATATAACGGCCCCCTCCTAAGGGGCAGTTGCAGGTTCGATTCCTGCAGGGGCTACCAATTACTTGTTTCATTGTAATTCATCGCAATTCAAAAAAACTATCAAGTTCCATTTTTAAAGGCTTCCAGGCTTCCATCTTGTTTCAAGGGGTATCGCCACGGCTCATTTTTTTAGTTACACTGGATGTTACACCGAACCAATGATGACTTGTTGGTGTAATATAAATATGTAACCAGATGAAATTTAAAGAAAGAAAAGAAATTTTAGGTTTTTCTTACTTTTTAAGCGCTGGTTGCCCGTTCGACAGTGGAGCGTTAAATGCCTAAATTAGTTACCCCATTAAATGATACGCAAATCAAAAAAGCTAAACCAAAAGATAAAGAATATCTTATGGCTGATGGCAAAGGTCTTGCTCTACGAGTTAAGCCCAATGGATCAAAAATGTGGTTATTTACTTACTCTAAACCTTACACCAAAAAAAGAGCCCAAATTAGTTTTGGTATGTACCCGGATGTAACCTTATCTGATGCCCGCACAAGCAGAGCTGAGGCCAGAGCTTTATTGGCAAAGGACATTGATCCCAAAGAGCATAAAGAGGCATTTGCAAACGATAAAGCTGCTGAAGCTAAAAATACATTTGAAGCAGTTGTTAGAGAGTGGATAGCCCTTAAAGAGCCAAAAGTAAGCGCGCGGTATGCTTTTAATTTGCGTCGAGGCTTTGAGCTTCACCTGTTTCCTGCTTTAGGTAAGATACCTGTAAGCAAGTTATCAGCACAGCTTACTATTGAAACCCTAAAGCCATTAGCGGCTGCTAATAAGTTAGATATTCTAGGCCGCATATGTCGTCGGGTTAATGAGGTCATGGAGTTTGCTATCAACACTGGCCGAGTGCAATCTAATAACCTAAGTGGTATTAGTAAAGCGTTTGGTACAGCTACTCATAAAAGTATGGCATGTGTTAAACCAGAGGAAATACCAAAGCTTATTAGTATTGTAAATAATGCCAATATCAAGTTAATGACCCGATGTTTATTTGAGTGGCAGCTACATACAATGGTTCGTCCTGGTGAAGCTGTCGGTACTGCGTGGCATGAAATAGATTTTGAAAATAAACAGTGGAATATACCAGCTAAGCGTATGAAAAAGCGCAAAGCTCATTCAGTGCCACTAACTCCCCAGGCTATAGCTTTACTTGAATATTTAAAACCAATAAGTGGGCATCGAGAGTTTGTTTTTCCAGCAGATAAAGACCCTAGAAAGCACCTTAGCCGAGAAACACTAGGCGCGGCTCTAAGGCGTATGGGTCTAAAGGGCAGACAAACAGCTCACGGTTTAAGAGCATTAGCAAGTACAACACTTAATGAACTTGGCTTTGACGCAGATGTAATTGAAGCGGCACTGGCCCATGTAGATAAAAACAAAGTACGAGCTGCTTATAACCGAACCGACTATCTAGAACGTAGGCGAAAAATGATGTGCTGGTGGTCTGAACATATTGAAGAAGCCAGCAGGGGAAATTATTCTGTTACTGGTAATCAGCACTTAAAGGTAATTTAAGGAGATGGTTTTGAAGCGAATAAAGTCAAGGAAAGATATACCTTGGTTCGATATCAACAATTATGATTATATTAGAAATATAGATGATATTGCTCTATTAGAAGAAGTAATTATGCGAACTTGCATATACGAACATGCGGCTGAAGAGCGAATCGATAAATCTCTAGATTCATTTATATGGAGTGAGATATTGAATGGCCAACCAGATACCGAGCAATCATTTAACAACGAACCTTTGGATCGCAAAGTATCTCAGCGCTCAGAATTAAAACCGCAACAACTCAAAGTACTTAGCTCAAATGAAGCTGTTAACCCTGTTCCTTGTGCTATGTTGGATCACTACCATTCAAGACTTAAAGAAAAAGAAAATCAGCAAAAGTTATTAGCTAAGGATAATGAGCAAGAAATAATTAAATTTAGTTATTCAGATTTTATGGGTGACTCTTCTATTATCTGTAATATTGGTTTAGATAATTATACCGATGATGAAATATTAATGGCGCTCAAACACCACCTGCCTTTGTGGAGGAAAGATTTAAATATTTCTGAACCTAAGAAACGCTTTATTAAGCCTGCTGAAATTGAAAAAATAAGAGATTACAGAATAATACCATTTTTAGATCTGATGATTTGGGAGAGGGATATGGATGTTACTATCTTAAAGAGTGTTATGGCCACTTGTGTTTTTCCTGATGGTGAGATTGGTGAAGTAGACTTAGCAAACAGAAATGGCAAGGTTAATAACCTCTTAGATATAATTTTGAGTGAAGACTTCTCAGTGCAAAAATCTACAAGAAATTTTGATTATTAATTTTATAGGGTATTTTAATAATTCCATTTTTTAGTTAAAAAAAATATTTTTATTTCACTCTCGTTCATTTTTTTCTGAATCTCTAACATTCGCCTTGAACTAAAACGAAACAAGGCGAATCTCCATGAACAACAAAATTTTACGTTTTCAAGAAGTAACAGACCTTACCGGTTTGAGTCGTTCAACTATTTGGCGCAAAGAGCGACTAGGTTTATTTCCAAAAAGAAAACAGCTAGGTCTAAACTCAGTGGGTTGGCTTGAAAGTGATATTCAACGCTGGGTCGAGAAACTACCATGTAGCAACATCTACAAAGGGGCAGCCTAATGTGTGCTGTAAGCGGTAGTAACGCCGCAAGCCCTGCTCCTAAAAAGCCGCAGTCTAAAACAGAGCGAGCTAACTTATACATTCTTGCTCATCCTGAAGGCGCGACAGAATTAGATATTTTACGTAATGCTGGTTTATCAAGTGGCAGAAACTATTTTACAGATCTTGAGCGTGAGTATAATTTTACTTTTGCACGCGAAAAGATACCAAATTCAGATGGTATCGGTGGTCATTTAAAATATAGTTTTAGCTCATTAGATATTGCTGAAACCATCATAAAAGCTATAAATAAAAGCCGCATTCATCGTAAATTAGCTGAGTTCACATCAGAGCAAACCACTGAACTTTTAAAGCCAATTAAGCACCTCCTGGGAAGCTAGGAGGTTATATGGTTAAGCTTAATGACTTAATTAACCGTGGTGATGTAATTAGTATTACTAACGGTGAATTAAATATTACTCCAAAAAGTGGAAAGCCGGTTCCTAGTGACTGGCTCCACATCTATCAAAACACTTTACTAAGCCAGCTAAGCTGTGTGATCGCACAGCCTATATACCAATTTAGACAGTTTAAAGTTGGACGGTATTTGAGTAAATACGATGGCCTAACAATGAGCTTTACTGATTTGAGTTTTCACGAAGATTACTACACAATTTTTAACGTATCATTGGATCGTAAAAAAAAGTCAGGGCGCTTAAATGGAAAACTTTTTAATCCACCAGCACAAGGAGCTTTACTCAAATTCTGGAGTTGCTCAAACTTACCAAAACCAAGAAGGCCAAGTGAACTTTATAAAAAAATAAATATTATGAAAAACTACCTGTGGCAAGCTGAAATAAGAAAAGGTAATAAACTGGACTCTAAGACACTTTGCTTAGCAAACATAACATATCAGCAAATTATTAAGGCGGTTAATCGTGGCGTTTTAGCGACAGGCGAAGGGCAAAGCGGTGGCGCTAGTGCGGCACTTAGCCGTGGCAATATAGAAGGGCATGTTTATGGGGCATTAAACAGTGGCAGCGAAAATGCTAATAGCCACATATACCAAGGCATAGAAAATGGTGAGACTACGAGTATTAGTAACTACGGATATTGTGAATCACGGACATTAAATAATACGGAGTCTGATAGCCACGGTATAAGTAAACAAGGTAGTGCGGTAAAAGGTAATGCTATAGCCCCTTCTACAGAGCAAGAAGAGGGAAGATATTTAAAACGAAAACCACAAGAGCAAACTGTAGCCGAGTGGCTAGATGATTACGATAATGCTTAGCAGTTGTAGTAAACTTAAATATTGCAAAAATATCACTCGTTTACCTGTTCTAAAAACGCTTTTTATAAACGGAACAACGCGGAACAAATGGCGGAACAATTATATTTTCAAGTGCATGATAAAATTATATTTTATTATTTTATCGGAACATAAAAAGCGCTAAATAAACGATTTGTCCGCTTCGCTATTTTGTATAGAAGTTACAATTTTATTTTTTAATATCTCATAATTTAGTTTACCTTTTATTTTTGCTTATTAACTATATTTTATATAGCATCACTAAATAGCATGAAACGCGTTGAATCAACGAGTTGTGTGCACTCATAGCGCAGTATTTAGGGATGGTTTAAGTTATGGATAAAAGAAAGCTCAGCGAAACCGATATAATCAGTAAGTTTATTCTACCCGCAGTTAAAACCGCAGGATGGGACGACATAACTCAAATACGCCAAGAGGTTAAACTACGTGACGGTAAAGTAATCGTACGTGGGCAACTTGGTGTACGTAAAACGGTTAAATCGGCTGACATAGTGCTTTACCATAAACCCAGTATGCCGCTTGCTGTCATTGAAGCTAAAGCAAATAAGCATGAAGTAGGCAAAGGCCTACAACAAGGCTTAGATTACGCCAGGCTGCTTGATGTACCGTTTATATTTGCTTCTAATGGCGATGGCTTTATTTTCCACGATAAAACCAAGCTCGGTACGCCAGATGCGCATAACCCCGAATCCGAAATCCGCTTAGAGGACTTCCCATCACCTCAAGAGCTTTGGGCTAAATATTGTGCCTACAAGGGCTATACAGAATCGCAACTTCCTATAATAAACCAAGCCTATTATGATGATGGTAGTGGCAAACATCCACGTTACTATCAGCTCCAAGCCATTAATAAAACAGTAGAGGCTATATCGTCAGGTAAAGACCGCGTACTCCTTGTTATGGCAACAGGAACCGGTAAAACCTATACCGCGTTTCAAATCATTTGGCGCTTATGGAAATCACGCGCTAAAAAACGCATATTATTTTTAGCCGACCGCAATATATTGGTAGATCAAACGCGTATTAACGACTTTCAGCCGTTTGGTACTTCAATGACCAAAATTACCGGTAGAACAATCGACCCCGCTTACGAAATACACCTAGCACTATACCAAGCGTTAACAGGGCCAGAAGAATCCCAAAAGGCGTTTAGGCAAGTAGAGCCAGACTTTTTTGACCTCATTATTATTGACGAGTGTCACCGAGGAAGCGCAAGTGAAGATAGCGCATGGCGCGAAATACTCAATTATTTTGAAGGGGCTGCTCAAGTAGGCTTAACCGCAACACCCAAAGAAACCGAAGAAGCATCAAACACCGATTACTTTGGCGACCCCGCTTATACTTACTCACTAAAAGAAGGTATTGAAGATGGCTTTTTAGCACCATACAAAGTGGTACGTGTCGACCTTGATTTAGACCTACAAGGCTGGCGACCAACAAAAGGGCAGGTTGATAACAACGGTGAAGTAATACAAGACCGCATATACAACCAAAAAGACTTTGACCGCACAATGGTGATTGACGAGCGTACACAACTAGTGGCCGAAACCATTACCAACTATTTAAAACGTACAGACCCTATGGCTAAAACCATCGTGTTTTGTAACGACATAGATCACGCCGAGCGTATGCGCCGCGCTCTTGCCAACTTAAACCCAGAGCAAATGGCAAAAAACGATAAATACGTGATGAAGATCACCGGCGATGACGAATTAGGTAAAGGTCAGCTCGATAACTTTATAAACCCTAAACGCCCATACCCAGTTATTGCTACCACCTCAGAGCTTATGACCACAGGGGTAGACGCTAAAACCTGTAAGCTAGTAGTGCTTGATCAAAACATACAATCAATGACCAAGTTTAAACAAATCATTGGCCGTGGTACCCGTATTGATGACCGCTACGGCAAGCTGTGGTTTACCATACTCGACTTTAAAAAAGCCACCGAGTTATTTGCCGATGAACGCTTTGATGGCACCCCCGAAAAAGTAATTAAAGTAACGCCAACCGACATTGAAAACGAAGACGTAGATATTGAGTCACAAGACGATACAACTGCCGAAGAGCAGCCTGATAGCGTATTCGATGATCAATCAACCGGTGATGAAAGCGATGCCAACAACGACACCATTAACGACCCTAAAGGTGATGGAACGCTTGATGGCGAATGGGACGATGAAACTAACAAAATGGTTAAGTACCGCGTATCAGGTGTTACCGTTAATAAAGTGGCAGAGCGAGTACAGTATTACGATACCGACGGTAAACTGGTTACCGAGTCATTTATAGATTACACCCGTAAAACCATGAGCAAGCATTACAGTTCATTGGGTGACTTTGTAAAACGCTGGAATGAATCAGACCGTAAACAAGCCGTAATAGATGAACTTGCCGAAGAAGGCATTATTTGGTCAGCGCTTGAAGAAGAAGTCGGCAAAGACATGGACCCATTTGATATGATCTGCCATGTAGTTTACGACCAACCTCCACTAACCCGTAAAGAGCGCGCAGATAACGTACAAAAGCGTAACTATTTCACTAAATATTCGGGAACCGCGCACACCGTACTCGAGAACCTTTTGTTAAAATACGCCGATGTAGGCGTGCAAGAAATCGAATCTATGCAAGCGCTTAAAGTAGCGCCGTTTAACGAAATTGGCAGCCTAAGTGAAATAGTAAAAAAAGGCTTTGGTGGCAAACCACAATATGAGCAAGCACTTAAAGAGCTCGAGGCCGAAATTTATCAAATGCCAGCGCCTAAAACAGCCTAAATTTATGTTTGCTGTCGCTATGTATTAGCCACAGCAAAGCATTAAACCATTTAAATTAAACAGCTTTCATACTCGCTTTTAGCCGCTGTTTATAAAAATAATCAAACAAGAGAATACTATGTCTATCAGTTCAGCTATTAAGTCTATTCAAGATATTATGCGTAAAGACGCCGGCGTCGATGGCGACGCACAACGCCTTGGTCAAATGTCGTGGTTACTATTTTTAAAAGTATTCGACGCACAAGAGGAAGAACTAGAGCTTGAATTAGACGATTACCGTGAGCCAATCCCCGAGCAATTTTTATGGCGCAATTGGGCGGCCGACAACGAAGGCATAACGGGCGATGAGCTGTTAGAGTTTGTAAACGACAAGCTATTCCCTGAGCTTAAAAACCTAACCGCACCTATAGATAAAAACCCGCGCGGCTATGTAGTAACCCAGGCCTTTAGCGATGCCTTTAACTACATGAAAAACGGCACACTACTGCGCCAGGTTATTAACAAACTAAACGAAATAGACTTTACCGACTCAAAAGAGCGCCACTTATTTGGCGACCTGTACGAGCAAATATTAAAAGACTTACAAAGCGCAGGTAACGCGGGCGAATTTTATACCCCGCGCGCCATTACTAAATTTATAGTGGCGGTAACCGACCCAAAACTAGGCGAGTCTATTATGGACCCAGCCTGTGGTACTGGTGGCTTTTTAGCGTGCGCGTTCGACCATGTAAAAGCTAACTATGTAAAATCGGGCGACGATCACCAAATATTGCAAAAGCAAATACACGGCGTAGAAAAAAAACAACTCCCGCACTTACTGTGTACTACCAATATGATGCTTCACGGCATTGAAGTACCGGTACAAGTTAAACACGGCAATACACTAAATAAACCGCTTTCAAGCTGGGACGACCAAGTAGATGTCATCATCACCAACCCACCATTTGGCGGCACCGAAGAAGACGGCATAGAAAAAAACTTCCCAAGCGACATGCAAACTCGCGAAACAGCCGATTTGTTCTTACAGCTTATTATAGAAGTGCTCAACACTAAAGGTCGCGCTGCGGTTGTATTGCCAGACGGCACTTTGTTTGGTGAAGGCGTAAAAACCAAAATTAAAAAACTATTGGTAGAGGAATGTAACTTACATACCATAATACGCTTACCCAATGGCGTGTTTAACCCGTACACCGGTATTAAAACCAACGTACTATTCTTTACCAAAGGCACACCAACAAAAGACGTGTGGTTTTACGAGCACCCTTACCCCGCTGGTGTTAAAAACTACAACAAAACCAAGCCAATGAAGTTTGAAGAATTTAAAACGGAGCTCGAATGGTGGGGCAATGAGGCCGATGGCTTTGCCAGCCGTACAGAGACCGAACAAGCGTGGAAAGTATCAATCGACGATATTATTGCTCGTAATTACAACCTCGATATTAAAAACCCGCACGTAGGCGAGATGATCAGTCACGACCCACAAGAGCTATTAGCCGACTACTCAAAGCAGCAAGCCGAGATACAAGCACTGCGTGACCAGCTTAAAGGCATATTATCAGCGGCGCTGTCTAAAGATGTTGAGGGCAAGTAATGGCTGAGACTAAAACACCAAACACAAACGCAGAGCAGTTAATAACTGAACACCTTGATATTTGGACAACCGCCATTGAGCAAAAATCGTCATCAGGTCGCGGCTCATCAAAAAAGTTTTCACTTCACGGTATTAAAAAACTGCGTGAGCTTATTTTAGAGCTCGCAGTACGTGGCAAGTTAGTGCCGCAAGATCCAAGTGATGAACCAGCCTCAGTGTTGCTAGAGCGTATAGCCGCTGAAAAAGCGCAGTTGATTAAAGATAAAAAAATCAAACTCCCAAAAGCATTGCCGGAAATTAGTGAGGATGAAAAACCGTTTGAATTGCCTGATAGCTGGGAGTTTGCTCGTTTCAATGATTTAGGAGAGTGGGGAGCGGGTTCAACGCCAAGGCGGGGAAACATTGAGTATTATAATGGAAGTATACCTTGGTTTAAGTCTGGAGAATTGAATTCGGATTACATAAGTGAATCAGAGGAACATATATCAGAGCTTGCACTAAAAGAAACCTCAGTTCGATATAATAATATTGGTGATGTACTTGTAGCAATGTATGGAGCTACGATTGGAAAAACCTCTATTCTTTCAGTTAGAGCTACAACGAACCAAGCCGTCTGTGCTTGTACTCCATTTAATGGCTTTAAAAATACTTTTTTATTAATGTTATTGAAAGCATCTAAACCTCGTTTAATTGGAATGGGGGCAGGTGGTGCCCAACCAAATATATCAAGAGAAAAAATAATAAACACAGTTATTGCTTTACCACCAACTTTAGAACAGCATCGCATAGTTGCTAAAGTCGATGAGCTAATGAGCTTATGTGATGCGCTTGAAGCACAAACTGAAAACAGTATTACGGCACATCAAACATTAGTTGAAGTGCTGTTAGAGGCTTTGCTTAAAGCACCAGAGCAAACCGCAACACCCGAACAAGCCACAGCACAGTTCCAACAAAACTGGCAACGTTTAAGCGAGCACTTCGACACGCTATTCAGCACCACCGCCAGTATCGACACGCTAAAACAAACCATTTTACAACTAGCTGTAATGGGTAAACTCGTCCCACAAAACCCAAACGACGAACCCGCCGCCAAACTCCTAGAGCTCATAGCAGCAGAAAAAGCTCAACTGATTAAAGACAAAAAAATCAAAAAACAAAAGCCACAGCCTGAAATCACCGACGAAGAAAAACCGTTTGAGTTGCCCGAAGGTTGGGAGTGGGTTAGATTTGCTTCTATATCAAATGAAGTTGCAACGGGTCCGTTTGGGTCAATGATTCATAAACGTGATTATATTGAAAATGGGGTTCCACTGATTAATCCCTCACATATGATAAATTCCAAAATAAAAGAAGATCTTGCGATTACAGTAAATAAAGATAAAGCCAATGAGCTTAGGTCATATAAGCTTTTTGAAAATGATATTGTTATGGCAAGACGAGGCGAAATGGGCCGCTGTGCTCTTGTCACTAAGCGTGAGGAGGGTTGGCTTTGTGGAACTGGTAGCTTTGTCCTGAGGTTTAATCGTATTCTATCAAGAGAATATATACTTTTAATGTTTAAGACTAATTATGTCCGTGGATATCTAGGGGGGGAGTCAATCGGCACCACTATGACAAATTTGAATCATGGTATTTTGAACAAAATGCCATTGTTGTTACCTCCACTAGAAGAACAGCACCGCATCGTCGCTAAAGTCGATGAATTAATTGCACTTTGCGACCAACTTCAAGCTCGTTTAACCGACGCACAAACCACTAAATTTCACCTCACCGACGCCATAGTCGAACAGGCATCATAAGATGGAATCTAACTCATATAACGTTACTCTGTTACCTAATAACGAGAACTTACCAAACCCTTTAGCAGGAATGATCTTAATACAACAATCAAGTAGCTGGAATGACTTTGGGTATTTGATAAATGCTAAATATAAAGCTCAGTCTAAAGAGAGTGCTGTACCAATTGAAGGCGATTTACTTATTGGGTTTATTCCAAAAGTGAAAACTGAGTCTGAGTTAAACGCCTTAGATAACGAACAATATGAGCGATTAGGCAGTATTGATAAAGCTTTAATGTATAAATCAAATAATGGTCAGTTTGATTTTTTCACCCACTTTCCGAATATGCAAGAATATCGCAAAGTTATAAAAGAATTGGGGGTAGAAGAAGCTCAACGTTTCCTATATTCATTGAATAATATAGTGTTTCTTGGGCAAGATAAGTCAATCGAAGCGCAGTATAAATATAAAAAAATAACGCAGTTAGCGGTTTTTAGAAGAGCTTTTATGAGAAATTCGGAATCTTTCTTTGCTTTCCATAACGCTGAAACCCTTTTGGCTGGAGTAGAGTTTGAAAATTTCTCAGCGATAAGCAATCAATTTGACCTTCAATTTCAATTAGATGGTTTTGAAAATGAGCATAAAATTAAATTCCGTTTTGGAGTTGATTCAAACCGAATTATTCCACATAGAATTAATGTTTTAATAGGTAAAAATGGACTAGGTAAAAGTTTAACGCTTAACAAGCTATGTCGAGCTATTTTACAACGAGAAGAGCCAAGTTCAACAAAGCTTAAAGACATTAATCATGATGAAGCCAAATTAATGTTGAATCGTCTGATTGCACTTGTAAGCCCTGGTGAAGCTAGTACAACTTTTCCTGGTGAATATGCGAACAATCAGAAAACTTATTATCGTAAAATTAACTTAAATAATAATGTTCCTGCGAAAGAAAGAAACTATATAGGACCACTGCTTGCTCAGCTATCAAGAAGTGAAGACTTGATTAGAGATGAGTATAGAATTGATATATTCAAGAGAGCAATATCAAAAGTTATTGATGTAGGCTCATTGTATATTAAAGCTGATGAAGAGCAATATCACGCACTAGAAAGGCTTGGAATAACAAGTGGCTTTTATGAGCAAGGCTTAAAAACTAATGAAATCATCCAAACAAGTAAGCAGGTATTAATTAAAATAAATGATAGTTACTTTCCATTGAGTAGCGGTCAATTAACATTTTTCCAGTTTGCCCTACAGTGTTGCTTATATATTGAAAATGGAACTCTTATAGTTTTAGATGAGCCTGAAACACATATGCACCCTAACTTTATGGGTGAGTTTATTGAATTGCTAGATTATATTTTAGAGCATACTGGTTCTTATGCTGTTATAGCCACACACTCACCCTATTTTGTTCGAGAAGTTGGGCGTGAGCAGGTCCATATTTTTTCAGCTAATAGTGAAGGCGTTATTAATATATCCACGCCTAGGTTAAGAACTTTTGGTGCTGATATAGAATCCATTTCACAATTCGTTTTTGATGAGGACATTGAAAACCGTTTAACCGATAAAATTTTTGAAAAAGTTAAGCATAAAAGCTTTGAAGATGTTGAGAGTGAATTAGGAAATGAGTTATCACTAGGCGTTTTGA
This sequence comes from Pseudoalteromonas sp. Angola-30, assembly GCF_028599215.1. Lineage (NCBI taxonomy): Bacteria > Pseudomonadati > Pseudomonadota > Gammaproteobacteria > Alteromonadales > Pseudoalteromonadaceae > Pseudoalteromonas > Pseudoalteromonas sp. Angola-30. Next base: position 221,511 of record NZ_JAQREI010000006.1, read on the forward strand.
TGGATTTAAAGGCTAGGTTTGAGGAACTTGAACATTGAAAAAGCTGACTCCAGTGAGAGTGAGGGATCTAAGTCATTTAGATAAGCTAGCAGAGAATGATAAGCTACACCTAACATCATACCCAGAGCTGAGTAGGCAGAAGGAGTTAGTTGTTCAGGCTTATAAAGACTATGACAATAATTGTGGAAATCCTTGGTTAATCACAAGCCCTATAATTTGTGAAAAGTTAAAAGCAGGACTACTTTCTCATTATTCATACCCGCCAGGCTCTATAGATTATTTTGAAAAAATTACTAATTCATCGCCTGATGTATGCCCTATGTGTGGTGGGTTTAAGCCGTTTACAAGGGATCATCTTTTACCAAAAGCCGATTATCAGGCTTGGTCTATTTTTTCCAAAAATTTAGTGCCCGCTTGTGACTGTAATTTAAAGCGAGGCTCCGCTTTAAAAGGTGACGAAGCTACTCAGGCAAGAGTTTTGCATCCATACTATGATCAATTTCTATCTGATAGACTACTGAGTTGCAAGATAACACCCCGTAATAACTTTAAATTTTTTGATTTGAAGTTGATATTTATAAGCCCTGAACATCCTGAAATAGCATCAATCAAATTTCACACTCATAACATTGTTATTAAATCTGGTATTGAAAAGTGGCTTAAAGGACAGCTAGTAAAATTAAAGATAAAACCATCCAATGTCATACAAACACTACCAAAGCGAAAGCAAGTTACGAAAGTAGATGTTATTGAGGCTCTTGAAGATTGTTTAGAGAGGTATGATGAACAAACAGGTACATGTAATAACTGGAATTCAATACTTTGCCACGGACTACTTAACTCTGAAGGTATGTTGAGTTGGCTTGTGGAAAAGCACAATAATAATATTGTTTGAAATTCAAACAATGCCTGTAAGGCTGGTTGAGGGTGTTCAAGCTCGTCCCTTGGTGCGCTTTTTATAAACTACAGCGCCTACTTATTCGCACGCCCTCTTTTTCGGCATTCATTTTAGCAACACTATGCTATTGTATAACATTGATCTAAGTGAGGTTGATTATAAATGTATCGCCATATACAGAAGCCTCTACGAGCTTTTTACCTGCCGTGAGTTTTGTAAATTCGCTGCTACCTTGATTCATTTTAATAGTCAGCAAGTTTTTACATATAGATTTACACATAAGGTCTAAGCCTAGATTGTTTCATAGTAAATCTAGGCATAAGCGCAATCAGTTTTATGGTAACTTGGTAGTGGATTCTCAGTTGAAAAGCGAGGCTTACTTTTTCTACTTGTACTTCGTTAGTAACTTTGTAAAGGAAACAACTCGGAGCAGTTTTACTTGTTATTCCAAGGTAGCTCATTCTTGCTGATAAAATTATCAAGGAATCGAACACCAATATGCTCCATAGGAAGTAAAACTAAGTCCTCCAGATTAATTATATCAACAAGGTTACTTTTTAAAGTTGGTACATCATCAAATTGAACTGAGCCAATTAATATAAGTGTTCTGTTACGCCTTCTGGCCTCAGCAATAATTTTCTTAATAGTATGCACATGCTGCTCATTGATATCATAAATTACTAGAGGTTGAACATTGGTTGCTTTCAGGGCTTTAAATACATATGGAAGCGTAAGATTCTCAACACTAAGAATATGGCTGTACAAAGGTGAACTTAGTCGTTCAAGTGTTCGCAACCACACACAAGGTAACATTAAGTTTTCTTGGCTAAAACAGATGACTTGGTCGCACTTATACTGCCAAGGGACTGGAGACATAGCTTTAACTAATGGATCTTGTATAATTCTACGAAAAGCTTTATCGTGCCGCTTTGGTACAGAGCGACTTCTGAGATAAACATTAAAACTATGGGGGCATGAACCTGAGATCTTATTGCTATAAAATCCAGAGTTAGTAGATTTGCCGCGGAAATCAAACCCATTAGGGTTTTGATCTTGAAATAAATAAGGAACACCGTTTTTGCCTTCATGAATACCGAAACATGGTATTTGTGGTTTGTCCTCATTGATTATTGACGCTGAAGCTATTATTTTATCCATAAGCTTAATCCTATTTTTTAGTCAATATTATTTAGATCTATTCGTATTAATGAGCGCACTCATTAGTTAATTTCTTTTTTTGGCTTATAAGTGAACAAATATACAAATATAAATATTGTGGCAGAGAAAGTGGCTGAGGTGAGAATAAGGCTACTGTATGAGCTTTTGTGATCACCAAAAATTATAAAAATGACAAATGAAGCCAGACAGATTAATAGCGAGCTGTTTAAAGGTTTTTTTAGCCTTTCACGAGAGTTATTAATTTCAATTTGCTCTAGCCTTACTTCTGCTTGCGTGGGCTGTGGCTTACATGGGGGTGAAAGGAATTGTCTTGTTAAAGCTAGTATCTCCAAAGGTAAAAATACAACTAAAATTAGTCCGATAATCAAGCCAACCACACCATGTTCTTGCTTTAAGTATTCAAATATAGAAAGCTTATTTCTGCCAATTACAAAGTTAGTGGGGTTGGTGGTGCTATAAACGATGTATAGCTGGGTGCCAACCTTTACTTCTTCACCGAAGTCTATTAGCCCTTTGTGTCCATTAAAAGCTATGAGGTGGTCATAGTGCCTATTAGTACGGCCTTTGCGTCCGCTTGATTCACTGTATTGATATGCTATTACTTTAGCTGTGGTTACTTTCCCGTTTTGTGATAGGTCATAACCTTTTAGAATACTGACTGATGAGTACCAGATGACTAGTATCAGAAAGGATAAGTAGGCGGTTATTTTTAATATTAATTTTATTCGTTCCATGAATAATTGTACCTTTTACGAGTTCTAGCTTAATAATTTCACCACTAATTAGCATTGTAAATAAAAATAGTTGTGTTGTGACAAAATTTTTTAGTTACACCATAAGTTACACTGTTATGTTTTTGTTTTTTACAAATGTTTTTTAATCAATTGCTTGTGGTATTAATTTGGTGGTTGCAGGGGCTACCAACCAAAAACCTAATGCAATATTAGTAACTCTTTTGTGCCTGCGTAGGTCGGATAAGCGAAGCGCCATCCGACACAGTAAAATACCTTACCAATTATTATCAATATTTTATGTTGCCGAGTGGCTGGGTAGTGCCAATAACAGCCATTAGTTAGTCTGATAGTAAAAACTGCTATCAGAAACTTTTTGAACAATATCGAATTCCAAACCTATATGGCTATAATCACCAGAAGTTGGAATAGTTGATTTATGGTTAATTACGATTCCCCAATGGTTATCGCTTATACCTCCAAAGATTATGTTGAGACTCTCTTCGTTTACTCTCGTGATTGCAGCAACATTATACTTAGCCATCACCTCTCTCAGAGCCTTAGTAACTTCAGATAATGCCAACATTTTGGGAGCTTCTTCAGGCTTGGATAACCTATAGTCACCTGACGGGATAAATCCTGCTTGTTTGGATGGGTAGTAGGTAATAAGCTGCGTTGGACTATAAAACGTGTTATTTATGCGAAAAACATGTGGTGCCGTTTGCTGGACAATATAAAGACTTGTATTTTGTCTCAACATTTCAACTTCACTCTTTGAATCCACTAAAAACTGCTTTATCAGCTCAATTCGCTCTTTTTTACATTTTTGCTCCTTGCATATTGAGATGCTTGGCAAATTAGAAAGTTGCTTCTTATTAATATTCAGGAACCTACTTCCTAATACCCCAAAATTAAAATTTGCAAAGGCTTGCTTGTCATTATTATTTACGAAATTCGTTGGGCGAACATCCAACAGACTAAATGGAAAGAATGAAGGAAGGTATGCTAGCTGTTTATCCGTTTGAGGAAGCATCTTGTCCGCATGTTTAAGCAGCTCTCTGTACTCGCTATCAATGTCTTCGTTGAAATAGGATGGCATATTTCCATAAGCAGACGTCGCAATGATTAAACTGCAACACAATAAAAAAGTTCTCATCATTTGTTATTTCAAATCCCTATAAAATAAAGAGTCATTATAATGGTATAGCATAATATTATTTAACAATGAAGATTAGCTCAATGTCCGTAATTCGCTCTTTGTCGAAGTTCGGCCCAGTGCCATTTCCGGACGTTCGTAACAACTCGTTAGAAGCCAACTGTTTTTGTCCTTTTAAACGACTTCTTAGCAGTTGACTTTACCTAGGTTCGCCTGCCTTTATTAACGTGTACCGCTCATCTGTCCATGAGAATTCCGATAGAGCAAGAAAAACAGCATTGTACTTTTTTAATTTTTCAACAGATTCTAATGAAAAACAGCCTCCAACAACTATTAAAGTATCTTGGCTCGGCTCTCCAAACTTTTTTAATGCTTTTTCTGTAAGGTTACTTTTTATCACATCTTTTCTATCATGTGGAAAAGTAATCAAAGTACATTTTTCAGAAAACTGAGATTCACAAGCTGCCGCTAAGCTCTTGTAGTCAGTTGGTACACGATCTTTAATAATATGTGCTTCAATGCTTCTAATTATGCGAAATTTCATATCGACTGCTAACGCCCGCATAAACTGCGGAACATGTTGGACGCTTTTTTGCGTCATTTTCTTTTAAGCAAAAAATCGGACAATGTGGGACGTCAGATTTAATGCGCTTGTTAAACTTATAATCGGGTTTGCTCATCTTTCGCTGTTAGTTTCTCAGAATGCTTGATGATTTCTGTGGGAAGTCCAGTTGTGTAGTACAAAAGCCTAACAAACAGAAATCCACATACTTTGCCTAATTTGACAGTAACGTATTAGACCATCAGATCTAACACGTTTCTGTCCAACAACGAGTTTACCCGATCGTCCGCTTATAGCTCAAAGCCGCCCTTAAAAAAACTAAGATACCAATAACTACTGAGTAGAAGTGTTAGTAAAACAGTAATTCTTATAACTACGTATAAAAAAGCGAGTAAATATAAATCTACTCGCTTTAAAATTTTGACAGCTTACAGCTTACAGCTTACAGCTTACAGCTTACAGCTTACAGCTTACAGCTTACAGCTTACAGCTTACAGCTTACAGCTTACAGCTTACAGCTTACAGCTTACAGCTTACAGCTTACAGCTTACAGCTTA